>NZ_CP171358.1:3672605-3978656 GCF_043518605.1 Agromyces sp. MMS24-JH15
CGTTCCATGAGCCGCGGCCGGCCGAGCCTGGGCAGGGTCGACGCGATCAGCCAAAGGCCGAGCCCGAGCGCGGCACCGGACGCGATCGACAGGGCGACCCCCGGGCTCATCGGAACCACCGCCGTTCGGCGGGCAGCCGGCCGAGTGCGATCATCGCGCGATAGGCGAGCAGGCTCACGGCGACCCCGACGAGGAGCAGGATGCTCCCGGCCGTGCTGTCGTACGCCTCGAGGGTCTCCGGCTTCGACGCGAGCAGGAGCAGGAGCAGCCAGGGGGCGGCGACGCCGAGCCGGGCGGCGTTGCGGATCCACGACTGCCTCGCGTGCACCTCGCCGCGGACCGAGGCATCCTCGCGCAGCGACCGCGCGAGCCCGCGCAGGACCGTCGGGAGCTCGGTTCCGCCGACCTCGCGGGCCATGCGCAGGGTCTCGATCAGCCGGTCGGCGATCGGGTCCGCGAGCCGCTCCTTGAGCCGGTCGAGCGCGAGGCCGAAGTCGGCGGTCCGCCGGAAGTCCGCCTCGAACGCCGCGAAGTCCGCCCGCGTGGCCGACGGTCCGAGCTCGGCGAGCGCGGCGACGCCGTCGGGCAGGGACATCCCCGCGCGCACCGACGCCACCAGGTGGTCGACGACCTCGGGCCACACCGCCCGGTTCGCCGCCCGGCGGCGCTCGGCACGTCGGTGGACGAGGAACGGCACGATCAGGAGCCCGAGCGCGCCGCCGGAGAGCGTGAGGACGGGCAGGCCGAAGATCGCGTGCACGATGGCGGCGACGACCGCCGCGAGCACCGCCGCGACGAGCCCGATCGCCGGGAGGGGGACGTGCCCGAGGCCCGCGAGCTGCAACTCGTCGCGGATCCGGCCGGACCCGGTGCGCGAGGCCCGCGCACCTCGCTCCGGCCACAGCACGGGCGAGAGCAGCAGCAGGAGCCCGGTCCCGAGCAGGGCGCCGAGGATGACGCTCACGCGCCCGCCTGCCCGAGGACGACGTCGGGATCCAGGCCCGCCATGGCGTACTTCTGCGGACGCGGCGGGCGGGCGCCGGTCGGCGCCAGTGCCCCGTCGCGCAGCGCGAACAGGACCTCGGACTCGACGAGCCCGTCGACGATGCGTCCGGTGGGCGCGGCGATCTCGGCGACGCGGCGGTGGCCCGCCCGATCGATCGTGAGGTGCACGACGAGGTCGATCGTCGACGCGACCGTGGGCACCACGAACGCCGGGTCGATGTTGCGGCCCGCCAGCAGCGGCAGCGTGCACAGCTTGGTGAGCGCATCCGCGGAGGAGTTCGCGTGGATCGTGCACATCCCGGGCACGCCCGAGTTGAGCGCGATGAGCAGGTCGAGGCTCTCGGCGTCCCGCACCTCGCCGACGACGAGCCGGTCGGGCCGCATCCGCAGCGCCTCCTTCACGAGCCGGCGGAGCGTGACCTCTCCGGTGCCCTCGAGGCTCGGCTGACGGCACTGGAGCCCGACGTGGTCGCGCACGTCGATGTCGAGCTCGAAGGTCTCCTCGACCGTGACGACGCGTTCGCCGACCCTGCTCGCCGACAGCAGCGCGTTCACGAGCGTCGTCTTGCCGGTGTGCGTGGCCCCGGCGACGAGGATGTTCGCGCCCGCGAGCACCGACATGCGCAGGAACTCGGCCGCCGTCGTGGTCAGCGCGCCGAGCGCGACGAGCTGGGGCAGCGCCCGCAGCCGCGCCTGGAACTTCCGGATGTTCACCGCCCAGTGCGATCGGGTGACGTCCGGGATCACGACGTGGAGCCGCGACCCGTCGGGCAGTGACGCGTCGACGAACGGCGAGCTGAGGTCGACCCGTCGGCCCGAGTGCTGGAGCATCCGCTCGACCAGTTCGCGCACCTCGCGGTCCCCGAGGACGAGCGGCGTGAGCTGGGCGATGCCGTCACGTGCGATGAACACCCGCGTGGGGCCGTTGATCCAGATCTCCTCGACGCCCGGGTCGTCGAAGTACGGCTGGAGCGGGCCGTACCCCGTGATCGCGGCGACCACCTCGCGCTCGACGCCGGCCTCGTCGGCGAGCGCGACGGCCGTGCCCGCGAGCGCGCGCTCGGAGTGCCGGCGCACCTCCTCACGGGCGAATCGGGCGGCCGCGCCCTCGTCGTGCACGACGTCGACGCCCTCCCGGAGCACCCGGTTCCGCACGCGCTCGGCGATCGTGCGCACGGGATCGGTCATGCGCTTCATCTTGGCGGGGGCGTGGACGACCGCGGCGCCGGTTCTCCACAGGTAAAATCACGTCGGCAGCATCTTCCGATGGGAGGCCGATGACGCAATCACGAACCGCCGTCGAACGCGCCGCGCTCATCGCCCGTCGCGACGTCGTCGTCGACCTCGCGAGGGCGGCCTGCATCCTGCTCGTGGTCGTCGCCCACCTGCTCATGATCGGGGTCTGGTTCGACGATTCCGGGGCGATCGTCCTCTCCCGTCCCGCCGAGGCGCAGCCCTGGTTCGCCGCCGCGACCTGGGCCGGCCAGGTGATGCCGCTGTTCTTCGCGCTCGGCGGGTTCACCGCGATCACGGCGTGGCGCAGCCTGCAGAAGCGCGGCGGCGACTCCGCGGACTTCGTGCGGGCGCGCGTGCTGCGGCTCGCGACGCCGGCCCTGCCGCTGTTCATCGGCTTCGCGCTCGGGCTCGGCACGGCGAGGCTCGCGGGCGCGGATCCCGAACTGCTCGACGCCATCGCCAAGGGCGCGGGCTCCCCCCTCTGGTTCCTCGGCGCGTTCCTCCTCGTCCAGTGCCTGGTGCCGATCACGGCGCGATTGCACCGACGGGCCCCCGTGCTCACGCTGGCCGGGCTCGCGGGCACCGCCGCGCTCATCGACGCCGCTCGCATCGCGAGCGGCGTCGAGACGCTCGGCCACGTCAACATCATCTTCATCTGGGCGTTCGTCCAGCAGCTCGGCTTCTGGATGGCCGACGGATGGTTCAAGCGGCGCACCGCGCCGCAGCTGACCGGACTCGCCGCCGTCTCGTACCTCACGATCTGGCTCCTCGTCGAGCGGGGGTGGTACTCCCCCGACATGCTGACGAACCTCAACCCGCCGACCGGTCCGCTCGGGCTCCTCGGCATCGCGCAGGTGTCGATCCTCACGCTCCTGTACGCGCCGCTCAACGCCCTCATGCGGCTTCGGGCCGTGCGGGCGACCGTCTCGCTCGTGGGCAGCCGGTCGATGACGATCTACCTCTGGCACCTGCCGATCATCATCGGGGTCGCCGCGCTCATGCTGCTCGCCCCGTGGGCGATGCCCGAGCCCGCGACGGCAGCCTGGTGGTGGAGCCGCGCGCTCATCCTGGTCGTCGTGCTCGGGCTGGTCTGGCTCGTGTCGATCCCGCTGGCCCGGTTCGAGGCCCTGCCGACGGCGATCCCGGAGGGCTACCGCCGCCCGGCGCCCGGCGCGACGTACACGGCCGCCGCGCTCGCGTTCATCCCGCCCTTCCTGGTGATCGAGTTCTTCCTCGACCTGCGGATCGCGGTGGTGGGCGTCGTGCTGCTGGGGACCGCGTTCCTCCTCGTGCGGCCGCGCCGCGTGCGGGCGTCCGCCGCCTAGACTGGCTGGGCACTCGCGGGAGTGGTGAAACCGGTAGACACGCAGGATTTAGGTTCCTGTGCCTTCGGGCGTGTGGGTTCGAGTCCCACCTTCCGCACTCGGCTCGGCTCGCGCTCGCTCGGCCGGAATCGGCCCGACTCAGCTCCGACTCATGAGGCCGGCGCCGCCGGCAGCAGCTCCGCCACGAGCGCTTCGACGCGGCGCTTGATCTCGTCGCGGATCGGGCGGACGGCGTCGATGCCCTGACCGGCCGGGTCGTCGAGTTCCCAGTCTTCGTAGCGCTTGCCCGGGAAGACGGGGCAGGCGTCGCCGCACCCCATCGTGATCACGACGTCCGACGCCCGGACCGCGTCGACCGTGAGGATCCTGGGCGTGTTCCCGGTGATGTCGACACCGTCCTCCGCCATGGCCTCGACCGCGACGGGATTGATCTCGTCCTTCGGCGCCGAACCGGCGGACCGGACCTCGATGCGGCCGGCGCCCAGCTCTCGGAGGTAGCCCGCGGCCATCTGGGATCTTCCGGCGTTGTGGACGCAGACGAACAGGACGGAGGGCGTGGGGGCGGTCATGCCTGAATGATAGATGGATATCTATAAGTCCGCCAACCCCGACTCCCCGTCCGGGCCATCACGGAGCACGCGATCACAGCGTCGCGATGAGGTCGCGCACTCGGCGCTCGATGTCGTCGCGGATCGCGCGGACCTCAACGATCGGCTGCCCGACCGGGTCGTCGAGGTCCCAGTCCAGGTACCGTCGGCCCGGAAGGATCGGGCACGCGTCGCCGCAGCCCATGGTGACGACCACGTCGGCCGCGCGGACGACCTCGTCGGTGAGCGGCTTCGGGTACTCGCCCGCGACGGGCACACCGATCTCGTCGAGGGCCGTGACGATCGGCCCGCGGACCTCGCCCGCGGGGTCGGAGCCGGCGGTGCGCACGTGGACGCGATCGCCGGCCAGGTGCCGGAGGATCGCCGACGCCATCTGCGAGCGGCCGGCGTTCTGCACGCAGACGAACAGGACCTCGGGCACCCCGGGGGCACGCCCGCCGCCGGCCCGCCCATCACCCGGATCGCGCGCGAGCGCGTCGAGGCGGTCCGCCGCGAACCTGGCCGCGAGCGAGGCGACGTGTCGGCCGCCGTCCGGGCGGGACGCGAGCAGGTCGTAGCTCTCCCGCACGTAGCGCTCGACGGTCTCGGCGCCGAAGACGCCGCGATAGCGATCGCCGAGGTCGCGCGCGACCCGGTCCAGGACCGGGTCGACGGGCGCCCCGCTGTCGACGCCGCCGAACATCTCCGCGAGCCGATCGGCGCGTTCCGGCGCGAGCGAGTACCAGGTCCGACGTCCGTCGGGCCGCCGGGCGACCATCCCCTCGTCGAACAGCGCCTTCATGTGATGACTCACGGTCGGCTGCCGGAGCCCGAGTTCCTCCGCGAGCCGGCCGACGAGCACTCGGCCGTCCGGTGCGTCGAGGATGCTCCGCAGGATCCGCGCACGCGTCGCATCGGCGACGAGCCGGAGCTCGCGTGCGGCCTCCGCCGTGGCATCCATAGATGGGAGTCTATGTCGCGGAGTTCGCCTCCCGGGTCAGCGGCAGCAGCCGGACTGCGCCGCACCGGAGGCGGCGGGCTCGGTGGCGCAGGATGCCCCGTCGCCGGGCAGACCCGTCGAGCAGACGCCCGTGGCCGGCAACTCGAGCTCGACGACGGTCGCCGCGGCGAGGTCGCCCGCGATCCACGCCGTGATCGAACGGACCTGCTCGTATCCGGTCGCGAGCAGGAAGGTCGGCGCACGCCCGTAGCTCTTCATGCCGGCCAGGAAGAAGTTGGGCTCGGGATGCGCCAGTTCGGCGATTCCGTGCGGCTCGACCGTGCCGCACGTGTGCACGTTCGGGTCGATGAGCGGGGCCAGCCGCTTCGGCGCCTCGACCACCTCATCGAGCTCGAGGCGGATCTCGCGCAGCATGTCGAGGTCCGGCCGGAACCCGGTGGCGTTCACCACGAGGTCGGTCTCGTGCTCGACGAGTTCGCCGCCGCGGAGCCCGGTGAGGCGCACGCCGCCCTCGGTGCGGTCGAGCCGGATGGTCTCGAACCGGTCGACGACCGCGATCCGGCCGGTTCGGACGAGCGCGTCCACGCGTCGCCCGATCGAGGCGCGGGCGGCGAGGCCGTCGTCGTCGGACGTGGTGACGCGCACCGCGCTCGAATTGCGGATGAGCCAGGTGATCCGCGTGTCGGGCTCCTGCTCCGCGAGCTCCGCCAGCGCGAGCAGCGTGTTGGCGGCGGAGTGGCCCGCGCCCGCCACGGTCGTGCGCCGGCCGGCGAACCGCGCACGTTCCCGGCCGAGCACGTCGGGCAGCGCGTGGCTGACCCGATCGGCGACGTCGGCGAGGCCGAGCGGCTCGAGCCCCGACGACGACAGGCTGTTCGGATGGTCGGTCGTGCCCGAGGCGTCGATCACCGCGCGCGCGGTGATCTCCTCGACGCCGGCAGCGGTGCGCACTCGGAGGAGGAACGGCGTCGCGGCTCGGCGGTCGGTGCGGGTGCGGTCCATGCCCTGCCGGGTGATCGCCGCGACGGTCGCGCCGGTGCTGATGCGGGACGCGATCGGCCCGAGCGCCGCGAGCGGCTCGAGGTAGCGCTCGACGAGTTCGGTGCCGGTGGGGAGGGCGTCGGGTTCGGGCAGCACCCAACCGGTCGCCTCGAGCAGTCGGCGCGAGGCCGGATCGACCACGTGACGCCACGGGGAGAAGAGGCGCGTGTGGCCCCATTGCCGGATGCCCCCGGCGACCGCGTCGCTCGCCTCGAAGACCACGAAGTCGATGCCGCGTTCGACGAGGTTGGCTGCGGCGGCCAGCCCGATCGGGCCGGCGCCGACGATCGCGACGGGCAGGGAGTCGAGGGTGCGCGGACGCAGGCTCGGGACGGTGAGGTCGAGCAGGGTCATGATCGGGCGGCTCCTATGTATCGATGAACTTCGATACAGAGTGTCGCCCCATCCATCGAAGTTTGTCAATGTTCGGCTAGCATGGGTCGCATGTCCCCGACGTCGCTCCCGGTGATCCAGCCCGACGCGGCGTGCTGCACTCCGCTGACGCGCGAGGCGATCGACGCCGACCGCGCGACGGACCTCGCGCACAAGCTCAAGGCGCTCGCCGACCCGACCCGGCTGCGCCTCGTCTCGATCGTCGCGGCATCCGAGGGCGGGGAAGCGTGCGTCTGCGACCTCATCGAGCCCGTCGGGCTGAGCCAGCCGACCGTGTCGCACCACCTGAAGATCCTCATGCAGGCCGGGTTCCTGACCCGCAGCAAGCGCGGCACGTGGGCGTACTACCGGCTCGTCCCGGGCGCGCTCGCCCAGCTCTCGCAACTGCTCGACGTCACCGCCTCGAGGTGACCGGCCGCTCGACCGCGCAGCGCCGGCTCGGAGTCCGGCTCGGTGCGCTGTCGGTCGGGCAGCTCGTCAGCTGGGGCATCCTCTACTACGCCCTGATCGTCGCCGCGCCCGCGATCGCCGCGGAGACGGGCTGGACGCTCCCTGCGATCACCCTGGCCTTCTCCGCGGGGCTCACCGTCTCGGCGCTCTCCGGCATCCTCGTCGGGCGGTGGCTTGACCATCGCGGCCCGAGGCTCATCATGACCGCCGGCGCGCTCATCGGCGCCATCGGGCTGGTGGTCGTGAGCGCGGCGCCGAACCTCGTCGTCTTCGCGGCCGGCTGGCTCGTCTGCGGACTCGGGCAGTCGGCAGTGCTGTACCAGGCCGCCTTCACCGTGGTCACGCGCCGGCACGGCGACGGCCGGCGGACGGCCATGACGATCCTCACGCTCGCCGGCGGTCTCGCATCGACCGTGTTCGCGCCGATCGTCGCGGGACTGCTCACCCGCCTCGACTGGCGCGCGACCTTCCTCGTGCTCGCGATCGTGCTCCTGGCGCTGACCCTGCCACTGCACTGGTGCTTCCTCGAGCGCGACTGGGCGACGCTGCCCCCGATCCGACCCGACGAACCGGTCCACCGGGTCGGATCGGTGGTGCGGACCCGGCGATTCTGGGCGTTGGAGACCTCGATGGTCGCGCTCGCCATCGCGGTGTTCAGCGTGACGCTCGCCGTCATCCCGCTCTACATGGAGAAGGGCCTCTCGTACGAGCTCGCGGCCTGGGCGCTCGGGTTGCTCGGCGCCGGGCAGGTCATCGGTCGACTCGTCTACGTGGTGCTGCCGCACCGGACCGCACCGTGGGTGGCGCTCGCCACGACGTCCGGGCTCGCGGCGGTGCTGCTCGGCCTGATGGCGCTCGTGCCGGGACCGCCGTGGCTGCTCATCGCCATCGGGGTTGCCGCGGGAGCCGTCCGCGGGGCGCAGACGCTCGTCCAGGGTTCCTCGGTCGCCGATCGGTGGGGGACGCGGAACTACGGGTCGATCAACGGCGTGGTCGCGGCCCCGATCACGGCGGTCTCCGCGCTCGGGCCCGCACTCGGGCCCCTCGTGGTGGGCGCGGTCGGGAGCTACTCGGCGATGGCGATCATCATGGCCGGCTTCGCCCCGATCGCGTTCGTCGCGGCGCGATGGTCGTGAGACGGAGTGCGACGGCCCTCGAGGTGGGCCGTCGGATCTGGACCGGCGCGAACGCCCGAGAATAGAATTCCGTCGAGTGATCTCGGCGTGGACCCGCTGCGAAACCGACGAGTTCCCGTCGACCGTGTCGAGCGCCCGTTGGACCGGGATGCATTGGTGGGAGGCTGCCGATGGGGTTCTTCGTCTTCGACGACAACCGTCCGATCCAGCTCGATGATCGGGTCCTCGCGCACCTGCAGGTCGTGATCATCGACAAGCTCCGCCGCAACGAGTCGTTCGAATTGGCCCTGCAGCGCAACGGCGTCCTGGTGTCGATGTGGGTGAACTGCCAGATGCCCATCGAGTTCGTCTACGAGGGGAACCGCCAGCCCCGGATCAACTGGCGCTGGGCGCAGGTGATGTCCGCGGAGGCCGGCTTCTCGGGAACGCTCAGGCTGCTCCCGGAACCGGTCGAGGCAGGGCCGACCCGGGTCGAGGCATCCTCGCCCGCCGTCGAGGCGGACGCGGACCGGCCCGACGCGGCGGACGCGGCCGGGCCCGACGCGGAGGGACCGCATCGATCCGCGTGACCGGGTGACCGGGTGACGTCATGCGTGACGACGGACGGCTCGACATAGGTTAGGCTCAGCTAACCCCAATCCGTTTCCACCCCGGAGTCGACCGTGTTCGCGAACTACCTCATCGGCCTGCGCGAAGGCCTCGAGGCCGGCCTCGTCGTCGGCATCCTCGTCGCGTACCTCGGCAAGCTGGGCCGGCGCGATCTGCTGGGGCGGCTCTGGATCGGCATCGGACTCGCGATCGCGGTCTCGCTCGGCGTGGGCGCGGTGCTCACGTGGGGCCCGTACGCGATGACCTTCCAAGCGCAGGAGATCCTCGGCGGCGTCCTCTCGCTCCTCGCCGTCGCGCTCGTCACCTGGATGACCTTCTGGATGGGCACGCACGGCGCCGGGCTCTCGAAGGAACTCCGCGGCCGAGTCGACGACGCCGTCGACCGGTCGTGGGTCGCGCTCGTCGTGCTCGGAGCGCTCGCCGTCGGCCGCGAGGGCATCGAGACCGCCCTGTTCGTGTGGGCGAACGTCGCCGGCGGCGACGACGCCGTCTCCGGCACCGCCGGCGCGGTGCTCGGCATCCTCACCGCCGTCGCCCTCTCGTGGGGCATCTCCAGGGGCTCGTCCGGTTCAACCTCGGCACCTTCTTCACCTGGACCGGCCTGTTCCTCATCTTCGTCGCCGCCGGCGTGCTCGCCTACGGCATCGGCGACCTGCAGGAGGCCTCCGTGATCCCGGGCGCCGGTGCGCCCGCCTACAGCCTCGCCGGCGTCATCCCGCCGGGCGGATGGCTCGACACGGTCCTCGGCGGCATCTTCAACTTCACCCCCGAACCCACGTGGGCGCAGGTCGTCGGCTGGGTCGCGTACGTCGCGACCACCGTGAGCCTGTACCTCGCGATGCTGAACCGGCGCCGCCGCCCCGGCACGCCGCCCGTCAAGGCCACGACCCCCATCGTGGCATCCCCCCTCAGGAGCGCTTCGTGATCCGTCGCCCCCTCGCTGCCGTCGGCGCAGCGACCGTCCTCGCGCTCGCGCTCAGCGGCTGCGTCGCCAAGAGCGACCTCGCCGAGGCGATCGCCGTCGACATCACCGACGACGCGTGCGCCGTCGCGACCCCCACCGCGACCGCCGGCGCCGTCACGTTCGCGCTCGCGAACACCGGCAGCGACGTCAACGAGTTCGAGATCCTCGCCGAGGACCAGCTCCGCATCGTCGGCGAGAAGGAGAACGTGACCCCCGGCCAGGAAGTCGCGTTCACGGCCCAGCTCGAGCCCGGCACCTACTACACGGCCTGCAAGTTCCAGCAGGTCGGGGCACCGGTCGGGCTCGCGGAGTTCACGGTGACCGGCGAGGCATCCGCTGTCTCGGCCGACGAGCAGGAACTCGCCGACCAGGCCGTCGCCGAGTACCTCGCGTACGTGCGCTCGCAGGCCTCGGAGCTGCTGCCGCAGGTCGAGGCGTTCGCCGCGGCCTACGCCGCGGGCGACGACGACACCGCCCGCTCGCTGTTCGCCTCGACGCGTGTCTCGTACGAGCGCATCGAGCCGACCGCGGAGGCGTTCGGCGACCTCGACCCGAAGATCGACTTCCGCGAGGTCGACGCCGTCGCCGACGGGCTCGACTGGACCGGCTTCCACCGCATCGAGAAGGACCTCTGGGCCCCCGCGCCGGGCGACCTCAACTCCGACGGGCAGGACGCCCTCGCGAACTGGACCCCGTCGACCCCGGAGCAGCGCCAGGAGTTCGCCGACGCGCTGGTCGCGGACGTCACCGAACTGCACGAACTGGTGACGGATGACTCGTTCACGGTCTCGCTCGCCGACATCTCGAACGGTGCGATCGCGCTGCTCGACGAGGTCGCCGCGGGCAAGATCACGGGCGAGGAGGACTGGTGGAGCGGCACCGACCTCAGCGACTTCGCCGCGAACGTGCAAGGCGCGGGCGTCGCGTTCGGTGCGGTGCAGGCGCTCGCCGAGTCGAAGGGCGACGACGGGGCCGCGCTGGTCGAGGAGATCGACGGGCAGTTCACGTCCCTCGAGGCCGCGCTCGCCGCGTACGGATCGCTCGAGACCGGATTCGTCGACTACGCGACGCTCACCGATGCCGACAAGAAGGCGCTGTCGGACGCCGTCAACGCCCTCGCCGAGCCGCTCTCGCAGCTGACCGCGACGGTCCTCGGGGTCTGACGATGGCCCGCGCCAGCCGAACGAAGGCCGAATCGACGACCGGCGAGCCGGCGACGGACGCCGGCGTCAGCCGGCGCGGCATGCTCGGCCTCCTCGGCGTCGGCGCGGCCGGTGCCGCGGTCGGCGCCGTCGGCGCGGCATCCGCGATCGGCGCCGCGGCCGGCGCGTCCGGCGCCGCGGCCGCGAGCTCGACCGCCTCGGGATCGCGGGCCTACGAGTTCCACGGCCCGCACCAGGCCGGCATCACGACCCCGGCGCAGGACCGGCTGCACTTCGCGGCGTTCGACGTCTCGGACGCGCTCGACCGCGACGGGCTGATGGCCCTCCTCGCGGACTGGACCGCGGCGGCCGCGCGGCTCACGCAGGGCCTGGAGGTCGAGGAGGGCGGCGCCGTCGGCGGCTCCGACTACGCACCGCCGGCCGACACCGGAGAGGCGCAGGGCCTGCCGGCGGCCGGCCTCACGATCACGTTCGGGTTCGGGCCGACGCTCTTCGTCGCCGCCGACGGCGCCGACCGGTTCGGCCTCGCCGCCCGCCGACCGTCGCTGCTCGAACCGCTCCCCCGCTTCCAGGGCGACGCGCTCGAACCCGAGCGCACCGGCGGCGACCTCTGCGTGCAGGCCTGCGCCGACGACCCGCAGGTCGCGGTGCACGCGATCCGCAACCTCAGCCGCATCGCGTTCGGCCGCGCGAGCCTGCGCTGGTCGCAGCTCGGCTTCGGCCGCACCTCGTCGACGTCGACCGCGCAGGCCACCCCGCGCAACCTCTTCGGGTTCAAGGACGGCACCGCGAACCTCAAGGTCGAGGAGCACGCGGCGGTCGAGGAGCACGTCTGGGTCGGGTCATCCGACGGGCCGGCCTGGCTCTCGGGCGGCTCCTACCTCGTCGCCCGACGCATCCGCATGGTCATCGAGAACTGGGATCGCGTGCAGCTCGGCGAGCAGGAATCGCTCGTCGGGCGCGCCAAGGGGTCCGGCGCACCGCTGTCCGGCGGCACCGAGTTCACCGAGCCCGACTTCGAGGCGGAGGGCCCGACGGGCGCGCCGCTCGTCGCACCCACCTCGCACGTCGCGCTCGCGCACCCGTCGAACAACGGCGGCGTGCGGATGCTCCGCCGCGGGTACAACTTCGTGGACGGCAATGACGCACTTGGGCGCCTGGACGCGGGCCTGTTCTTCCTCTCGTACCAGCGCTCGCCCCAGCAGTTCGTCGACGTGCAGACCGCGCTCGCGGCGGACGGCCTGAACGAGTACCTGAAGCACGTCGGGTCCGCGATCTTCGCGGTGCCCGGCGGCATCGGCGAGGGCGAGTTCGTGGGCCAGGCGCTGTTCGCCTAGGCCGGACCCTCAGATCGCGATCGCGCCCGTCATCAGCCCGACGAGCGCCCACACCGCCATCGCGACCGCGAGCGCGAACACGACGGCCTCGCCGCGCGTGAACACGCGCAGCCCCTGCTCGCGTCGGGCGAGGACGTAGAGGATCGAGCCGGGCACGAGGATCAGGAACGAGACCACGAAGTACTGCGCACCGCCCGCGATCAGCAGGAAGACGGTGTACACGGTCGCCAGCCCTGCGACGAGCAGGCCACGGCGCGATCGGCCCGCGGGATCGTCGCCCCATCGCGTCTCGAGCTTCAGCCCGTAGCCCGCGCTCAGCGCGTACGCGATGAGGCAGAGCGAGCTGGTGAGGCTGAACGCGAGCGTGAACGCATCCTCCGAGAACATGACCAGGACGAGCAGGACCTGCACGAGCAGGGTCGACAGGAGCAGTGCCCGGTCGGGCACGCCGTGCCGGTTCACGTCGCGGAGGAACAGCGGCACGTCGTTCTGCTTCGCCGCGGCGAAGAGCACCTCGCTCGCCATGAGCGTCCACGAGAGGTACGCCCCGAGCACGGACACGATCAGGCCGGCGCCGATGAGCAGGGCGCCCCACTCGCCGACCACGGCCTCGAGCACGCCGCCGAGCGACGGCTCGGGCAGCGCGCCGAGCTCCTCGCGCGGCAGCACGCCGTACGAGAGGAGGCTGACCGAGACGAAGAGCAGCAGCACGCCGAGGAATCCGATGATGGAGGCGCGGCCGATGTCCTGCCGCCGCCGCGCGTACCGCGAGTAGACGCTCGCGCCCTCGACGCCGAGGAAGACGAACACGGTCAGCAGCAGGGTCGACTGGATCTGGCTCGCGATCGAGCCCGGGTCGGGCGAGCCGTCGCCGCCCCACAGGTTCGCCTCGAAGATGCGGCCGTCGAAGCCCGCGAACACGACGATCGCGATGAACGTGAGGAGGGGCACGAGCTTCGCGACCGTCACGACGACGTTCACGAACGCGGCTTCGCGGATGCCCCGCCGGATGAGCAGGTGGAACCCCCACAGGCCGATGGTCGACACGACGATCGCGGCGGGCGTGTTCCCGGCGCCGAGCCCGGGGAACAGGCCGCTCAGCGTCGAGCAGATGAGCACCCAGTAGGTGACGTTCCCGGCGCACGCGCTCGCCCAGTAGCCGAACGCGGAGAAGAACCCGAGGTAGTTGCCGAAGCCCGCCTTGGCGTAGGCGAAGATGCCCGCGTCGAGGTCGGGCTTGCGGGTCGCGAGCCGTTGGAGCACGAGGACGAACGTGAGCATGCCGGCGCCGGCGAGCGCCCAGGCGATGACGGCGCCGATGACGCCGGTCGCGCCGCCGAAGGTGGACGGGAGCGAGAAGACGCCGGCGCCGACCATCGAGCCGACGACCATCGCGGCCAGTGCGAGGACGGGCAGCGTCTTCGCCTCGGTCGTCCCACGGCTCATCGCGGCCCCCGCCCCTCGGTGCGCCGCGGGCTCCCCCGCCCGCGTCAGCCAGAGTCTATCGACGTCGCCCGGCCCGGCCGCCGCCTCACCAGCGCGGCGGACCGGCCGCGATGCGGGTGCGCGCGTAGTCGGCGATGCGATCCGGCGTCACCGACCAGTCGGCCTCGAGCCACCAGGTCGCGCCGGCCTCGGCCCACGGTCGCACGCGCGCGGCGTCGGCCGCGGCGTCCGTCCCGCCGGTCGTGCCCTCCTGCGTGACGTCGAACGGCCGGTCGGCGAGGCCGAGCCGGGCGCGCTCGTCACGCAGCCACGCGATCGCCTCGGCGGCGACCGCGGGCGTGTAGCCGGGCGCCTCGGGCGTGACCGGGGTGCCGGGCGGCGCGTAGTTCGGGATCCAGCCGTCGTACCGGGCGACGCGCCGCATGGACTTCGGCGCGGGCCACACGCCGACCACCCAGGTCGGGATCCGCGGCTGCTGCACGGGGGGCGGCGGGATCAGCCGTTCGGTCGGTCGCATCCGCCAGTGCCGCCCGTCGAATCCGGAGGCATCGCGCCGCCACAACCGCTCGATGAGGTCGAGCGACTCGTCCAGCCGTTCCGCGCGCTCGCGCCGGCCGGGGTCGTCCTCGAAGAGCCAGAACCGTTCCTCGGCCGTCTGCGGCACGCCCAGCCCCGCGGAGAGGATGACGCGCCCGCCCGAGAGCCGGTCGACCGTGGCAGCCTGCGATGCGAGCTCCCATGGCCGCCGCCGCGGCACGGGGGTCAGCATGGTGCCGAGCCGGATCGCGTCGGTGCGGACCGCGGCCGCGGCGAGGACCGACCAGGGGTCGGTCGCCCAGATCCCCTCCCAGACGAAGAACGCGTCCCACCCCGAGCGCTCGGCGAGCGCGGCCAGTTCGACCGCGACGACCGGGTCGTCGCCCGGGTAGATGAATCCGAACCGCATGGGCCGAGGCTACGCCTCGCGACCCACATCGGCTTGCGCCGGAGCGGGCGACCGCTAGCATGTGAGGTAAGCCTTACCAAACCCGCATTCGAGAGGCATCCGATGACGATCGCTCCCCCCACGACGCCGACATCGGCCCCCGCCGCGACCGAGCCGCTCGACGTCGCCGCGCTCGTCCGCGCCGCCTCGGCCGACGACCACCGCGCCGCCGAGAGCCGCGGGTTCATCACGGCGCTCATGGGCGGGCAGCTCTCGCTGGCCGACTACACCCGCTACCTCGCGCAGTTCGCCTGGGTCTACGAGGCGCTCGAGTCGCGCGGCGCGCGCGCGGGCGACCCGGACGTGTTCGACCCCGCGCTCGCCCGGCTCGCCGCGATCGAGTCGGACCTCACCGCCCTCGGGGCATCCGACTGGCGCGAGACGCATCCCGCGCTCCCGGCGACCGCGGCGTACGCGACGCACCTGCGCGCCGTCGCCGACGACGACGTGCGCTACCTCGCCCACCACTACACGCGCTACCTCGGCGACCTGTCCGGCGGCCAGGCGATCGCGGCGCTCGTCGCCCGCCACTACGGTGCGACGCCCGACCAGCTCGCCTTCTACGCCTTCGACCTCGGCGAGGACGGCCCGGTCCGTTACAAGCGCCGCTACCGCGCCGCCATGAACGCGCTCGCGCTCGAACCGGCCGAGGTCGACCGGCTCGTCGCGGAGGTGCGCGAGTCGTTCCGGCTCAACAGCGCCATCTTCGAGGCGCTCGCGGCCTGACCGTGGCGCCGATCGCGGCCTGCGACCGGGTGGATGCCCCGCCGCGCCGCACCGCGGACGCGCGCGCGTCATCCCGGCGGATGATTCAGGGCCGGCACCCGGCCGCCGCGCAGCCCGGCTCGGTAGACTGCTCGCACACCGCCGCCCGTGACGCGGCACCGCCGCGCCCGACGACAGGAGCACCCCTGTGATCCACACCGCCCTCATCCCGTGGCTCGACCCCGAGACGATCATCTCCGGGGCCGGACCGTGGGCGCTGCTGGTGGTCTGCTTCATCATCTTCGCCGAGACCGGACTGCTCGTCGGGTTCCTGCTCCCGGGCGACACGCTCCTGGTGATCTCGGGCCTGCTCTCGCACCCGCTGCCGGGCTCGGACCACGGCGTGTTCGGCATCTCGGTGTGGTGGGTGTCGCTGCTCATCGGGCTCTCGGCGTTCATCGGCGGCGAGGTCGGCTACTACATCGGCCACAAGGCGGGTCCGGCGATCTTCGAACGCAAGGAATCGGGCCTGTTCAGCGTGAAGAACGTCGAACGCACGAACTCCTTCTTCGAACGGTTCGGCGGCGTCACCGTGATCCTCGCGCGCTTCGTGCCGATCGTGCGCACCTTCGCGCCCGTCGCCGCGGGCGTCGGCCACATGGGCAAGGGCAAGTACACGCTCTTCAACCTCATCGGCGCGGTGCTCTGGGGCTTCGGCCTCACGATGTTCGGCTACGCGATCGGGTTCATCCCGTTCATCGGCGACTTCGTCAAGGAGTACATCGACCTCATCCTGCTCGCCGCCGTCGGCGGCACCGCCCTCGTCACGCTCTGGCACTACCTGCGCGAGCGCTCGAAGGCGAGGAAGGCCGAGGCCTCCGGCGAGGACGTCGTGACCGACCACGACGAGGCCGAGCACCTCGTGCTCGACCCGGACGTGTTCGAGCACCCGCACCCCCACCACGACGAGCCGAACGAGCGCTAGCCCCGGCGGGCTCGCCCGGCACGCTCAGGCGTGCGACGGATGCTCGTGCGCGGCGTGTTCGGCGGACTCGAGCTGGAACGTCGAGTGCGCCACGTCGAAGTGCTCCTCGAGGCACTCGCCGAGCTGCGTCAGCAGGCAGCCGCGGCGCTCCCCGACGAGCGCCTCCGGCTCGGCGATCACGTGCGCGCTGAAGACGTACGCGCCCGTCGTGATCGCCCACACGTGCACGTCGTGGACGCCGGTCACGCCGGGCGTCTCGAGGATGTGGGCCCGGATCTCGCCGATGCTCGTCTCGGCGGGCACCGCCTGGCTGAGCACGCGCGTCACGTCCCGCAGCAGCAGGATCGCGCGCGGCACGATGAGCGCCGCGACGAGCAGCGAGGCGATCGGGTCGGCCGCGACCCACCCGGTCACCACGATGACGCCCGCGGCGGCGATGACGAACAGCGAGCCGATCGTGTCGCCGAGCACCTCGAGGTAGGCCCCGCGCACGTTGATCGACTCGCGCGAGCCGCCGCGGAGCACGAGCAGCGCCGCGATGTTCGCGACGAGGCCCGCGACGGCCACGGCGAGCATGACCCCGCCCTCGACCTCGTGCACCTCGCCCTGCGCGCCCTCGACCAGGCGCCCGACGGCGCTCACCGCGACGGTCGCGGCGACGACGAGGAGCAGCACGCCGTTCACGAGCGCCCCGAAGACCTCGAACCGCTGGAAGCCGTACGTCTGGCGCTCGTTCGCCGGCCGGGCCGCCACGACCGCGGCGATCAGCGCGACCACGAGCCCGATGACGTCGCCGGCCATGTGCCCGGCGTCCGCGAGCAGCGCGAGCGACCCGCTCAGCAGGCCGCCGACGACCTGCGCGACGAGGAACGTCGCGATGATCGCGATCGCGACGACGAGGCGGGTCCGGTTCGCGGATGCCCCGTGCGAGTGGTCGTGCGTGTGGCCCATCGACTCGATGGTACGTCGCCCGAGCGCCGGCGCCGCGCCGTCCGGGCGCTCAGCGCCCTTCGGCGAGCACCGCCTGCAGCTGCGGGATGAGCGCGTCGAAGGCGCGGCCGCGGTGGCTCTCGGCATCCTTCTGCTCGGGCCGCAGCTCGGCGACCGTCACCTCGTGCCCGACGGGCTCGAAGATCGGGTCGTAGCCGTGCCCGTACGAGCCGCGCGGCTCGTACGCGATCGACCCGTGCCAGTCGCCCTCGGCGAGGTACTCGCGGGCGTCGGCGCCGTCCCGACCGGGCACGACCAGGGCGATCGTGCAGTGGAAGTGCGCGCCGCGGTCCGGCCGCTTCACGTCGCCGAGTTGCGCGAGCAGGAGCCGCAGGTTCGCGTCGGCGTCCGCGTGCCGGCCCGACCAGCGCGCCGAGAAGATCCCGGGGGCGCCGCCCATGAGGTCGACGCACAGCCCCGAGTCGTCCGCGAGCGCGATGCGGCCGGTGTACTCGGCGGCGGCGCGCGCCTTGATCAGCGCGTTCTCGTCGAACGAGCGGCCGTCCTCGACGGGCGCGGGGCCCTCGTACGCCAGCACGACGACGCCCGGGATGCGCGCGCCGAGCATCCGCTGGAACTCGTCGATCTTGCCCTGGTTCTGCGTCGCGAGGACGAGTTCGACGGGCGAGGCATCCACCGTCGTCACTCCCCGCCCTGGGCCGCGAGCGCGGCGACCTGGATCTTCGAGAGATCGGCGGTCCCGCCGAGCGCGAGGTCGAGCAGCGCGTCGAGCTCGCGTCGGTCGAACGGCGCGCCCTCGGCGGTGCCCTGCACCTCGACGAAGAGGCCGCGCCCGGTCGCGACGACGTTCATGTCGGTCTCGGCGCGCACGTCCTCGACGTACGCGAGGTCCAGCATGGGCGTGCCGTCGATGATGCCGACCGAGACCGCCGAGACGGTGTCGATGAGCGGGGTCGACCGCTGGCCGATGAACTTCCGCTCGCGCGCCCACTCGATCGCGTCGGCGAGCGCGACGTACGCGCCCGTGATCGCCGCGGTGCGCGTGCCGCCGTCGGCCTGCAGCACGTCGCAGTCGATCTGGATCGTGTTCTCGCCGAGCGCCTTCGTGTCGACGACCGCTCGCAGGCTGCGGCCGATGAGCCGGCTGATCTCGTGCGTGCGCCCGCCGATCCGGCCCTTCACGCTCTCGCGGTCGTTGCGCGTGTTCGTGGAGCGCGGCAGCATCGCGTACTCGGCGGTGACCCAGCCCTTGCCCGAGCCGTTCATCCAGCGCGGCACGCCGTTCGTGAAGCTCGCGGTGCACAGCACCTTCGTGCGGCCGAACGAGATGAGCGCGCTGCCCTCGGCGTGCGCGCTCCAGCCGCGTTCGATGGTCACCTCGCGCAGCGCGTCGGGCGCGCGCCCGTCGGCGCGCACGATCGCGGGCGCGGCGGATGCCTCGGTGCTGGCGGATGCCTCGGTCATCGGATCTCCTGTCGAAGGTGGGAGGGAATCGTGATCGCGCCGGTCTGGACGAGCTCGACGCTCGGGATCTCGGGTGCGATGAGTCGGTGCGCGAGGTCGAGGAAGGCGCTGGTGGAGTCGCCCGTCGCCTCGTAGCGGTACGTGGGCGGGGTCACCGTCGTGCGACGCTCGAGCCCGCTCGACACGAGCACGCGGTAGACGTCGCTCGCGGTCTCGACGTCGCTCGAGACGAGCGACACCTGCTCGCCCATGACGTACGAGATGGCGCCCTTCAGGAACGGGTAGTGCGTGCAGCCGAGCACGAGCGTGTCGACCTCGGCCCGCTGCAGCGGCGCGAGGTACTCCTCTGCGACGGCGAACAGCTCGTCGCCGCTCGTGATGCCGGCCTCGACGAACTCGACGAACCGCGGGCACGCCTGCGTGAACAGCTCGAGGTGCGGGGCCGCGGCGAACGCGTCGTCGTAGGCGCGCGACTGGACGGTGCCGACGGTCCCGATCACGCCGACGCGGCCGTTCCTCGTCGTGGCGACCGCGCGCCGGACGGCCGGCTGGATCACCTCGACGACGGGCACGTCGTAGCGCTCGCGCGCGTCGCGCAGCATCGCCGCCGACGCGGTGTTGCAGGCGATCACGAGCATCTTCACGCCCTGCGCGACGAGGTCGTCGAGCACCGCGAGCGCGTACCGGCGGACGTCCGCGATGCGCTTGGGGCCGTAGGGCGAGTGCGCCAGGTCGCCGATGTAGAGGATGGACTCGTTCGGCAGCTGGTCCTTCACCGCACGGGCCACGGTGAGCCCGCCGACGCCGGAGTCGAAGATCCCGATCGGTGCATCCGTCACGAGTTCCAAGCCTAGACGCTCGGCCGCACCGCCCCGGGTGCGCGGCCGGCGGACGCAGTGCGAGCGGATGCCCCGCCGCCCCGTTCGCGGCGCGCGCTCGCTAGGCTTCGGATCGTGACCGGCTCACCTGCCCTCCTCACCGACCGCTACGAGCTCACGATGGTCGATGCCGCGCTGCACGACGGCACCGCGCACCGTCGGAGCCTCTTCGAGGCGTTCGCCCGGAGCCTTCCCGGCGGGCGCCGCTACGGCGTCGTCGCGGGCACGGGCCGCGTGCTCGAGCTGATCGAGCGCTTCCGCTTCGGGGATGCCGAGCTCGAGTGGCTGCGCGCGCAGGAGTTCCTGCGGCCCGCGACGCTCGACTGGCTCGCCGACTACCGGTTCACGGGCGACATCTGGGGGTACCGGGAGGGCGAGGCGTACTTCCCGGGTTCGCCGCTCGTGTCGATCGAGGCGCCCTTCGCCGAGGCGGTCGTCCTCGAGACGCTCGTGCTGTCGGTGCTCAATTCCGACTCGTCGGTCGCGAGTGCTGCGGCGCGCATGGTGTCGGTCGCGCTCGGGCGACCGATCGCGGAGATGGGCTCGCGTCGCACAGGCGAGCGATCGGCGGTCGCCGCCGCGCGTGCGGCGTGGATCGCCGGATTCGAGGCCACGAGCAACCTGGAGGCCGGTCGCACCTGGGGCATCCCGACCATGGGTACGGCCGCGCACGCGTTCACGCTCCTGCACGACACCGAGGAGGGGGCGTTCCGCTCCCAGGTCGAGGCGTTCGGCCCCGCGACCACGCTCCTGATCGACACGTACGACATCGCCGCCGGCGTGGAGACCGCGGTGCGGGTCGCGGGCACGGCGCTCGGCGCCATCCGCATCGACTCGGGCGACCTGCCCGCCGTCGTCGCGGCGGTGCGTGCGCAGCTCGACGGGCTGGGCGCGGTCGACACGCGGATCACGGTCACGAGCGACCTCGACGAGTTCACGATCGCCGCGCTGTCCGGCTCGCCGGTGGACTCGTACGGCGTGGGCACGTCGGTGGTCACGGGGTCGGGGCATCCGGCCGCCGGCATGGTCTACAAGCTCGTGGCTCGCCACGACGACGCCGGCGACTGGGTGCCGGTCGCGAAGGCGTCGGCGGCGAAGGCCAGCGTCGGCGGGCGGAAGAGCGCCGCCCGGCGACTCGACGCGAGCGGCATCGCGCGGGAGGAGATCGTCCACCTCGGCGACGGGCCGGGCGGCGCGCACGAGTTCGAGCCTGGCGACGAGCTGCGCCCGTTGATGGTCCGGCTCATGGCCGGCGGGGTCGCCGATCCCGCCTTCACGGGCGTCGCGGGAACTCGAGCGGCGCGCGATCACCGGGCGTCGGCGATGCAGGAACTGCCGATCGGCGCGTTCCGCCTCGGTCGCGGCGAACCCGCGATCCCGACGACGTACCGCTGACCTCGCGGTGGACGCGTGTCCGCCGGACGGCGGCGCCGACGGGGACCTCGCGGTGCGCTAGCCCCGCTTCATCCGCTCGTAGATCTCCTTGCAGGTCGGGCACACCGGGAACTTCTCGGGGTCCCGGCCCGGGGTCCACTTCTTGCCGCAGAGCGCCTTCACGGGCTTGCCCGTGACCGCCGACTCGAGGATCTGCTCCTTCTTGACGTAGTGGGAGAAGCGCTCGTGGTCGCCCGGCTCGAAGTGCTGCTCGTCCTCGAGCAGCTTCTCGAGCTCGCGGTCCAGCACCGAGGTGCCTCCGCCGGGCTGGTCGGGGTCGGCGATGCTGGCGCGGAAGTCGTGGGACATGGCCACGATTCTACGCGGCTACGCGCGCAGGGCGGCCGCGAGCATCTCGGGCCCGCGGCGGTCGAACACGAGGCCGCCGACCCCGACGCCGAAGCCCAGGACGACCACGCCGATGCCCGTGCCAGCGGCGAGCGAGACCAGGTGCCAGTCCGGGTCGACGGTCAGCCCGAGCCAGCCGAACCACAGCGCCGGCAGCGCGAAGACGATCGAGCACAGGAGCGTGAACGACTGCACCACGGCCGTGGTCGTCCCCGTCGACTGGGGCTGCATGAACGGGCTGTCGCCGGGCTTCACGACCGGGTACGGGAAGCGCGCGGAGCTGATCGCGCCGATGCCGAGCCCTGCGAACAGCAGCGACGCGCTCACGCCGACGACCGAGGGCGTGATACGCCAGTCGTCGAGCACGATCGCCGTGACGGCGCTGCCGACGCCCACGACGACGATCCCGACGACGAGCACCGGCAGGATCCGCCCGAAGCGGTCGGTCCAGCCGCGCATGCCCGAGGTGACGTGCAGCCAGATCGCGGTCGAGTCGTAGGCCGTGTCGTTGTGCAGCAGCCAGCCGATGAAGAGCGCCAGGAGCGGCACCGGGATGAGCGGGAGATAGCCGCTCGGCAGCCCGGCGAGCGCGAGCGGCACGACGACGAGCACCGGCACGATCGGCAGCACGAGGATCGAGACCCAGTACCGCGGGTCGCGGAACCAGTAGGTGAGCGCGCGCGACGAGACGACGCCGACCGCGGTGCCGGGGCCGCGGTCGAACCACCCGAGCCCGCGGTACGCGCGTCGCGATGCCGCGCGGCCCGGCGTCACGAGCATGCGCGCGACGAGCCGTTCCCACCCGAGCCAGAGCACCGCGAGCGTCGCGGCGGCGATCAGGCCCTTGAGGAACGCGGGCCCCCAGGCGCCCGCGGCCGCGTCGCCGGGCACCGCGAACGCGGCGCCGAGCGGCGTCCACGACAGGATGCCCCCGAGCGACTCGAGCACGCGGACCTGCGATCCCGACCAGTCGATCGACGCGACGACCGCGGCGACCGGGGCGAGCACGACGACGACGAGCACCGCGACGACCAGCCCGGCGTCCCGCGCCCGCCGCGTCGAGAGCGCGAGCGACGCGAAGCCGGTCGCCACGCGCGCCGCGAGCAGGCAGGTCGCAAGGGCGAGCGCGGCCGAGACGATGGCCAGCAGCGTCTCCCCGACGCCGCGCGACCACGTCGCCACGAACCCGACCAGCACCACGGTGAGCGCGAACGCCGGGATCCCGACGAGCGCCGTGAGCCCGACGCCGATCGCGAGCCGTCGGGCCGGCAGCCCGAACAGCGAGAAGCGTCGCGGGTCCATCGCATCGTCGGCGCCGAAGATCAGCGGCACGACGATGAATCCGATGACCGTGACGGAGCCGCCGACGACGATCGCGTCGCGGAGGAGGGCGACGTCGGGCGCGAAGCGCGCCGCGACGAGCATGCCGGCGACCAGGAGCGCGAGTCCGAGTCCGTAGATCAGGCCGAGGACGATGCCGACGACCTGCCAGGCGCTGCGGCGGAAGAGGTTCGCGAGGAGCTGGAGCTTCAGTCGGAGAAACTGTGCAGCCATTCCATCCCCTCTGCGGCCTTGATGCCTCCGGCGAGCTCGACGAAGCGGTCCTCGAGCGGCGCGCCCAGGCGCACCTCGTCGAGCGTCCCCGCTGCGAGCACGCGCCCGGCGATCACGATCGCGACGGAGTCGCAGACCCGTTCGATGAGGTCCATGCCGTGGCTCGAGAGGACCACCGTCCCGCCGCCCGCGACGTACCGCTCGAGGATCTCGGTGAGCTTCGAGGCCGACACGGGGTCGACCGACTCGAACGGCTCGTCGAGCACGAGGAGGCGCGGTGCGTGGATGAGCGAGCACGCGAGCGCGAGCTTCTTGGTCATCCCGGTCGAGTAGTCGGCGACGAGCCGGTCGATCGCGTCCTCGAGCCCGAAGGCCGCGACCAGGTCGGCGCTGCGATCGCGGACCGTGCGGGCGTCGAGGCCCCGCAGGATCCCCGAGTAGTAGAGGAGCTGGGCGCCCGTGAGCCGGTCGAAGAGACGCAGCCGGTCGGGCAGCACGCCCGTCGCGTGCTTGGCCGCGCTCGGGTCGCGCCACGCGTCGACGCCGTGGATGTGCACGGTGCCGCGATCGGGCCGGAGCAGCCCGGTGATCATCGAGAGCGTCGTCGTCTTGCCCGCGCCGTTCGGGCCGACCACGCCGAAGAACGATCCCGCGCGCACGCTGAGCGAGATGCCGTCGACCGCGGTGTTCGAGCCGAACCGCTTGACGAGGTCGACGACCTCGAGCACGACGGGCGCGCTCTCGGGCGGCGCCGGCCGGGCCGGGCGGAGGGTCCGCTGGCGGCGGGGCGGCGTCGCGTTCGCGAGCACCGCCGCGGCGGACGCGCGCGTGATCGCCTCGGCCACGTCCTGGTCGAGGTCGGCCAGGTCGGCCGGCGCGCCGGGCGCGACGGCGACGGCCGGCTCGGGCGCGATCGGTTCGACGGATGCCTCGGGCTCGACGGATGCCCCGGGCTCGACGGACGCCTCGGGCTCGACGGATGCCGCGGGCGAGGCCTCGACCGCTTCGGCGGGCTCCGCGTCTTCGACCTCGGCCACGGGCTCGGCCTCGACTTCGACCTCGGCCACGGGCTCGGCCTCGGGCTCCCCAGCCGCCTCGACGACCTCGGGCTCGCCCGCTGCCTCGGCCGCCTCGGCCACGACCGGGGCCTCGACGACCTCGGCCTCCACCGTCTCGACTGCATCGGCGTCCGTCTTCGGCGCGGTGGCGGCGGCCGCACCGGCGGCCGCGGCGAGCGCGGCTCCGGCGGCGCCCCGGCGACGCGGCTCGGCGGTGGTCGTGTCGGTGGTCAGCGCCGCGGCGACCTGCTGGCGCTTGGCGGCCGTGGACCGGCGGCGCGTGCTGCCGGCCGTGCTGCTCGCCGACCCCGCGGCGGCGGACTCGGCCGGCGTGCGCGACGTCTTCGCGGCCGCACTGCGGGCCGACTGCGATCTCGCGGAGGCATCCCGGGACGCCGCCGTACGCTTGGAGCCCGACGTGCCGTTGCCGGCCGCGGTGCGCGGCTTCGGCGCGGGCGCGGCATCGCCCGAGGGCGTCGGCTTGGGGTTCCGCGGGCGCGGTGCCGGCTTCGGCGCGTCGCTTCCAGGAGCCTTCGCAGCGCGCGAGCGCGGTGCGGGCTTCGGCCGCGCAGCGGCTTCGTCCGGTTCGGCCATGTTCTCCCCCGTGCCGGTGCCTTCGCGAGCCTCGTCGTCCTGATGTGAGCGCGAAACGGAAGTCACCCCGCCACGCTACCAACGAGGCCGCGTCCGGCGCGCCCCCTCGGCGAAACCGCGCGTCGCGAAGCGCCTCGGGAGACCGGGCGCGGCCTGAGCGAACGCTGGGCGTCGGATCACGAAAGGGGCACGGAACAGGCCATCGGCTGTGCCGTCCCGGGGGCCGACCGGTAGGCTGGCCGAGGCATGACGGCGTGTCCACCAGTGAACTTCCGGGTGAACCGACAGCGAACGGTTCGGATCGACCAGCTCGATGCGCCTCGCTGTCACGGCATCCGAACTCCGAAGGAGATGCAGTGACGACCCAGATCGTGATCCTCGCGGCAGGCATGGGAAGCCGCCTCGGGCGGTCCCTCCCCAAGCCGTTGACCGAACTCGCCGACGGCCGCACCATCATGCGCCAGCAGTTCGACAACATCGAGCACACGTTCGGCCGCAACGCCGGCGTGACCATCGTCGTGGGCTACAAGCTCGAGCACATCATCGAGGCGTTCCCGCAGGCGTCCTTCGTCTACAACGAGGAGTACGACCAGACGAACACCTCGAAGTCGCTCATGCGCGCCCTCCAGGCCTCGCAGCCGGGCGGCGTCCTCTGGATGAACGGCGACGTCGTCTTCGACCCGCGCATCCTCGACCGGGCCCTCCCGCTCATCGCGCGCGACCAGTCGTTCGTCACCGTGAACCACGCCAAGGTCTCCGACGAGGAGGTCAAGTACACGGTCAGCGCCGAGGGCTACGTCAAGGAGCTCTCGAAGACGGTGAAGGGCGGCCTCGGCGAGGCCGTCGGCATCAACTTCATCTCCTCGCGCGACAAGGCGACCTTCCTCGCCCACCTCCAGCGCGTCGGCGACCAGGACTACTTCGAGCGCGGCCTCGAGCTCGCGATCGAGAAGAACGGCCTCCTGATCGAGCCGATGGACGTCTCGGACCTCTACGCGGTCGAGATCGACTTCGCGGAAGACCTGGAGCGGGCCAACCACTTCGTGTGATCGCACCACCACAGCAGGAGAGCGGATGCCCCGTCGGGGCATCCGCTCTTCGTCTTCCTGCCGGCGCCCCGCGCTACTCGCGCGCGCCCGCGGTCCGGGCCACGCCCGATCGTTCGAGTGCGCGTGCGATGACGCGCCCGATCCAGATGAACAGCGGCGGGCTGGCGACCCAGCAGGCGAGCGAGATGATCCACGCCCACCAGGCGTAGTGCTCGGCGCCCATCGCGATGAACACGGCGATGCCGATGACGGCGCCGGAGATCACGCCCGAGAGGTAGAACAGCCACGGATCCCAGCGCCGGTACCGGGTCACGAGGAACGGGAGTTCGAGGAGCACGCCGACCAGCAGGCCCGTGCCGACGTACCGCCAGAACCACCAGGGCGCGAACGCGGCGCCGACGAGGCCCGCGATGAGTCCCGTGAGCAGGCCCGTTCCCGGTCGCTTCAGCAGCGAGAGGCCGACCACGCTCGGCAGGAAGTGCGACCCGATCGTCAGGCCGTACAGCAGCGGGCCGAAGAGCGCGAAGGCCGCGGCCAGGTACCCGGACGCGCCGGCGATGATCCCGCCGCCGACGCCGATCGCGGCGCAACTGAGCAGGATGCGGGTGCTCGTCCGGTGCACGTGGCTCCTCGAGGTGGATCGTGGTTCTGGCCCGTGTCGAGGGCCCCCTGCAAACCTACCGCCGCGCGCAGCCTACGATGGCAGGGTGACCACCTACGCCGAGGCGCATCCGCTGCAGCGGACGCGTTGGGGTCGTTACCGCCACTCGCTCTGGCTCCTGACCACGCGCGACCTGAAGGTGCGGTACTCGACGTCAGCGCTCGGCTACGTATGGTCGGTGCTCGACCCGCTCGTCATGGCCGGCATCTACTGGTTCGTGTTCACCCAGGTGTTCGACCGGTCGGTCGGCCAGGTGCCGTACATCGTGTTCCTGCTGTCGGCGCTGCTGCCGTGGATGTGGTTCAACGGTTCGGTGTCCGACTCGACCCGCGCGTTCCTGAAGGACGCCAAGCTCGTGCGGTCCACGATGATCCCGCGCACGATCTGGGTGAACCGGATCGTCCTGTCGAAGGGCATCGAGTTCCTGCTGTCGCTGCCGGTGCTCGCGCTGTTCGCGATCGTGTTCGGCGCGCAGGTGAACTGGGCCCTCGCGCTCTTCCCGCTCGGGATCCTGCTCCAGGCGGTGCTGACGTCGGCGATCTGCCTCATCGTCGCGCCGCTCGTCGTGTTCTTCCGCGACCTCGAGCGCGCCGTGAAGCTCGTGCTCCGGTTCCTGTTCTACGCGTCGCCCGTGATCTACGGCACGGCCGACCTGCCCGAGGGCTTCCAGTTCTGGGCGGCGTTCAACCCGCTGAGCGGCGTGTTCAGCCTGTACCGCGCCGGGTTCTTCCCGCGTGAGCTCAATTGGTTCGACATCGGGGTCTCGGCAGTGATGTCGATCGTGCTGCTCCTGGTCGGGCTCGCGGTGTTCCGCAGCGCGGAGCGTCAGGTGCTGAAGGAGATCTGATGGTCGTGGCATCCGTGGCGTCCGGTGGGGGCGCGGCATCCGGCACCGACGAGACCGCGATCCGCGTCGAGGGACTCGGCATCCGGTTCCGTCGGAACCGGCGCGGCCGCCGCTCGTTCAAGGACCTGCTCGCCGGGCGGCGCCGGCGCTCGCGCCCGGACGAGTTCTGGGCGCTCCGGGACGTCTCGGTCGAGGTGCGCGCGGGCGAGGCGATCGGCGTGGTCGGCCGGAACGGCCAGGGCAAGTCGACCCTGATGAAGCTCGTCGCGGGCGTCATGATGCCGGACGAGGGCCGGGTGACCGTGAGCGGCGGCGTCGCGCCGCTCATCGAGATCACGGGCGGGTTCGTCGAGGACCTCACCGTGCGGGACAACGTCTACCTCACGGCCGGGCTGCACGGCATGAGCCGGGCGCAGATCGACGCCCGGTTCGACGGGATCATCGAGTTCGCCGAGATCGCCGACTTCGTCGACACCCCGTACAAGCACCTCTCGAGCGGGATGAAGGTGCGGATCGCGTTCGCGGTGATCTCGCAGCTCGAGGAGCCGATCCTGCTCGTCGACGAGGTGCTCGCGGTCGGCGACAAGGCGTTCCGGGAGAAGTGCTACGCGCGCATCGAGGAGCTCCTCGCGGGCGGGCGCACCCTGTTCTTCGTCTCGCACAACGAGCGCGACCTGCGCCGCTTCTGCACGCGCGGGCTGTACCTCGACAAGGGTGCGCTGGTGCTGGATGCCCCGATCGACGACGTGCTCGACCGGTACAACGCCGACTACGGGCCGCAGGGCTAGCGGTCCGCCCGGAATCGGCACGATCGTGCCGATTGAGTAGACGCACCCCTCCTGAGCGCGCTAACCTTGGCCTGAATCAGCACGATCGCGCCGATTGGGGGGCACATGTCCGACGCTGAACTCCACACGGCGGGCACGCCCGAGGCATCCGCTGCCCGCATCGGCCGCGCACTGCGCTCCCGACGCAGGGAACTCCGCGTCACGCAGGAGGAACTCGCCGAACTCGCCGGCGTCTCGACGCGCTTCATCGGGGCACTCGAGGGCGGCAAGCCGACCGCACGCCTCGATCACGTCGCCGCCGTCGCGCTCGCGCTCGGCGTCGACCTCGGCATCACGACCACATGGTGACCGTCCGCCGCGCGACGGTCGTGAAGGGCGCCCGCCCCGCGGCGACCCTGGAGCGGACTCGCGACGGCGTCGAGTTCGCCTACCGCCCGGAGTACCTGGCCGACCCGGGCAGTCGGCCGGTCGCCACCACGCTGCCGCTCTCGGATGCCGCGGTGCGCACGGCGTCGGGCGCGGTCCCGCCGTTCTTCGCCGGGCTGCTGCCCGAGGGGCGACGACTCAGCACCCTGCGTCGTCGCGTGAAGACCTCGGCCGACGACGAGTTCGGCCTGCTGCTGGCGATCGGCGGCGACACGATCGGCGATGTGCGCGTCGTCGACGACGGTGCCGTCGACGACCGTGCCGCCGAGGACCCGGCGACCGAGGCATCCGACCTCAGCGGCCTCACCGTCGATCGCGACTTTTCCGAGATCTCGTTCGCCGACGCCCTCGCCGAGGGCAGCCTCGTCGCACTGCCCGCGCTCGCGGGCGTCCAGGAGAAGGCGTCGGCGCGCGTCATCAGCCTGCCGGTGCGCCGCCGGGGCGAGCGGTACATCCTCAAGCTGGATCCGCCCGAGTATCCGCACCTCGTCGAGAACGAGGAATTCTTCCTCGACCTCGCGCGCAGCGCCCGGCTTCCGACGGTCGACGCGCGCATCGTGCGCGACCGCGACGGAATCCCCGGCCTCCTGGTCACGCGATTCGATCGGATGCCCCGCGCCGACGCCCCGCTTCCGCTGGCCGTCGAGGATGCCGCGCAGGCGCTCGGCATCTGGCCGGCCGACAAGTACGACGTGAGCTTCGAGGAGGCCGCCGTCGCGCTGCTCGCCCACACGCCGGGACGGGCGATCGCGGCACGGGACCTCCTTCGGCAGCTCGCCTTCGCGTGGCTCACCGGCAACGGCGACCAGCACGCGAAGAACCTGTCGATCATGCAGACGCCGGACGGCGAATGGCGGCTCGCCCCCGCCTACGACCTGCCGTCGACGTTCCCGTACGGCGACGACACGATGGCGCTCCGCGTCGAGGGGCGCGACGTCCTCACGCGAGCAGGATTCGCGGCGCTCGGTTCGCGCCTCGGGCTGCCCGAGCGGGCCGTCGCACGCTCGGCGAGATGGGCGGTCGATGCGACCGAGGGGCTCGGCGACCGGATCGAGGCCGGCGCCCTCCCGTTCCCCGCGCGGACGAACGCGAAGCTCGCGCGGGTCGTCCGGCGGCGACGCGACGAGTTCAGCTAGAAACCGGCACGATCGTGCCGATGCCCGGGTCACCGATGCGGGGCATCGGTGCCAGCGGCCGCAGAACCGCACGATCGTGCCGATCCTTCGAAGGCACGGTCGGGCTCCGTGCGGCGGCCGGAGCCGCCGTCAACCCGCTGCCCCGTGCCGGACAGCGCACCTAGACTCCCTGCATGCCCGAACGCGTGCACACGATCACCTCGATGGGGGCGGATACCCCGGTCGAGTCCGCGAGCGAACCCGGATCCACGTCCGCACCCGGGTCCGCCACCGCATCAGCCGGGACACCGTCGCCGGATCAGCGCGCCGGCATCGACCGGCTGGTCGACCGGGTCCTCGCGATCCACCGACCGATCGTGGTCGCGCACCTGCGGGGCATCCGTCGGCGCTTCCCGACCGCGACACCGGACCAGCTGGTGCGCATCCTCGAGCGCCGCTACCTCGCCGCCGTGACGACCGGCGGCGCGGCGGTCGGCGCGACCGCCGTGATCCCGGGCATCGGCACGGGCGTCACGCTCACGCTGTCGGGCCTCGAGACCGCGGGATTCCTCGAGGCGACCGCGCTGTTCGCGCAGTCCGTCGCGGAGGTGCACGGGATCCCCGTCGACAGCCCGGATCGCGCCCGCGCGCTCGTGATGACGCTCATGCTCGGGAACGAGGGCAGCGACCTCGTGCGCCAGTTCGCGGCGCAGGCCGGCGGCGGCGGCGTCGCGCGGAGCGCCTACTGGGGCGAGCTCGTCACGAACACCCTGCCGAAGGCGATGATGGGCACCGTCGTGGACCGCCTGCGCCACGTGTTCGTGAAGCAGTTCGCGGTGCGCGGCGGCGGGAGCGTCATCGGGAAGGCGCTGCCGTTCGGCATCGGCGCCGCGATCGGCGGCATCGGCAACCACGTGCTCGCCCGCCGGGTGCTCACGCAGTCGCGGCTCGCGTTCGGCGCGGCACCCACGCGCCTGCCCGACGAGCTCGAATCGGCCGGCCAGGACACCCTCCTCCAGGCCACCGGCCGCCGGGCCGTGCACCTCGCGGAGGCCGTCGGCGGCCTCGCCGCCGCATCCGCGCGGGCCTCCTCGCGGGGCTTCCGGCGCGTCGGCGAGGCGGCCGTGCGCCGCACGCGCCGCGCCGTGACCGCGGGCGAGGAGCCCGACGACGACGGCACGACCGACGGTTCGGAGCCAGCGCCGACGGCAGCGGAGCCCGACGAATCGACGGGTGCGACCGGCGCGACGACCTGAGCGGCGCGAGCGGGACGGCTAGCCGAGCTCGTCCTCGTCGGCCTCGCCCTCCTCGTCGTGGTCGTCGACCTCCTCGTCGTCGGCGTGCAGGGCCGCGAAGCGCTCCCACTCGGCCATGAGGTGGTCGATCGCGTCGTGGAAGCGCGCGGTCGTGGCGCCGGGCGTCGTGTCCCCGAAGTAGCGCTCGACCCAGTACCCCAGGCGTGCCCGCGCCTCCGGGTCCTCCGCGACCTCGCTCACGCGCGCGAGCATCGACGCGCCCGCGTCCGCACCGGTCGCGGGATCCGGGGCCGCATTCAGCCACTCGCACGCGCCGAGGTACCCGCTCGTGTCGATCACCGCGGCCGGGTTGGCCGGACGCGTGATGAGCAGCGGCTTCCCGGCCGCGAGGCGGTCGTAGACCATCGCCGAGATGTCGACGATCGCGACATCCGCCGCGGAGAGCTGCCAGCCGAGTTCCGGGCCGTCGTCGTAGACGTGCCGTGCGCCCGGATCGGCCGCGTTCACCGCCGCGATCGCGTCGATGATCGCGCGGTTCGCGACGCCGTACTCGTGGTCCACGACCCCCGAGCGCGGATGCGGCCGGTAGACGACCCGATGCCGCCCGGTCGCGAGCAGCGCGGTCACGAGCGCCACGCCGTGCGAGGCGATCGAGCCGTACGCGGCCGCACCGCGGTCGCCCTCCCACGTCGGCGCGTAGAGCACGACCGTGCGCTCGTCCGGCGTGTACGGCAGCGTGCCCGAGTAGTGGTCGGCCTGCGGCCGGCCGATCGGGATGGCGCGCTTGTCGAAGTCGTAGTCCCAGAGCACCTTCTCGAGGCGGGCGCGGGCCGCGTCCCCGGCGATCAGGGCGTAGTCGTACGCCTTGAACTGGTTGGTGGTCATGTACATCTTGTCGGACTCGCCGTGGTTGATGAACACGTGCCAGCGGCGGCCGTACCGCATCATCTGGAAGTTCTTCGCGTTCTGGTTCACGTAGAACACGACGTGCAGGTCCTGCTCGTGGATGACCCGCTCGAGGTCGACCACGCGGCGCACGTACGCGACCGGCAGTGGCGACTCGCGCAGCATCGCGAGGGCCGCACCCGACGCGCGGCTGAGGACGAGCACGGGATGCCGCTTCGAGAGCTCGGCGAGCGGCTTGTACCACTGGCGCATCTGGTAGAGGTTCACCTTGCCGTCGGCGAAGTACACGCCGACGCGGTAGTGGTGGGGCTCGAGCGGCGGCTGGGCCGCGAGCGCCTCCGCGAGCTTGCCCTGCGCCTTGCGGTTGCGCATGACGTCCTTGACGAGTCGGATCCCACGTCGAAGGTCCTGCCGCAATCCCATCCCCTCAGGCTACCGAGCGCATCCGAGCGGAAGCTCCGGGCCGGGCGGGAGGGCGCGGACCGAGAGGGGATCGTTACCGGGCATCAGATGATCGGCGGGCGCCCGGCGCGGGTCATCCGCCAGACCGTGCGCCAGCGGAGCCGACGCCGGCCGCCCGGGTCCTCGCGCCAGCCGGCCGCCCAGCCGCCGAACCACGCGCGCAGGTCCGCCGGGCGGCGCGCCCAGCGGAGCACCTGGATCCCGGTCCACGCGCCCACGTACAGCGGCGCGAGCGCCGCCGGCAGGTTGCGCTTGGCGAGCCATACCCGGTTCCGCGCATTCAGGCGGAAGTAGTAGGAGTGGCGCGCGGGATCGATCACCGGATGCGCCGCCTCGAGGTCGCCGGCGTACCACGCGACGCGCCCCGAATCCCAGACCCGCCACGCCAGCTCGATGCCCTCGTGCGCGTAGAAGTACGGGTCGCCCCAGCCGCCGATGCGCTCGAACACGTCGCGCGGCATGAGTACGGCGCCCTCCCAGCACGAGAACACCGGCGAGGACTGCGCCGGGTCGCCCTTGCGGATGCGCGGGATCCACCGCCGGGGCGACTCGAGCCCGGTCGGGTCGACGACGCGCGGCTGGACGAGGCCGAGCTCGGGACGCGCGGCGAGCATCGCCGCGCCGCGCGCGAGGAAGTCCGGGTCGGGCAGGAACGCGTCGTCGTCGAGGAAGAAGAGGATGTCGCCGCCGACGGCGGGAACGCCCCGGTTCCGCCCCGCCGGGATGCCGAGGTTCTCGGGCAGGTGCACGGCGTGCACGCCGGCCGGCAGCGGCGGGTCGGCGGTCGCCGGGTCCCAGCCGTTGCCGACGACCGCGACGTCGACCGCGACGTCGCGCTGGTCGAGGACGCTCCGGATGCCCCGCACGAGGTCGTCCGGACGCCGGCCCATGGTGAGCACGACCACGCCGATGCGGGGCATCCGCGGGCTGCCGCCGTCGGAGGCGCCGGGGGCGCCGCCCTCGTCGAGCCGGTCGGCCGGCGCGTCAGGCCCGGACACGACGGGACGCGAGGATCGCGACGAAGTGCCCGAGGACCGCGAGGATCGAGAGGGGCACGAGGGCGACGAGCACCACGCGGTCGACGAGCGGCTGGCCGGCGAACAGGCCGACGACCGCCGCCGCGAACGCGATCAGCGTGAGCTCGACCGAGTGGTACAGGCGGTGGAACGGCACGAACCGCGCCGCCTTCCGCAGCGTCGCGACCAGGCCGCCGCGCGGCGCGCTCTCGCCGTGCGTGTCGGCGAGCTTCGCCAGGCCGGCGTTCGCGCGCGCGACGTGCACCATGTCGTTCAGCGCCTTGTTCAGCACGATCACGAGCGCGAGCAGCGTGCCGAGGGTCGTCCAGAGGAAGTCCTCGGGGAACTCGAGCGGATACGCCGCGGCGCGGATGCCGAGTGCGATCGGGATGAGCGCCTCGGTCGTGTAGTGGCCCACCTTGTCCAGGAACACGCCCGCGGGCGACGACGTGCGGCGCCAGCGCGCGACCTCGCCGTCGCAGCAGTCGACGAGCATCTGGAGCTGGCCGAGCACGACCGCCAGCAGCGCGCCCCAGATGCCCGGGACGAGCAGGGCCGCGGCCGTCGACCACCCGACGAGGATCATGAGCCCGGTGACGCCGTTCGCGCTGATGCGCGTGCGCAGGAGCACCCAGGTCAGGTACGGCGACAGGCGCCGCAGGTAGAGCGACGCCGTCCAGTGCTCGGCGTTCCGCCGGCCCCGGACCTCGGGCGGCTGGGCGACGGCCTTCAGCTCGGCGATGCTCGACGGCTTCGCCGTGACCGGCGCGGAGTCGGACATCGTCATCTCCCGGTGTGTCTCGCGATGTCGGAGGTCAGCGCCAGGGAGCCGAGCACGAAGCCGCTCCCCCACGCGACGTGGATGCAGGGCAAGACTACGAGAAACCACCCCGCGGTGCCCGCACCCCGGCCGCGCGCGACCGCGAGCATCGCGGCGACGACGAACAGCGCGTAGACGGCGGGCGCGAGGAACCCGAGCAGCGCCCACGGCGCGGCGCCGACGGCGAGCTGGACGAGGCCGACGAGGCCGGTGAGGGTGCCGAGCACGACGCCGATCACGGTGACCGGCGGGATCAGGTAGCGGATGCCCGTCGAGCCGGGGAACCGGCGTGCGAGCTCGCCCCGCCAGAGCCCGGTCGAGAACATCTGGCGCGCGAGGCGGTCGAGGCTCGCCCGGGGGCGGTACGTGACCGCGAGCTTCGGCGTGAACCAGACCGTGCCGCCTGTCTCGCGGAGGCGCCGGTTGAGCTCCCAGTCCTGGCCGCGCTTGACGGTCTCGTCGAAGAGTCCGACGCGCTCGAGCGCGTCCTTGCGGAACACGCCGAGGTAGACCGTGTCGGCCGGGCCCTCCTCGCCGCCGACGTGGAACGACGACCCGCCGAGGCCGACCTTGGTCGTGTACGCGATCGCGACCGCACGCTGGAAGGCGGTCTCGCCCTTCGCGTCCATGATGCCGCCGACGTTGTCGGCGCCCGTGCGCTCGAGCGCCTCGACCGCGATGGCGGTGTAGTCGGCCGGGAGCGCCGAGTGCGAGTCGACCCGGACGACGACCGGGTGGCGCGCGGCGCGGATGCCGATGTTGAGGCCCGCGGGCGTCGACCCGACCTCGTTGTCGAGCACGCGCACGCGCGGATCCCGCTCGGCGAGTTCCGCGACGAGCTCGGCGGTGCCGTCGATCGACGGACCGAGGGCGATGAGCACCTCGACCGGGCCGTCGTAGTGCTGTCCGAGGATCGATTCGACCGCCTCGAGGACATGCAACACGTCGTTCAGCACCGGCATGACGTAGGAGACGCCGGTGGAGGTCGGCGACGCCGCCTCCTGTGGCTCTTGGGGCAAGGTTCCTCACTCGTGCTCGGTCGATCGAGCCTAGCAGCCGGACCCGGCCGGGCCCGGGCGAGCGCGATGCGCCGGACACGCCGCGGGGCCGACGCCTTCCGGCGCCGGCCCCGTGCTCAGAGGAGGAGGCGAGGGCTAGCCCTCGTAGGTGCCGAGCGTCACGTCCACCGTGTACGACTGGCCGTCGCGCGTGTAGGTGAGCTCGACGGTCGACGCACCGGCCTGCGCGCGGACCTGCGCGGTCAGGTCGACCTGGTCGGTGATCGGGATCCCGTTGAACTCGGTCACGACGTCGCCCGACTGCAGGCCGGCCTCGTCGGCCGGTCCGCCCGGGGTGACGTCGGCGATCAGCGCGCCGACCTCGGTCGCACCCTCGGCGGTCTCCGCCGAGGTCACGGTCGCGCCGAGGAGCCCGTGGGTGGCCTCGCCGTTCTCGATGATCTCCTTCGCGACGCGCTCGGCGAGGTTCGCCGGCACCGCGAAGCCGAGGCCGATGCTGCCGGCCTGGCCGACGCCGCCCGCGGAGAGGATCGCGACGTTCACGCCGATCACCTTGCCGTCCGAGTCGAGCAGCGCGCCGCCCGAGTTGCCCGGGTTGATCGAGGCGTCCGTCTGGATCACGGGGATCGAGATCGTGCCGGCGGCGGCGGTCTGCTGCTGGCTCGGCTCCTGGCCGTCGAAGTTCCAGAAGTCGAACGGCTCGTCGCCGCCCTGCTGGCCGTCCTGCCCGTCCTGGCCGTCCTCGGTCGTCTCCGGCACGGCCGACGACGCGACCTCGATGCTGCGATTCAGCGCGCTGACGATGCCGTTCGTGACGGTGTTCGACAGGCCCATCGGCGCGCCGATCGCGATCGCGAGGTCGCCCACGTTGAGCTGGTCGGAGTCGGCGAACTCGAGCGGCGTGAGGTCGGAGACATCCGCCATCTTGATCACGGCGAGGTCCGAGAGCGGATCGGTGCCGACGACCTCGGCCGAGAAGAGCCGGCCGTCGGCCGTCTTCACCTGGATCGTCGGGGCGGCGGTCGCGCCGTCGAGCGTGACGACGTGCGTGTTCGTGAGCACGTAGCCGTCCTTCGACAGGACGATGCCCGACCCCGTGCCGCCCGCATCCGAGGAGGCCACCGAGATGGTGACGACGCTCGGGCCGGCCTTCGCGGCGACGGCCGTGACCTGGGTCACCGACTCGGTGTCGTTCACGACGATGTTCTGCGTGCCGGTCGCGTCCTCGCGCACGACGCGCGGCTGGTTGCCGAGCGTGAGCGCGGTGATGCCCGCGCCGGAGGCGCCGCCGAGCAGGGCCGCCGCGACGACCACGCCGCCGATGAGGAGGCCGGTGTGGCGCTTCTTCTTGGGCGCGCCCGAGGCCGCCGGGGCCGGCTGCGGACCGCCGAACGCGGGCGGCACCTGGCCGGATCCGGGCAGCGGCTGGGTCGGCTGGGTCTGGTACGCGCTCTGCGCGCCCTGGTACGGCTGCGGGGCCTGGCCCGGCGCGTACAGGGTCCCGGTCGGACCGACCGGCGCGGGCGCGGGCTGGGCTGCGGCGGGTGCCACGGGCGCGGCGGGTGCGGCCGGCGCTGCGGGTGCCACGGGCGCCGCAGGCGCGGCGGGCGGGACGGTCTGCCCGCCGGCGACCGCGCTGCCGGCGGGAACCGGTGCGGGCGCTGCGGGTTCGGGCGCCGCGGGGACGGCTGCGGCCGGGGCCGGGGCATCCGCCTCGACCGGGGCCGTGGGCTGCGCCGCGGCGGGAGCGGCCGGTGCGGCCGGCTCCTCGGGCGTCACGGTCGATTCCGGCGTCGTCGCCTCAGCGGTCTCCGCCGGCTCGGGAGCGGACGGTGTGCGGTTCGAGCCGTTCTGTTCATCGGACATTGCTGCTCCTTCCAAGCGAGGACAGCGTCCCCCGCCAACCTGTGCACGCCATGCGCGGTCTCTATGAGTCCGCTATCCCTTCACGGTGAGTCATCCGAGCCGGGTGATTCAGCCTAACCAACCTCCACTGGCCTACCGTGTGAGGGTGACCAGCCGATTCGTCCCGCCGCCGTGGCAGCGCACCGCGCAGGCCGCGGGACTTCTCGCCGACGACGGCGGCGTGCGCCCCACGATCTTCGCCGAGATGAGCGCGCTCGCGGCCCGGACGGGCGCGATCAACCTCGGCCAGGGCTTCCCCGACGAGGACGGCCCGGCCGAGGTGCTCGAGGCCGCGCGCGACGCGATCGCCGCCGGCGTGAACCAGTACCCGCCGGGCATCGGGCTGCCCGTGCTGCGCGAGGCCATCGTGCGGCACCAGGCGCACTGGTACGGCCTGCAGTGGGATGCCTCGACCGAGGTCCTCGTGACCGCGGGCGCCACCGAGGCGCTGGCCGCGACGATCCTCGCGTTCGTCGACGCGGGCGACGAGGTCGTCGTGCTCGAACCCGCCTACGACGCGTACGCGGCGCTGGTCGCACGGGCGGGCGGCGTGCTGCGCACGGTGCCCCTGCGGTTCCCCGACTGGCGCCCAGACCCCCGCGAACTCGCGGCCGCGGTGACGGACCGCACGCGGGTCATCCTCGTGAACTCGCCGCACAACCCGACCGGTGCGGTGCTCGACCGCGAGACCCTCGAACTCGTCGTCGAGCTCGCGACCCGGCACGACGCGCTCATCGTCACCGACGAGGTCTACGAGCACCTCGTGTACGACGGCGCGCACGTGCCGATCGCGACCCTGCCGGGCGCGCGCGAACGGACCGTGTCGATCTCGTCGGGCGGCAAGACGTTCTCGACGACGGGCTGGAAGATCGGCTGGGTCACCGCGCCCGCACCGCTCGTGACCGCGGTGCTCGCGGTGAAGCAGTACCTCACGTTCGTGAACGGCGCGCCGTTCCAGCCCGCGATCGCCGCGGGGCTCGACCTGCCGGACGCGTTCTTCGCGCGCGCCGCCGCGACCCTGCGCGACAAGCGCGACCTGCTCGGTGCCGGGCTGACCGCGGCCGGGTTCGACGTCTCGCCGCCGCAGGCCGGCTACTTCATCGTCGCGGATGCCTCGCCGCTGGGGCATCCCGACGCCGACGAGCTGTGCCGCGCGCTGCCGGGACTCGCGGGCGTCGTGGGCGTGCCTGTGTCGGCGTTCCTCCAGCCCGAGCGTCGCTCGACCGTGCGCAGCCTCGTGCGGTTCGCGTTCTGCAAGCGGCGCGAGGTGCTCGAGGAGGCGGTGGCGCGGCTCGCGACGCTCGCCTGAGGCGAGTCGTGGCCCGCGGTCCGCGGGCCGCGGCCGGGTCGTGGCACGCGCACCCGCCCCGCCCCGCCCCGCCTCAGCGCGGGACGACCCGGAAGCGCCGGAGCGCGAGTGCCGGATTCAACCGGCGGACCGCCGCGATCCGCTCGCGCGAGACCCAGGCGATCGCGACATCCGCCTGCTCGCCGATCGTGGCGATCTCGACCCCCATCGGGTCGACGACCATGCTGTTGCCGGCCCCGATCGGCGGGACGTGGTCGGCGGCCGCGACGTAGACCGTGTTCTCGAGGGCGCGCGCGGTCGTGAGCGTGCGCCAGTGCGCCTCCTTGAGCGGGCCGCGCACCCATTCGGCCGGCATGAGGACGACGTCGGCGCCCGCGTCGACGATGCGTCGCGTGACCTCGGGGAAGCGGACGTCGTAGCAGGTCTGCAGGCCGAAGCGCAGGCCGTGCGCGTCGAAGACCTCGGGCTCGTCGAGGTCGCCGGCGACGACGCGGTCGCTCTCCGTCTGGCCGAACGCGTCGTACAGGTGCAGCTTGCGGTACCGCGCGACGAGGTCGCCGGCCGGGTCGAGCGCGACCGCGGTGTTCGCGAAGCGCGCGGGGTCGCTCCCGCGCTCGAGCACTCCCGCGACGAGGTGGATCCCGAGGTCGGCGGCGAGCGAGCCGAGCGCCCGCACGAAGGGGCCGTCGAGCGGCTCGGCCGCGTCGACCATCTCCTGGCCCAGCTCGGGCGTGAAGAACATCGAGTACTCGGGGAAGACGACCACCCGGGCGCCGCGCTCGACCGCGAGCGCGGCGAGCCGCGCGATCTCGGCGAGGTTCGCGCCCGTGTCCGCGACGGGAGCGAACTGGGCGACGGCGAGGGCGAGGGCGGTGTCGGCCATGGTCTCAGGGTAGGGCGTCGGCACCGCGGCGCGGGCGCCTCGATCGCTCAGTCCGCGCAGGTGACCCGCTCGATCCGCGCGAGGCCCGGGTACCGACCGTCGTCGGCGATGACGAGGCTCGTCGCGACCCCGGGCCGGAGGTCCGAGAGCACGCGGGTCTCCTCGAACTCCGGGCCGCCGTCCGGGGTCGACGCGAATCCAACCGTCGCGGTCGCGGTCGTGCACGCCTCGGCGGGCACGACCTGCCAGGCCCAGCACGAGGTCCCGGACGCGCACGCGCCCTCGATCGCCTGGACCTGGACCTCGATCGTTCGGCCCGCGGCGCCGACCGGCGCGGTGAGCATCCGGATCCCGCCGAGGTCGCCGGCCACGAGCCGGGGCGCCGGCGGCACCGCGTCGGGCAGGGAGGCCGCGGCGACGGTCCAGAGGCAGAGCAGGGTGCCCACGACGCCGAGGACCCCGCCGACCCACGCGAGCACGCCGGCCGAGCCCCGCCACGCACGGCGGCGCCGGGCGGACTCGATCGCGAACCCGACCGCGGTGATGCCGACGGTCGTCACGACCCAGCCGCCGACTCGGCCGTCCAGGACGACGCCGAGCGGCGCGACCACAGCGACGATGCCCGCGAAGAGCGAGACGAACCCCGGGACCAGCCAGCCGCGGGACGGCCGTACGGTCGCGGTCGCGGTCGCGGTCGCGGTGCGCGCGGCCGGGCGTCGGCCGGCGCGGCCGGCACGGCCCGTGGCGCGGGGTGCGGACGGTTCATCCCAGTAGCCCGCCGGCGACCAGTCCCTCGGCCCCGAACCCGACATGCCCATCCGCTTCCTTCCGCCGGAGGACATCCTGTCGATCAGCGGGTCGGGGCGGGCAGCCCCCGTCCGGGTGCCGAGCGCGCCCGGCCGTCAGACGCGCTCGTCGTACGCGGCGCGCGCGGCCTCGATCCGCGGGAAGGCGGCGATCGCCCACTCGGCGAACGCGGACGCCGGGCCGATGAGCGTGCCGCCGAGGTCGGTCAGCTCGTACTCCACGCGCGGCGGGACCTCGGCGTGGACGGTCCGGGTCACGAGCCCGTCGCGCTCGAGGTGGCGGAGCGTGAGCGTGAGCATCCGCTGCGAGACGCCCGGGATGTGCTGCTGCAGCTCGCTGAACCGGAGGCGCCCGCGCTCGAGGGTCGCGATGACGAGCAGCGACCACTTGTCGCCGATGCGGTCGAGGACCTCGCGGATGCCCCGGCCGTCGCCGTGGCTCGACGCGCAGCTGCCCTCGTAGGCGCTGCGGTGGGTCGCGGGAGCGTCGGCGAGCGGCTGCATGGTTCCTCCGGTGTGAGCGGGGCACACGGATGTGCCTTTTGCACGCGCCTGTCCGATCACTGATCATGAGGCTGCGAACAAATCGTAACCCTCGAACGTCAGGACTCCCCCATGCTCGTCGCCCTCTGGATCGTCAACGGCCTCGCCGCGCTCGCATTCCTCGCCGCCGGCCTCATGAAGGCCACCCGCCCGAAGGAGGCCCTCGCCGCGAACGGCATGGCCTGGACCGAGGACTTCTCGGCCGGCAGCATCAAGGCCATCGGCGCGCTCGAGGTGCTCGGCGCGCTCGGCCTGATCCTCCCGCTCGCGCTCGGCCTCGCGCCGATCCTCACGCCGCTCGCCGCGACCGGCCTCGCGATCATCATGCTCGGCGCGATCGTCGTGCACGTGCGCCGGAAGGAGTCGGCCCTGCCGTCGATCGTCCTCGCGCTCGTGTCGATCGCGAGCGCGGTGCTCGGGTACCTCGTCGTCCTCGGCTAGGACCCCGACGTCCGGGCCGGGTCCTCGACTCGTCGTGCCGTGCCCGGACATGGAGAAGGAGAGCACCGCGGTGCTCTCCACTTTCAGGATACCGCCGCCGGGGGGCCTTGCCGCAAGGCCCCCCGGCGGGCGCATACTGGTCCACCGGCCGCCCCGCACCCGGCCCGGCCGATCGAGCACCGCCTGGAGCAACTCCTGATCACCACCGCATTCGCACTCCCCGAACGCCTCGCCGCCAAGACCGATCCCGCACTCATCGGCGACGACGACCGCCACTTCGCGGCCATCGGCGCCCGCATCGGGCGGGCGACGGCCGAGGCATCCGATCGCCTCGCCGACGTCCGGCGCCGACCGGCGGGCCAGGGCCAGGAGGCGCTCGACCGCGACCTCGAGGTCCACCGCCTGACCGGCCGCATCCGCACGCTGCAGCGCTACGCGCTCGACCTCTGCCTGGGCCGGTTCGTGCCCGCCGACGGCGGCGCCCCCGTGTACGTCGGCCGGCTCGGGCTGGCCGACGAGGACGGCGCGCGCCTGCTCGTCGACTGGCGCTCCCCCGCGGCCGAGCCGTTCTTCGCGGCGACCCACGGCGCGCCCATGGGACTCGCGAGCCGGCGCCGGTACCGCTGGGCGAACGGCCGGGTCGTCGACTACTGGGACGAGGTCTTCACCGAGGACGGCCTCGACGATCCCAGGGAGCGGGCAGCGCTCGACGACCAGTCCGCGTTCATCGCGAGCCTCGGCGCGAGCCGCTCGCCGCGCATGCGGGACGTCCTCGCGACCATCCAGTCCGACCAGGACGCCGTGATCCGCGCGGGCTCGCGCGGCGCGCTCGTCGTCGACGGCGGGCCGGGAACCGGCAAGACCGTGGTCGCGCTGCACCGGGCCGCCTACCTGCTGTACACGGATCCCCGCCTCGGCGACCGCCGTGGCGGCGTGCTCGTCGTCGGCCCCCACCGGCCGTACCTCGACTACGTCGCCGACGTGCTCCCGAGCCTCGGCGAGGAGGGCGTCGCGACCTGCACGCTGCGCGACCTCGTGCCCGAGGGCGCGACCGCGGGCATCGAGCCGGACCCGGCCGTCGCGGCGCTGAAGTCGTCGGCGCGGCTCGTCGACGCCGTCGAGGCGGCCGTGCGGCACCACGAGCGGCCGCCGACGATGGAGTTCGTCGTGGAGACGCCGTGGTCGGACATCCTGGTCGAACCCGAGGACTGGGCCGAGGCGTTCGCCGCGCCCGAACCCGGGACGCCGCACAACCTCGCGCGCGACGAGGTCTGGGAGGAACTGCTCGCGATCCTCGTCGACCGCGACGGCGGCGCCGCGCCGACGCACCTGCTGCATCGCGCACTCGCCGGCCACGACGGCCTCCGCGCGGCCTTCGGACGCGCGTGGCCGGTGCTCGACCCGGTGGGCGTGATCGCCGACCTGTGGTCGGTTCCGACGTACCTCGCGGCGTGCGCGCCCTGGCTCGGCGCCGACGACGTGCGGATGCTCCGCCGCGACGATCCCCGCGCCTTCACCGCGTCCGACCTGCCGTTCCTCGACGCCGCCCGCCGGCGGATCGGCGACCCCGAGGCGCCCGCCCTGGCGCGACGGCGCGAGGCGGAGCAGGCGATCGAGCAGCGGGAGCGCGAGCGCGTCGTGGAGGATCTGGTCGCGGCCGACGACTCCGAACTGCTCGTCATGTCGATCCTCAAGGGCCAGGACGCGCGGAACTCGCTCGCCGACGACGCCTCGACGATCGCCGACCCCGACGACCTCGCCGGCCCGTTCGCGCACGTGATCGTCGACGAGGCGCAGGAGCTCACGGACGCGGAGTGGCGGATGCTCCTCGCGCGGAACCCGTCCCGGAGCTTCACGGTCGTCGGCGACCGCGCGCAGGCGCGACACGGGTTCGCCGGCTCGTGGGAGGAGCGCCTCGCGCGTGCGGGCATCGACCGGGTCCGCATCGCGTCGCTCACGGTGAACTACCGGACCCCGGCCGAGATCATGGAGGCCGCGGCGCCCGTGATCCTCGAGGCGATCCCGGACGCGAACGTCCCGACCTCGATCCGGCGCAGCGGCATCCCGGTCGAGTACCGGCCCTTCGCCGAACGCGACGCGATCGTCGACGGATGGCTCGCCGAGCACCCGGACGGCGAGGGCGTCGCCTGCGTGATCGGCGATGCGACCTTCGCCCCGCGCGACCGGGTGCGATCGCTGTCGCCCGAGCTCGCGAAGGGGCTCGAGTTCGACCTCGTGGTGCTCGTCGACGGCGGGGCATCCCCGGAGCGCGGGGCATCCGTAGGGCCGGGGGCATCCGCCGATCTCGAGGCCGCCGTCGACCGCTACGTCGCGATGACGCGCGCGACCCGGCGGCTCGTGGTGCTCACGGCCGCGTGAACCGACCCGTCACGGGGCGCGGGCCCGCGGGCCCGCACCTCAGGCCGGAACCGCGATCGCCGCGAGCAGCACGTGCTGCTGGCCCGAGTGCATGTCGCGGTCGCCGAAGGACCCCTGCACCCGCGGGCGCGGGAACGAGATCTTGATCGCGCGGATCGACGGGAGCCGGAAGATCCGGACCTGGTCCGGCTCGGTCGCGTAGAGCCGGGCGATCACTGCCGGGTCGACGACATCGGACGCGCAGACCCGCGCGAACGCCGCGTCGTCGGGCAGGAACACGTCGAGCGTGAGCCAGAACGGCCCCGCGTTCTTCGCGCGGACGAGGTCGGCGAGCTCATCGAGCGGCTGGCTGGGCACTGGGGGCCACCTCCTGGAAGCGGGTGCGGAAGAGCTCGCCCTCGTCGTCGACGGCGATCACGTGCTGGAGCACGAACTCGTAGGTCGCGCCGCGCTCGATCTCGGCGGGCGAGGTCGCGAACGCGAAGCTCGGCAGGTGGGTCATCCCGTGCAGCGGCAGGTGCAGCATGATCGGGTTCGCGATCTTCGCGATCGCGGTGGCGGTCGCCTGGTCGGCGGCGCGCGCCCGGAACAGCACGCCGACCTCGCGGGGTGCGGCGCCGCCCGGTTCGAGGTCGCCGAGCACGGCGTCGTGGCCGTAGGCGCGGAGTTCGGTCTCGTACTCGCCGCGCTCGAGGCCGAGGAGGCCCTGGATGCGGCGGCCGAGCTCGAGGTCGAAGCGCGCGAGCCAGGCATCCATCTGGCCGAGGATGTGCGGGTCGCGGATGCCGACGAGCGAGATCGTCTCGTAGCCCGCGAGCGCGGCGCCCTCGAGCTTGATGGTCGGCTGGTCGGCGGGCTCGAACCGCGAGCCCTCGACGCGCGTCGCGCGGTCGCCGACCGCGGTGTAGACGGCGTCGCTCGCGTCGAGCGTGCCGGCCGGCTCGCGGAGGCGGAACGGGTCGGCGTTCTCGTAGAGCATGTGGGCGGCGACCGTCATCGGGGTGGCCGCGGCGTGCTCGTCGAGCGGATGCACCGTGAAGCCGTCGTCGTCGATCTCGACCATGACGCCGCCGCCGAGCGGGTCGGTCGTGCACTGGCTGCCGCACTCGACGGTCTTCGCGGCGTGCCAGGAGGGTCCGGGCGCGATCCCGCGGCCGAGCGCGATGCCGGCGACGGACGCGGTGTCGGTCGCCCGGCCGGCGAGCACGAGGTCGGCGCCCGCGGCGAGCGCGGCGCTGATCGGCGCGTGTCCCATGAGCCCGACGACGTGCTCGCAGCGCAGCACGGTCGCCTCGTCGAGGTCGGCGGCGGGTTCGAGCGCGCTGACCCGGCCGTCGCGGAGCGCGTCGAGCACGGTGCCGCGGGCGAGCTCGCTCGAGATCGTCGCGAGGCGGAACGACAGGTGCTCCTCCTCGGCGATCTCGCGGGCGATCCCGGCGACCCACTCGAGTCCGGCGTCGGTGCCGGCGGTGCCGCACGAGGTGACGACGATCGGGATCCCGGCGGGGCGCGCCTGGACGAGCAGCGACCGCAGGTCGCGCTTCACGGCTGCCTTCGAGGTCTTCGGCACGCCGGCGCCGAGGTAGTGCGGGCCCGAGTCGGTCGAGCCGCCGTCGACGGCGATCGCGTCGGCGCCGAGCCGGATGCCCCGGGCGACGGTCTCCTCGGGGAAGCCGCCGCCGAGCATGCCGATCGGGAAGATGATGCGCACGGATGCCACGTCGTCGTGTCCTGTCGTCTCGTCGAACCTTGCCCACTGAAGATATTTGCTATAGCAAGTGGTGTCAACTCCGGACTCGGAACGCGAGGCGCTACCGTCGAACCTGTCGACGGAGGGGACGCGTGAGTCTGGACGGAACATTGCCGCAGGTCGCCCGAGCGGGATCGCTCGCCGAGCAGGCGTACCTCGCGCTGCGCGAGAGCATCGCCGACGGCCGCCTCGCCCCCGGCACGCGCATCACCGAGCGCGAGCTCGCGGCCGCGCTCTCGGTCAGCCCGACGCCCGTGCGCGAAGCGATCGGCAAGCTCGAGCACGAGGGGCTCGTCGAGCGCGTCGGCGCCCGCCGGCTCCAGGTGACCGACCACCCGGCGACCACGCTCAGCGAGCTGATGGAGGTCGAGGCGATGCTCCGCGGCGCCGAGGCCCGGTTCGCGGCGCGGAAGATCGCCCCCGACGCGATCGCGCGCATGCGCGACCTGATCGAGCACGCCGTGAGCGCCGCCGACACGCTCTCCACAGCGGAGCGGTTCGCACTCGCCGAGGAGTTCGATGCCGAGATCGCGCGCGCCGCCGCGAACCCGGCCCTCCGCGCCCTCGTCGAGAACTACATGATCTTCAGCGCCGACCGCCGCCTGCACGAGGCGCAGCGCGGCGCGCTCGACCCGGACTGGGTCGCCGGGCGGATCGCCGACCACCGTGCGATCCTCGACGCCCTCGCAGCGGGCGACGAGGACGCCGCCGAGCGGCTGGTCCGCGCGCACGCGGCGTCGGCCCCAGTGCCGCCGATCGGCGAGGCACCCCGGGACTGAGCGACGCGCCGGGTCGGGGCATCCGCCCCGGCGCTCAGGACCCGTAGCCGCGCATCGCGCGATACCCGTCGAGCGTGAAGTCCGGGCCGTCGATGAAGTCGAGGTCGCGCCGCTCCGACGCGCGCACCGCCGCGACCGCGTCGCGGAGGCCGGCGAGGCCCTCGCGCGGCACGATCACGATGCCGTTCGCGTCGCCGTGCAGGAGATCGCCCGTGCGCACGACCTGCCCGTCGACGAGCACGGGGTCGCCGACCTTCGACAGCTCGAAGTTCGCGTGCGAGACGACCGCGTGGCGCATGAAGTAGTGGAAGCCCTTCGCCCGCACCTCGTCGAGGTCGCGCAGCGCGCCGTCGGTGACGATGCCGATCGCGCCGAGCCGCTTGGCGAGCGTCACCATGATCTCCCCCGCGTACGCGACGCGGTGCGGGGCGCCGCTGACATCCTTCATCACGATGACGACCGGCCCCTCGCAGGCCTCGAGCGTCGCCCAGAGGTCCCAGTAGCCCTCCTGGCGGGCCGGGCGCCCGACCGCATCGTCGACGGTGACGGTGAGCGCGGTGCCGACCATCACCCCGAGCTCGGGGAAGGCGCACGCGACGTTGCCCCCGAGGTATCCATCGCTGCGATCGCGCAGGTCCAGCCGCTCGAGGGCGTTCGCGATCGTGGGGCTGTCGACCCCCTGCAGGAAGGCCAGGTCGGCCTGGTCGAGCCCGGGTACGGTGGTCATCTCGCGTCCTCCTCGATGCGGTGCCGATCCGATCGTTCCCGCGATCGGACGGATGTATCTATTTGCAATAGCAAATGGTAACGTCACGGATCACAGATCCCGGCGTCGCCGAACGAGGCCCGCCGGCACCACGACGATGGAGTCAACGCTGTGAACGCCACCCCCACCCCTCGACGCCGAGGGCGCTTCCACCTCCGCGTCGCGCTGCTCGTCGCGCTCGGCATCTTCGCCCAGGAATCGGTCTGGAACTTCCACGACGCCCAGACCCCCGTGACGCTCTCGCAGTACACCACGAGCGCGGCGCTCATCGGCCTCATCATGGGCCTCGACAACATCATCGGCATCTTCGTCCAGCCGCTGATCGGCTTCATGAGCGACCGGACGCGGTCCAAGTGGGGCCGGCGCACGCCCTACATCGTCGTCGGCGTCCCGATCGCGGCCGCCCTGTTCGCGCTCATCCCGCTCGCGCCGTCGTTCCCGATCCTCATCGTGGTCATCGTGCTGTTCTCGCTCACCGCGAACTGCTTCAAGCCGATCACCGAATCCCTCATCGCCGACCAGCAGCTGCCCGAGCACCGCAGCAAGGGCAACGCGGTCGCGAAGGCGGCGTCGAGCCTCACGATCATCATTGCCGCGCTGCTCAGCCTCTTCGTGGTCGACGAGAGCGTCGAGCTCGCGTACCTCATCCCCGCCGGACTCATGATCGTGTGCGCCGCGATCCTCGTGCTCGCCCTCCGCGAATCGCGCAGCGCCGGCTACCGCGCGATCGTCGCCGAGGACCACGTCGACGGCGGCGAGAAGCTGCGGCTCGGCGGCATCCTCAAGGACCTTCTCACCGACCGCGACCGCAGCCGCCTCATGATGGTGCTCGCCGTGGTCGTGGTGTGGGGCACCTGGGCCGGCCTGCGCGCGATGCTCACGCTGTACGGCGTGGAGCAGCTCGGCCTCACCCGCGGCCAGGCGGGCGGCTTCACCCTCCCGGCGGGCGTCGCCTTCATCGTGGTCGTCATCCCGGCCGCGATCCTCTCCGACCGCGTCGGGCGGCGGCTCGTCATGCGGATCAGCCTCGTCGTGTTCGCCGCCGGCACGCTCGTCGCGTTCGCCTTCAACGGCTCGTACGAGGCCACCCTCGCCGGCGTGATCATCGCGGCCTGCGGCTACTCGGGCTTCGCGGTGAACGCGGTCGTCGTGCTCTGGAACCTCGCGCCCAGCCAGCGCATGCTCGGCACCTACACCGGCATCTTCGCCGTCGCTCAGGCGATCGGCTCGTCGGCCGGCCCTGCGGTGCTCGGATCCCTGGTGGATGCGACGGGCTGGGCCTACCTCATGCTCTTCGTCGCCGGAACCGCGGTCATCGGGCTGCTGCTCACCTTCGGCGTGCGCCGCGAGAACTCGGCGAGCCAGCTCGCGGAGGAGTCCTACCTCGTCGAGGCCGAGGAGGCGGACGCCGGCAGCGAGGCCGGCGCCGGTGCCGACGAGGACGTCCGGACCCGCGGCTGACCGTCGCGGGTGCTCGCCGGGCCGGCCGAGTCGGCCCGCGAGCACGCCGTCGATCCGCCTCTGGCGCCCCGACCGCCCTCGGGCATAGGGTTCCCCCGGGTGAAGCGGGGACGATTCCCCGGATGCGGACAGACAGGGGGAAAGCCATGACGGATGCGACGAAGCCGACGATCGTGCTGGTGCACGGGGCGTGGGCGGACGGATCGAGCTGGGACGCGGTCACGCGGGCGCTGCAGGCGCAGGGGTACCCGGTGCTCGTCCCGCCGAACCTGCTGCGCGGCCTCGCCGACGACGCGGCCTACATCGCCTCGTTCCTCGCCCAGCGCACGAGCGGGCCGGTCGTGCTCGTCGGGCACTCGTACGGCGGCGCGGTGATCACGAACGCCGGGGCATCGAGCCCGAACGTGCGCGCGCTCGTGTTCGTGAACGCCTTCATGCCCGACGAGGGCGAGACCGTCGTCGACCTGGTCGGCCCGTCCGGTTCGGCGCTGGCCGTGGAGGATCCGACCACGATCTTCGACATCGCCGGATACCCGGGCGCACCTGAGGGCGTCGCCGAGGTGTTCCTGAAGCCCGAGGTCGTGCACGCCTCGTTCGCGCCCGACCTCGACGAGGCGAGCCGGTGGACCATCGTCGCGAGCCAGCGACCGGCGTCCCTCATCGCGAACGTGACCCCGTCGGGGCCGCCCGCGTGGCGCGTCCTGCCGAGCTGGGCCGTCATCGGCACGGACGACAAGGTCATCCCGGTCGGGCTGCTCCGGCACATGGCCGAGCGCGCCGGATCGACCGTGACCGAGGTCGCGGCGTCGCACGTGTCGATGGTGTCGCACCCGGACGTGTCGGTGCAGGCGATCCTCGCGGCGGCCGCGTCGGTCTGAGGCCGGCACGAGGGCGGGCGCCGACGCGGCGCCCGCCCTCGTCACAACGTGCGGCTGAACGTCACGCGGTGCTCCCCCGGGCCGTCGTAGTCGGCCCGGGCGAGCACGCCGTCGATCTCGACGTCGCCCGCGATCGCGAAGCCCAACGCGAGGTGGAACGCCTGCGACCGCGCGTTCACTGGCCCCGTGATCGCGTCGACGCGTCGGCAGCCCGCCGCGCGGGCCTCGTCGAAGAACGTCTCGTAGAGCGCGCGGCCGAGACCCGCGGCGCGCAGGTCGGGCCGGACCCCGACGAAGTGGATGTACGCGACGCCCGGCTGCGCCGAGGAGCGGAAGCCGACGAGGAATCCGGCCAAGCCCGAGGCATCCGTCGCCCACAGGCTCGTGTCGCTGAAGTGCTGGAAGAACAGGCGCGGCAGGAGCGCCGGCAACGGCGCGCGGGTCATGCCGCCCCACCAGTCCAGGAGCACGGCCTGCGCGGTCGCGTGGTCGTCGTCGCGCGGCCGTCGGAGCGCGACGCCGTCCGGGAACCGGACGCCCGGCGGCGGGGTGATCGGCGGTTCGCGGCGTTCGGGTGCGTCCGGCTGCGCGGTGTCGTCGGCCATGCGTCGATCATGCCGGGTGGATGTCTCGTCGGCGAGGTTCGCGGCGGCCTCCACCCCCGATCGCGGGCATCGCCATCGCGCGGGCGGCTTGCGAGGATCGGTCCATGACCGCACAGCAGGGGCTCCGGACCGCCCTCAAGGAGATCCTCGGGCCCGCGGTGCGCGCCGCCGGCTACCGGGGATCGGGTACCACCTGGCGCAAGGCGAACGAACACGGCGACCTCGCGATCGTGAAAGTCCAGTCCTCGATGTTCAGCTCGGCGGGCCTCCTGCCCTGCGTCGTCAACCTCTCGCTCGCGCCGACCCCGTGGGTCGACCGGATCCTCGAGAAGGCCGTCCGTCGGCCGAAGACCATCGGCGAGAGCTACGGGATGTACCGGCGGCGCCTCCACCCCACCGGCGCACCGCCGGTGATCGACACCTGGTGGGAGATCACGAGCGAGGATGCCGCGGCCGACGCGGTCCACGACATGGTCGCGCAGCTCCGCGCCGACGGCCTGCCGACCCTGGACCGGCTGCTCGATCGCTCGAACCTCCTGGCCACGATCCGGGCGCACGACCTCGGGTTTCCCGCTGATCCCGAGGAGGCCGACCTGACCCCGTACTTCCTGCGGTGCGAGGCGCTGATCCTCGCCGACGAGGGCGACCGTGCCGGCGTCGATCGGGTCCTCGCGGACCTGGCCGCGCACCCCGAGCCGCCGGACCAGCAGCCGGACGGCTTCGCGGAGTGGGTCCGCGAGCGAGTCGGCGTACGCTCGATCCCGTGAGCAGGATCTTCACGACGAGCGTCAGCGCGGTGTATCCGCTCTACATCGCCAAGCTCGAACGCAAGGGCCGGACGCAGGCCGAGCTCGACGAGGTCATCCACTGGCTGACCGGGTTCGACGACGACGCGCTGCGCGCGCACCTCGACGCGGGCACGACCTTCGAGGATTTCTTCGCCGACGCGGACCTGAATCCGAACGCGTCGCTCATCACCGGCGTGGTCTGCGGTGTGCGGGTGCAGGACATCGAGGATCCACTGATGCGGGACATCCGCTACCTCGACAAGCTCGTCGACGAACTCGCCAAGGGCAAGGCGATGGGGAAGGTGCTGCGGGAGGGCGCGACGCCATGACCACGGTCACCGCGGTCCGCGGCGACATCACCGAGGAGCGCGTCGACGCGATCGTCAACGCCGCGAACAACGGGATGCGCGGGGGCGGCGGCGTCGACGGAGCGATCCACCGGGCGGGCGGGCCCGCCGTGCTGGAGGACTGCATCGCGCGCTTCCCCGACGGGCTCGCGACCGGGGACGCCGGATGGACGACCGCGGGCGACCTCCCGGCCCGTTGGGTGATCCACACCGTCGGCCCGAACTTCGCCGCGGGCGAGCGCGACCGCTCGCTCCTCGAGTCCTGCTATCGCCGGGTGCTCGAGGTCGCCGACGAACTCGGCGCGCGGAGCGTGGCGTTCCCACTCATCAGCGCAGGCGTCTACGGCTGGCCGCGCGCGGACGCGATCGAGGCCGCGGTCGCCACGATCGCCGCAACCCGGACCCGGGTCGAGGAGGTCCGGCTCGTGGCGTTCGACGACGCCGTGCACCGGCAGATGCAGGCGGTCGTGCTCCGGCTGTTCCGGCCACCGACCGGTGCCGGCACGGTGGGCTCCCTCTTCGACCGTGATGTGGCCCAGTGGGGACTCCGCGGCGACCCGTACGTCTGGAGGGCGCTCCGCGCCCGGTTCGCCGACACGCCGCTCCCGACGGACTGGTTCTCCCTCCGGTCGCTGCTCACGCGGGCAGTCGAGGAGGTGATCGGAACGCCGCTCACGTCGGCCGCCGACGCCGTGTACCTGCCGGAGTTCGACCCCGGCCACGGGATGTCCGCCGGAGCCGTGAGCCCGGCGTGGTGGGCGCAGACCGGGATCCCGATCCTGCTCGACCGGCAGGCGGCGCTCGCCGATCCGCCGTCTCCGCCGGAGCCGCCGACCGGCCCGGAGCCGCCTGACGCGTGACGGCCGACCCGGCCGCCGCGACCGGATTCAGCCCGCGACCGCGCGCCGCCCGTGCCCGGCGAGGGCGCGGAACCCGAACGCGGCGACGTCGCCGAGCCGACCGCGGCGGGGACGGAAGACCAGGAAGACCGGGTGGACGCCGGACACTCCGACGACCGGGGCGTGGAGGCGGGTCCAGCCCCGGCCCACGGTCGACGCGGGCACGACGACGGTCGAGATCAGCCGACCGTTCGGGGTGTCGAGACGGACCTCGATCGCTCCCTCGCCCTCGGGGTCGATGTCGACGCTCAGCGCGGCGGCCGGGTCATCCTCACCGAAGTCGAGCACCTCGAACCCGGCGACGGCACCGCTCCGGGTGTTCGCGAGCACCTGGAGCGTTCTGCGGCCGGTTCCCGGATCGATGTCGCCGAGCTCGTGGTCGCGCAGTCGCATGGCCGGACGGTTCCGCTTCCGCGGTGCCGTCAGATGGCACGCGATGTAGGCGGGCCACAGTGCGAAGGCATCCAGCGGCTCGTCGCTGAACCCGAGCGACGAGGAGTCCGCCTGCTCGAACGCGCCGTCACCGCGACGGGTCAGCGGCGCGACGCACGCCTGGCGCCCGTCCGCGGTGTGCCGGTGGAAGACCTGGTACCACCTGCCGTCCGCCTCGAACATGCCCCCGTGCGTATTGCCGCCCGGGTACGTGGGCTTCGGCTGCTTCCACGCATTGCCCAGCGCGACGAGCGGCCCGGCGGGCACGAACGGCCCGCGCGGGGCATCCGCGACCGCGTGGTACATCCCGGAGAATCCCGCACCGCCCATCGCCCAGTACGACAGGACGAACCGGCCGTCGACCTCCCGGATCGACGGACCGTTCATGAACGCGGTCGCGCCGTGCGCCGCAGCCGAGCGGGCGCGTACCGCCCGTGCGAGCGACTGACGGATGACCGGGGTGACGTACTCCCCGGTGGCCCGGTCCGGGACGACGGTGCGGTTGTCGGTCCGATCGAGTTCGATCACCGAGCAGTTCAGGAGTCCGAAGTACAGGAAGAGGCGTCCCTCGTGCAGCAGCACGGCGGGATCGTAGGGGTAGTCCGCGAACCGAAGGCGGCCCCTGGAGATCGGGCCTCGTCCTTCCCCGAACGCGAGGTCGCCGTCGACGATGCCGTCCGCGCCGTCGACCCAGCCTGCCGGCTTCGCCTCCTCCGGGAGCCGGACGCGACCCACGTACTCGAACGGCCCCGTCGGGGAATCCGAGACCGCGACACCGAACCCGGACTTCGACAAGCCGACGCCGTAGTACATGAAGTACCGACCGTCGAGCTCGATCACGTCCGGCGCGAACAGCCGGGTCGTCGTCATGCCCTGCTTCCCGCGCGCGAGCTGCGCGGCGATGAAGGGATCCTGTCGGCGCTCGTAGATCACCCCGTCGTACCGCCACGCCGAAAGGTCGTCGAGCGCCGCCGAGTAGCAGACGTAGTCGCCCTCGCAGAAGTCCGATCCGCCGTTGAGGTCGTGCGACCCGTACAGGTACACCCGGTCCCCGAACACGCGCGGCTCGCCGTCGGGAACCATCTCGTACGAGGGCAGGAACGGATTGACGGTCCGCTCGCGCGTCCCGAGGGACAGGGCTGCCGTGACGGCCATGCTGGGTCTCCTTCTGTGCGTCGGGGCCGGGCGCGCCCGTTCCGTTCGGCTGCCGACCGGAAGCCCGTTCGAGCGGGAAGGGCGATCGGGTGTCGCGCTCCCCGCGATCTCGTGGAGCGTTACCTACACCGATGTAGGTACCGGGATGGTAGACCGAGGGCGAGCCGACGCCAAATCGGCGTTCCGGCGCTCGTGCGGTCGCGCGTTCCGCGGTACCGCGGTTCCCGGTTCCGCGGGTCCGCGGTTCCGCGGGTCCGCGGTTCCGCGGTTCCGCGGTTCCGCGGTTCCGCGTGGGCGGATCAGTGCGTGTCCGCCCCTGCGACCGCACGACGGGCGAAGAGGTCGTCCGCGAAGGCGGACCACTGCCCGGCGAAGTCGATCGTCGGGTCGCGCAGCCAGTTCACCTGGAGGCCGTCCATGAAGGAATGGATCTCGATCGCCACGTCACGGGCGGGCCGTTCGAAGCCGTCCAGGTACTCGGCGAGCCATCCGATCGTGCGCTCCCATCGATCCGCGAAGAACCGGTGCGCCGGATGCCCCGGATCCAGGGCCTCCACGGCGAGCACCGTGTAGAGCCGCACGATCTCCGGCTGCGTCAGGTTCCGTCGGACCAGGAGGTCGAGCATCGTGCGGATGTCCCCGCCGTGCCTCGCCGCATCGCGGAACACGGCGTCGGCGTCGTTCCGGTCCCGCGCCTCCAGGACGTCGAGCAGGAGCTCCTCCTTCGAGGCGTAGTGGTGCAGGACGCCGGCCCTCGTGAGCCCGCAGGCACGCGCGAGCTCCGCGATCGTGAAGCGGCGGAATCCGACCTCGGAGATGAGACGCGTCGCCTCCTCGATGAGCTGCGATCGACGGTCGTCGGCGGCCATCCTCCGGCGCGTCTTCCCCGTCATCTCGCCCTCCCCGCTCGCGATCGTCGCGCGCATCGGTCCGTACCCGCACCAGTGTAGGTACGTGTGTGCGGTCTCGAGGTTCGAGGCCCCCACCCGGACCGGGGATCACCTGCTGCCAACGGAGGCAGCCATTTCGGCGTCCGCCGCCGGCGGCTAGGGTCGGCACGTGAGCTTCGATGTCGAGGCGGAGGCCTACGGACGGTTCATGGGGCGCTACTCCGAGCCGCTCGCGGCCGCGTTCGCGGATGTCGTCGCGCCGGAACCGGGGTGGCGCGCGCTCGACGTCGGCGCGGGCACCGGAGCCGTGGCCGCGCTCCTGTCCGAGACCCTGGGCAGCGCGGCCGTCGCGGCGGTCGATCCGTCGCCGCCGTTCGTCGCCGCGATGCGGCAGCGCCTCCCCGGCGTCGACGTGCGGGAAGCCGCAGCAGAGTCGCTGCCGTTCCCGGACGGGACGTTCGACCTCACGGTCGCCCAGCTCGTCGTGCACTTCATGACCGATCCCGTCGCCGGGCTCGCCGAGATGGCACGCGTCACGACCGCCGGCGGCATCGTCGCCGCCTCGGTGTGGGACTTCGCGGGCGAGCGCGCTCCCCTGTCGCTGTTCTGGCGCGTCGCACGAGAGCTCGACCCGGGCGCGGCAGGCGAGTCGGAGTTGGCCGGCGCGCGCGAAGGGCACCTGGCGGAACTGCTCCGTGCGGCCGGACTGCACGGCGTGCGCGGCGGCGAGTTGACCGTCGAGGTCGCCTATGCGGACCCCGACGATTGGTGGCGTCCGTACACGCTCGGCGTCGGGCCCGCGGGCGCCTACGTCGCGGGCCTCGATGACCCGCACCGGGAGGCGCTTCGCCGTCGCGCGATCGAGGCGCTCGGCGAGGGCCCGGGCGTCATCAGCGCAACGGCGTGGATGGCCCGCGGCGTCGCCTGAACGCGCCGCTTGAGCCTGCGCCGCCCGACCCGGTCGCGACCGCGCGAGCCCGGGCCTGCCGTCGGCACTCCAGTCGGTCCTACACTGGCGTTCGTGAGGACGGAACCGTGACCTCGCAGGCCGGATCGGCCGCGCCCCGGTTGGCTTCGGACGCCTCCCGGACCTGGGCGGCGATCGCGGTGGCCGCCGCGGTCACGATCGCAGCGTTCTTCATCTACCACCTGGTGGTCTGGTTCCGGTTCACGGTCGACTCCGTCATCGTGACGTCGTTCGTGTTCTGGATCGCCTACTCCGCGACCTACGCGGTGCTGACCCAGTCGGTGTTCGCGCGCCGTGACCACGCGACGCTCAGTGCGTGGATCCGAACGACCAACCCTGTTCGACGGCGGCAGCGGTCGACGGGCGAGACATCCGGTGCCGGACCGACCGCGAACGTGCACTGGGCGATCCTCGCGATCGCCACCGTCGCCCTGCTCGTGCTCTCGCCGGGGTTGCTCGACAGTCCGCTCGCGAACGCGCTCGGCGTCGGCGTGGTGCTTTCGGCGTGGGTCGTCACGGTCTACGCGTATGCGGTCCACTACGCCCGACTGGACCTCGCGGGCCCGAGCATCGAGTTCCCGGGAGAAGCGGCCGGTCCGGTCTTCATGGACTACTTCTACCTGTCGGCCCAGATCGCGACGACGTTCTCCTCGTCGGATGTCTCGATCCTGACGACGCGGGCCCGCCGCGTGGTGACCGGCCAGACCTTCATCGCATTCGGGTTCAGCACGTTCATCATCGCGATGCTCATCACCGTGCTGTTCCTGAGCTGACGATCGCGCGCTGCTGGGCGCCGACGCTCGCACGGCGACAGGCGCGGCGTTCAGCCGACGATGTCGCCCGCCTCGACGACGGTGAGCCGCTGCGTGGGCCGGGTGAGCGCGACGTACAGCCGCTTCCACGTCGCCGATGAGACCACCCCGGGCGCCGGCATGGACGGGACCGCGACCACGACCGCGTCGAACTCGAGCCCCTTCGCGTCGTCGGGCGTGCCGACCCACAGCCGATCGGATGCCCCGCCGGCGGAGGCCTTCGCCGCCTCGGGCCCCAGCAGGTCGCGCACGACGCCGAGCACCCCGAGCGGCCCGATCACGCCGACCGTCCCGTCGCTCACCTCGAGCGCCTCGACGGTCGCTCGGGCGGCGGCCTCCCCGAGCCGCTCGGCGGCCACGCGGAAGACCCGGGGCTCGTGGTCGCCGTCGCGGGCGGACGTCGGCACCGCTGCGCCGGGGTCGATGCGGCGGAGCACGTCGGTCGCCACGCGCATGATCCGACCGGGCGTCCGGTAGTTGACCGTGAGGTCGGTGCGGCTCCACCTGGGCACCTGCGGGTCGAGCAGGCCTGCCCACGTGAACGGGGCATCCGTCGCCGTGTACTGGTTGGCGTCGCCGACGAGGGTCATCGAGCGGGTCGGGCAGCGGCGGATCAGGGCGCGCAGCAGCATCGGGCTGGTCTCCTGCGCCTCGTCGACGATGACGTGGCCGTACACCCATTCCCGGTCCCACATCGCCCGCTCCGAGGGCGTGCGGCCGTCGCGGGATGACTGCCGATCAGCGAGCGTCGCAGCGGTCACGATCGACACGGGCGCGGCGAGACGGTCCTCGTCACCGTCGATGTCGTCGACCATGTCGAGCACGCCCTGTGCGTACGCGAGATCGGTCGCCCGGTCCGCGCGGGCGCGCGCCGCGGCCGCCGCCGCCGGTCGCGGGTCGTCGCCGAGGAGCTCGGCGAGTTCGTCGACGAGTGGGATGTCGGCCGCCGTGAGGCCGTGCTCCCGCGGGCGGAGCAGCGCCGCACGCATCGACGGCGCGAGCGACGGGAACGCCGCGTCGAGGCGCGCCGGGTCGCTGAACAGGTCGCGGACCACCTCGACCGGATCGAGGAGCGGCCAGAGTTCGTCGAAGAGCTCCTGCACGGCGGGGTCCTCGGCCCAGTCGGCCCGCCGCTCGGAGTCCTCCATGGCGGATGTCCCGTGCTCGGCGTCCTCGAGGCGGAGGATCTCGGTCAGGAGCGCCCGCTCGAACTTCGGCCGGGCCGCGTTGTGCGGCGTCCCGCCGGACCGGCCGCGCGTGCGGACCCGATGCAGCAGCTGCCCGTCGAGGGCCATCGGCTTGAGGCCCGCCGGGCGGAGCATCCGGACGCCCTCGTTCGGCACCTCGACGACGCTCACCACTCGCTTGAGCCCGGCGACGACCTCGAGCCGGCCCTTGAATTCCGACGCGGTCGCCGACTCCGTCGCGGTCGCGGTCACGCCCGGCACGAGGGTGCCCGGCGTGACGAGCACGGCCGAGTCCTCGCCGAGCGACGGCAGCACCTGCGAGATGTACTCGAGGAACCGGCGGTTCGGGCCGACGATGAGCACGACCGACTTGGCCAGCCGATTGCGGTGCTCGTACAGCAGGTAGGCCGCCCGCTGCAGCGCGACGGCCGTCTTGCCGGTGCCCGGGCCGCCCTGCACGACGAGGGTGCCCGCCAGCGGACCGCGGATGATCGCATCCTGCTCGCGCTGGATGGTGCCGACGATGTCGCTCATGTGCTGCGTGCGGGGCCGATCGAGTGCCGCCAGCAGCGCTCCGTCGCGGTGATCGCCGCCTCCGTGCACGGCGGGATCGTCGAGGTCGATGAGCAGCGGTTCGTCGTAGACCCCGGTGACGGTGCGATCGGTCGACGAGATACGACGCCTGGCCTTCACGCCCTCACGGTGCAGCGGCGTCGCCGTGTAGAAGGGCCGCGCCACCGGCGCACGCCAGTCGACCAGCAGCCGCTCGCCGTCGTCGGGATCGCTCAGTCCGATGCGGCCGATGCGGAACCGCTCGCCGGCGTCGGTCTCGACGCCGCCCAGGAGCAGGCCGTACGACGCAGTCCGGAGCCCCTGCAGGCGCTGGGAGTGATGCGCGACGAGCGCGTCGCGTTCCGTCAGGTTCATCTCGTCGCTGGGGCGGCCGAGCATCCTGCGGAGGTATTCGGCCTCCGACTCCACGAGCGCCGCGACGACCCCGCGGATGTGGTCGAGCGCGGCCTGCTCCTCGGCGATGGGCGCGGGGGAAGTGCTGGTGCTGATGTCTGTGCTCCTCGTGCGGCGGAGCCGTCAATCCTAGCCGTGGCCACGAGCAGGAAGTCCGGCGGAACCGTCGACCGAAGGCGTGGACGCGCTCGGACCGCCTGCCGATCCGCCGCCGTCGGCCCGACTGGACGGCACGTGTGCGGTGCGTGGAAGCAGAAGAGGCTGGGACCGAATCTCTTCGGTCCCAGCCTCTTCTGTGCGATATTCGATACCGCTTCGGTTGCGGGGACAGGATTTGAACCTGCGACCTCTGGGTTATGAGCCCAGCGAGCTACCGAACTGCTCCACCCCGCGGCACAAGAGATGACACTAGCACGGGGTTTGGCCGGGTACAAATCGAGGGCGGCGGAGGGGTCTCGAGACGCGTCGCCGCTGCGCGTCGGCGCTCCTCGACCACCGGGAAGTGGGCGCGTCGCGGATCTCGAGACGCGTCGCCGCTGCGCGTCGGCGCTCCTAGACCACCGGAATCCAGGCGTTGGGGGTCTCGAGACGCGTCGCCTTCGGCGGCGCTCCTCGACCACCGGAACGGTCGCTGCTCGACCACGAGGGAGGTACAGCCGCGCGTCAGCGCGACGAACGCGCGACGAGCTCGACGCCGAGCGGGATCCACTTCGTGTCGGGCCATCCGTACATGCCGTCGCCGAGCGGCACGACCGCCGGGAAGATCCGCCAGGGCAGGCGGAAGTGCTCTTCGAACTCCTCGATCCGGAGGCCCGCGTCGCGCAGCGCCCGCATCGTCTCGGACAGCGGATGCGTCCACTCCCACGTCCGCGCGTGCGCGATCGCGACGGCCGAGTCCGCGTAGTCGCTCGGGTCCTCGAGCACGTCGGGCCCCTCGACCGAGTAGGGGAATCGAACCCGGGGCAGCCCGGCGTCCGGGCTCGGCTCGCCCTCGTAGTCGAACATCCACGCGGTCGGGTGTCCGTCCGCGAAGTACAGCGGCGCGCCCGGCTTCAGGAACCACGCGACGATGCCCGCCCACTCCGAGACATCCGGAAGCCAGCCGATGGTGCCCCACGTCGTGAACACGAGGTCGAAGGACTCGGGCTCCGGCAGCATGTGCCGGGCGTCGTACAGGTTCGCCTGGATGAACCGGGCACGGTCGGCGACGCCGAGCTCGGCGGCCATCCGACGCGCCTCCTCGATGGCCGGCTCCGAGAAGTCGATCCCGACGACCGTCGCGCCCAGGTTCACGAGCGAGAGCGAGTCGCTCCCGAAGTGGCACTGCAGGTGCAGGACCCGCTTGCCCTCGAGGCCGTCGGGGAAGAGCCGCGCGATGCCGGCGGCCGCGATCGGGTCGAGCTGGCTGCCGCCCGATCGCAGCACGCCGCGGTCGTACATCTCGCTCGCCACGTGGACGGGGACCCGGTCGTCCCAGTTCGCGCGATTGTCGTCGAGCCACTCCCCCGACCGCAGGTCGACCATCAGGGCGCCGGGGTCTCCGTCGGGGCCGGGGTCTCCGTCCCGGTCGACCCGTCGGTGCCGCTCGACGAGCTCTCGTCCGCGAGCGCGACGAGCTCCGAGATGATCTCGGCCAGCTGCGCGTCCGCGACGCCGTACGCCGCCCAGTCGCCCGCCTGCAGCGCCGCCTGCTTGTTCTCCATGGCCTGGCGGGCCCGGTTCAGCAGCGACTGCAGCTCGCTCGTGGCGACCGTGCCGTCGCCGGTGCTCGGCTGGTCCGTCCCCGGCTCGGTCGGCTGGGTGCCGGGCTCGACCTCCTCATCGCCCGCGGATGCCCCGGAGTCGCCGCCGAACAGCACGTTGAGCGCCTGGTCGAGCGTGTCCTGGAACGCGATCTGGTCGCCGAAGGCGACGAGCACCTTCTGCAGGAGCGGATAGCTCGTGCCGGCCGTCGATCGCACGTACACCGGCTGGACGTACAGGAGGCCGCCGCCGACCGGCACCGTGAGCAGGTTGCCGTTGATGACGTCCGACTGGCCCTGTTTCAGCAGGTTGAGGGACGCCGACACCGTCGGATCCGAGTTGAACGTGTTCTGCACCTGGCCCGGGCCCGGGATGTTGTCGTCCTCGGGCAGCGCGAGCAATCGCAGCTTCCCGTACCCGGACGCGACCTCGCCCTTCTCCATCCCGGCATCCGAATCGACCGCGAGGTAGCCGCGCAGCACGTTCCGGCTCTGCTCGCCGCGCGCATCCGGGATGAACGTCGAGTACAACGAGTACGACGGGGCATCCTGACCCGGCATCTGCATCGTCAGGTAGTACGGCGGCTGCAGCAGCGTGCTGTTCTGCGAGGCCGTCGGGTCCTTCGGCGTGGTCCAGGCGTCCTCGCGCGAGTAGAACGAGCCGGCGTCGGTGACGTGGTACCGGCCGAGCACGGAGCGCTGCACCTTGAAGAGGTCCTCCGGGTAGCGCACGTGGCTGATGAGGTCGGCCGACATGTCCGAGATCGGCTTCAGGGTCGACGGGAACACCTTCTGCCACGTCTGCAGCAGCGGATCCTGGTCATCCCACGCGTAGAGCGTGACCGAGCCGTCGTAGGCGTCGACCGTGGCCTTCACCGAGTTGCGGATGTAGTTGATCTCGTCGAACGCGAGCGTGGGCGTGAGCCCTTCGCTGTCGGCGATCGCCTCGCTCATGCTGACCTTGTTCGAGTACGGGAACTGGTCGGTGAGCGTGTAGCCGTCGACGATCCAGACGACCTTCCCGTCGACGACCGACGGGTACGTGTCGGAGTCGAGCGTCAGGTACGGGGCGACCTTGCGCACGCGCTCGATCGGGTCGCGGTCGTACAGGATCTGCGACGACGTGTTCACGGCGTCGGAGAGGAAGATCTGCTCGCTCTGGAACTTCAGCGCGTAGATGAGCTTGGTGAACGCGTTGTCGAGCTTCGGCCCGCCGTTGCCCTCGAAGGTCGTCTCGGTGCGGTCGGCGCCCTCCTCGCCCGACGGGTAGTCGAGTTCGACGGGCGCGGTGCCCTCTGGTGCGCCGACGACCGAGTACAGGGGCGAGTTCTCGCCGAAGTACACGCGCGGCTGGAAGTCGCCGAGCACGCCCGCCGACGGGATGCCGGACTGCACGAACACCGGCTGCCCGTCTGCCGAGCGCTGGTTGCCGGCCGCCGCCACGAGGCCGTAGCCGTGCGTGTAGACGATGTGCGAGTTGTACCAGGTGCTCGCGTCGCCGAGGCCCTCGAGGTTGACGTCGCGGATCGCGACGACGGTGTCCTGCGTGCCGTCCTCGAGCTGGTACCGGTCGACGTCGAGGTCGTCGGGGAACTTGTAGTACTGGCGGTACTGCTCGAGCTGCTGGAACGCCGGCCCGATCACCGCGGGGTCCATGAGGCGGATGCTCGCGGTCGTCTCCGCGTCGGAGCGGAGGGCCCCGGGCTCGGCGTCCGTCTTCGCCTCGTACGGGATCTCCTCGATGTCCGACACCCCGAACGCGTCGCGCGTGAGGTCGATGTTCCGCTGGATGTACTCCGCCTCGAGCGCACGCTCCGACGGGTCGACCTGGAACCGCTGCACGACCCACGGGTACAGCGTGCCGACCAGCAGCGCCGAGACGATGAGCAGCGCGGTGCCGACGATCGGGAGGCGCCAGCGCCCGATGATCGCGGTGATGAAGAAGAGGATGGAGACGCCGACGGCAATCACGGCGAGGATGTTCCGGCCCGGGATCACCGCGTTCACGTCGGTGTACGCCGCACCCGTGAAGAGCGAGCCCGTCTCGGTGACGGTCGCGAACTGGTCGAGGAAGATGCTCACGCCCTGCAGCAGCAGGTAGAGGCCGGTCGTGATCGCGATCTGGACGCGCGCGGCCTTCGCGATGAGGATCTCGCGGCCCGAGATCCGGATGGCGCCGTAGAGGTAGTTCGTGGCGATGACGAGCAGGCCCGACAGCAGCACGACCGCCGACGCGAACCCGATGATCGAGCGGTAGAACGGCAGCTCGAACACGTAGAACCCGACGTCGAGCCCGAACTGCGGGTCGGTCTGGCCGAACGGCGTGCGGTTGAGCCAGAGCATCGTGAGCTCCCAGCGTCCCGCGGTCGAGACGCCCGCGAAGATGCCGAGCACCGCCGGGATGCCGTACATCGCGAGGCGCCGCAGCGGCTCGAACACCTCCTGGTAGCGGTCGAGCTGGCTGTTGAGCTTCGCGTAGACCGGGCGCGTACGGTACGCGATCTGGATCGACGCCCAGATCGGGACGGACATCGCGACGAACCCGACGAGGAAGAGGACGGCGCGGGCGATCCACTCGGTCGTCAGCACGCCCAGGAAGCCGAGCTGGTCGTACCAGAGCACGTCCGCGTACAGCCCCGAGAACACGAAGAACCCGATCACGAAGAGGATCACCACCGCGATCGTGATGACGACGGGCGCGCGGCGGCGCGGATTCCTCGACTGCTGCGTCTCTGATGACACTCTCGGCCTCATGTTCGGTCGGGACTTGATCGGTTCAACATCCTAGGGTCGCCTCGCTTGGAAACGACTGCGCGTTCGCCCTCAGCGGTGACGGGTCACGACGCCTCGCAGGTCGCGAATCCGCTCGTGTCGGCGCCGTCGCCGATCGCCTCCACGATCGCGCGCGCGTCGTCGAGCGTCGACACCGAGAACACCTGCATGCCGGCGGGCACGTTCCCGACGACCTCGGCGCAGTTGTCCGCGGGCGCGAGGAACCAGTCGGCGTCGGCCTCCTCGGCACCCCAGAGCTTCTGCCGGATGCCGCCGATGGCGCCCACGACGCCCGCCGAGTCGATCGTGCCGGTCCCGGCGATGATGTCGCCGCCGGTCATCGCCCCGGGCGTGAGCTTGTCGACGATGCCGAGCGCGAACATCATGCCCGCGCTCGGTCCGCCGACGTCGTCGAGCCTCAGCTCGACGTCGATCGGGAACTCGTACGCCATCTGCACGCCCACGCCGATGACGGCCTGGCCGCCGTTCTCGGTCGGGGTGACCTCGACGTCGAGGGTCTCCTCGCCGCGCACGATCGAGAAGGTGCCCGGTGCGTCCGTGCCGTTGTCGGCGATGGCGGCGCGCAGTTCGTCGACCGAGTGCACGGGCTCGCCGTTCACGGCCGCGATGACGTCGTCGGCTTCGATCACGCCGTCGGCGGGCGATCCCTCGAGCACGCTCGAGACCGTGACCTCGCGGGGGAAGTCGTAGCCGAGTTCGACGAGGGCCGCGGCGATCGCATCCTGCTGGGAGTCCACCATCTGGGCCGCGTTCTCGGCGTCGCGGTCCTCCTGGCTGACGCCGGGCGGGTAGATCGCCTCGGTCGGCACCGCCGAACGGGTCTGATCGAACCAGGCTCCGAGCACCTCGAACCAGCTCGGCGTCGCACCCGGGCGGCCGACCACGCTCACCGTGAGCAGGTTCAACTCGCCGGAGGTCGGATAGGTCTGCTCGTCGGGGATCGAGATGAGCGGGACATCCTCGCCCTCGTGCTCGACCGAGCCGAGGGTGTCGTAGACCGGCCCGGGCTGCTCGATGACGTACGGCGACGGCAGCAGGCCGAACACGAGCCCGATCACGACGGCGGCGGTGAGCAACCCCCACCCGATGCGCTCCCGCCTGGACCGGCGGAGGGACTCCGGGTCGACCACGGGCGCGGGAGCCTCGTCGAACAGCGCCATCTCATCCTTCCGCACGCGGCTGGGGACCGTGCTGCGGCCCCTGTTCGCGGCTGGCGGACACCCCGAACGCCAGCCTAGGCCATTTCCCGGACCCGACACGGGCGGCGCGGGGTTAGCGTTGAGGGACATCGAGGGAGGTGGCCCCGTGGCCCAGGACGACGACGCGCAGCACGAGTCGGAGGACGAGTTCCGCGACATGCTCCGCAACCTGTTCGCGGGCGGCGGCGACATCGACCCGGCCAAGCTCGCGGGTGCCGCCGGGTTGCCGAGCGACCCGGCGAGCCTCGCCGCGATGTTCGGCCAGCTCCAGCAGGCGATGGCGCGAGCCGGCGACGGCATCGACTGGGGCGTCGCGCTCAAGCAGGGCGAGCAGCGCGCGGCGACCGGACAGCGGCAGCTCGACGACGACGAGCGCGCCCGCTACGACCAGGCGCTCCAGGTCGCAACCCTCTGGCTCGACGAGGTCGTCGCGGTGTCCTCGCTCCCGGCTCCCGCGGAGCTCCTCACGCGCCGGTCATGGGTCGCCGCGACGATGCCCGTCTGGACCCAGCTCGCCGAGCCCGTCGCGACCAGCATCGCCGACGCGCTCACGCGCACCATGACCGAGCAGGCCCCCGAGGAGATGCGCTCGATGGTCGAGGGGGCGAGCCGGATGATCCGCGGCATCGGCGGCACGATGTTCGCGATGCAGCTCGGGCAGGTCGTGGGCGAGCTCTCGACCGAGGTCGTCTCGGGCGGCGACATCGGCATCCCGCTCATCGAGGACGGCCGCGCGGCGCTCCTCCCCCAGAACGTCGCCGAGTTCGGTGCCGACCTCGAGATCCCCGCCGACCAGGTGGAGCTGTACCTCGCGGTCCGCGAACTCGCGCACGCGAGGCTGTTCCGACACGCGCGCTGGCTGCGGCTCCACTTCATCACCGCGATCACCACGGTCGCGCACGGGATCGAGATCGACACCGAGCGCCTCGAGACGCTCGCGGAGGGGTTCGACCCGTCCGACACGGAGGCCTTGCGCGAGGCGGTGTCGAGCGGCGCGCTGCTGAAGGAGCGGAGCGCACCGCAGCAGGCGGCGCTCGACCGCATCGAGACCATGCTCGCGCTCGTCGAGGGCTGGGTCGACGTCGTGACCGCGGACGCCACCTCGCGACTGCCGAAGGCCGCGCAGGTCGGCGAGACGATCCGCCGGCGCCGCGCGTCGGGCGGCCCGGCCGAGTCGGCGCTCGCGACGCTCGTCGGCCTCGAGCTGCGTCCACGCCGACTCCGGGACGCCGCCGAGCTCTGGCGACAGGTCGGCGCGGCCGTCGGCACCGACGCCCGCGACGCGCTGTGGGGGCATCCCGACCTCCTGCCCACCGCGGAGGACCTGGACGACCCGACCGGCCTGATCGCGCGCCTCACCGGGACCGACTCGCTCGGCGCGGTCGCCGACGAGGAGTTCGACCAGGCGATCGAGGCGCTCCTGCGCGGCGAGACGCCCGCCGGGCCCGGCGAGGACGGCGAGGAGCCGCCCGCGTCCTGAGCGACGCGGGGCGCGTCCCGGGCGACGCCGGGCGCGTCCCGGGCGCGCTGGGGACGACCCCGCCTGCGGCGTCCTGTGGATGACCCGCCTGCGGCGCCCGGCACCTGCGGCAGGCTCGCCGCATGACCCCGCGCATCGACCCGGCCCACCCGCTCGTTTGGCGCACCCCGACCGAGCTCCAGCTCGGCGCCCCCGAACCGGTCGCCGTCCTGCCGGACGCCGACGACGCGGTCGTGCAACTCGTCACCCTGCTCCGTGCGGGGGCGAGCGCGGCGACCGCGCACGTCGTCGGCTCGGGGCTCGGCATGAGCCCGGAACGCGTCGACGACGTGCTCGAGCGGATCGTGCCGGCCTGCACCGACCGCGTGCCCGATTCCTCGGCCGAGCAACGCCCGGCGCCCGCCGTCGTCGCGATCGACGGCACGGGATCGGTCGCCGACGCGGTCGGCCGGGCCCTCGCCGCGCTCGGCCACACCGTCGTCGCGGCCGCCGACGCCGATCCGGACTCGGTCGCACTCGCCGTCGTCTTCAGCGCCTGGACCATCCATCCGTCCGCTCACCGACCGTGGCTGAACCGCGACATCCCGCACCTCGCGGTCACGCGCGCGTCGACCGGCGTCGTCGTCGGCCCGCTCGTCGAGCCCGGCGACGGACCCTGCCTGCGGTGCCTGGACCTCGCGCGGCGCGATGCCGACCCGGCCTGGCCCGCGATCGCGGCCCAGCTCGTCGAACGCGCGCCGGGCCCGCTCGAGCCGCGCCTCGCGCACGACACCGCGGCCTTCGTCGTCGACGTGGTCGACGACCGCGTTCGGGACGCCTCGACCGCGTTGCGGTCGAGGTCGATCCTCATCGAGCGGGACGGACGGCGCGACCTCGATCACGCGCCGCATCCGGACTGCGGATGCCGGCTTCCCGGAGGAATCGCGACGGCTCCCGCTCGGCCCGCTGCCCGCCCTGCCAGCGGGCCCAGCTCAGTTCGAGCCGCGCGCGTGCCCGCGTGATGCCGACGTACAGCAGCCGCCGCTCCTCGTCGATCGCGTCGAAGCCCTTCGCATAGCTGATCGGGAGCAGCCCCTCGGAGAGCCCGACGATGAACACCTCGTCCCATTCGAGGCCCTTGACCGAATGGAGCGTGCCGATCGTGACCGCCTCGAGGACCGGCTCGTGGTTCGTCTCCGCGCGGGCGCGCAGGTCGTCGGCGAAGACGCGGAACGTCGTGCCGGGCGGCTGGTCGTCGACGAGCCGCGCGATCGCGTTGAGCGACTCCCAGCGGTTCCGGACCGCGCCGGGGCCCTCGGGCGCCTGCGCCGACCAGCCGAGCGAGCGAAGCACGTCGCTCACGCTCTTGAACAGCGGCTCGTCGGCGACCGACAGCGCCGCGGCGCGCAGCGCGTAGACGGCCTCGCGCACCTCGGTGCGGTCGAAGAACCGCTGGGTGTTCCGCACGCGGACCGGCACGGATGCCTCGCCGAGCGCCTGCTCCAGCACCGCCGACTGCGAGTTGATGCGCAGCAGCACCGCGATCGATTCGGCCGCGGCGCCCGCGTCGAGCCGGGCGCGGATCCGCGCCGCGACGCCGCGCGCCTCGGCGAGCTCGTCCCGGTACTCGGTGAGCACCGGCTCGACGCGCCGATCGCGTCGCGCGGCGTGCGGGCGGGCGGCGCCACCGGCCGGGGCATCCGCTGCCGGAGCCTGCCCGGCCGGGGCATCCGCCGCCGGGTCCGCTGCCGCATCGGCCGCGGCCGCGCGCAGGCTGAGCGCACCCGCGCGGCCGCGCATGAGCCGGTTGGCGAGGTCGACGATCGCCGAGCTCGAGCGGTAGTTCCGCTCGAGCCGGACGACGGAGGCCCCGGGGTGATCGTGCTCGAACTCCAGCAGATAGCGCGCCGACGCGCCCGCGAACGAGTAGATGGTCTGGCTCGCGTCGCCGACGACGCACAGCTCGCGCCGCTCGCCGAGCCAGAGCTCGAGCAGCCGGTGCTGCGCGGGCGAGACGTCCTGGTACTCGTCGACGACGAAGTGCCGGTACTGCTCGCGCACCTGCATCGCGACCGCGGGCTCCGACTCGATCATCCCCGCCGTCACCAGCAGCACGTCCTCGAAGTCGAACTGGCGCCGCTCGGTCTTCAGGTCCTCGTAGGCGCCCATGAGCGCGAGGTGCTGTTCGGGCGAGAGGTCGCCGGGGGTGCCCCGGGCCGCGATCCGCAGCGCGTACTCGTCGAGGCCGAGGCCCGAGACCTTGCGCCACTCGATCTCGCCCGCGACGTCGCGGAGCGTCGCCTGGTCGACGCGGAGCCGCAGCTTCGACGCCGCTTCGCCGAGCACGCGCCCCTTGAAGTCGAGCAGCCGCGGCGCCGAGCCGCCGACCACGAGCGGCCAGAAGTGGTTGAGCTGGGCGAGCGCGGCCGCGTGGAACGTGCGGGCCGCGACCCTCGGCGCGCCGAGCGCGGCGAGCCGGTTCCGCAGCTCCGCGGCCGCGCGATTCGTGAACGTGATCGCCATCACCCGGGCCGGGTCGTAGGCCCCGGACGCCACGCCGTACGCGATGCGGTGCGTGATCGCGCGCGTCTTGCCCGTGCCGGCGCCCGCGAGCACGCACAGCGGCCCGCCGAGTGCCTCGGCGACGACGCGCTGCGCGTCGTCGAGACCGGCCAGCAGCCGGTCGGACGGGTCCGTCACGAGGTGGTCCACGGGGCATCTGCGGCGATCGGCCCGCCGTACCAGGCCTCGAGCAGCCAGCGGGCGATCGACGTCTCCCCCGGCAGCACGACGTCGGTCGGTGCGATCAGGTCGTCGCGCGTGAACCAGCGCAGTTCCAGGATCTCGGTGCCGTCCGCCACGGCGGACGCCGGGTCGACGCCGGCCGCCGCGCGCGCGCGGAACCCGAGCATGAGGCTGCCCGGGAACGGCCACGGCTGCGACGACGCGTACTCGATGCGATCGACCGCGAGCCCGGCCTCCTCCCGGATTTCGCGCGCGACGGCCGCCTCGAGCGACTCGCCCGGTTCGACGAAGCCCGCGAGCAGGGAGAACCGGCTCGTCTCCCACATCGCGTTCGAGCCGAGCAGGACCCGATCGTCGTCATCGGTCACGAGCACGATCACGGCCGGATCGGTGCGCGGGAAGTGGAGGCTGCCGTCGTCGTCGCACCGGCGCGCCCAGCCCGCCTGCACCGCCTGCGTGGTCGCCCCGCATCGCGGGCACCTCGGGTTGCGGCCGTGCCAGTTCGCGAGTGCGATCGCGGTCGCGGCGAAGGATGCCTCGCGCTCGCCGAGCATCGTCGCGGCGGTGCGGAGCGGGATCCAGCGGGTGCGGTCGGGCTCGACGAGGGCGGCGGTCTCCTCGTCGAAGTCGCGGAACGCGACCGGCCCGGCCGGAGCGTCTGTGGGCTCGCCGGAGTCGTCCGTCGGCCCGCCGGGGTCATCCGTCGGCGCGCCCGGGTCATCCGTGAGCCCGCCGGGCGAAGCCGTCTGCGCGCCCTCCGCGTCCACGCGGCCGCTCGCCTCGCGGCCGAGGTACCCCTGGACGCGGCCGGCGGGAAGGTCGCCCGGCGCGCGCAGGTCGAGCGCGGGAGCGCTGCCGTCGATGCGCTCCGCGAGGAGCACCCGGCCGTCCGAGACGGCGACGACGCGTGCGGACGGGTCGGCGGCGAACCGCGCCTCGTGATCGGGCTCGTCGCGCGCCGACGCGTCGCGATCGACGGCGAACCCAGCCAGCGGCGGGACGCTGCGGTCGGCCATGATCACCTCTGCACGGGCTGCGGTCGGTCTCGGCGGGAAGGCGTGGCGGTCGCCCGTCTCGACGGGAAACCTGCTTAGGCTCGATGCCATGGCCAGACCCGCTCTCACTCTAGCCGCGTTGGCCACGGCGGCGGTTCCCGGGCTCGAGGTCCGCGCCGCCGGGGCGCACACCCGCCGGAGCCACGGGGCGTTCGACGCCGTCCGGCTCCGTTCGGCCGACGGCCGAGACCTCCTCATCCGCGCGCCGCGCACGCAGGCGGCGGAGACCGAGCAATCCGGCGACCTCGTCGCGCTCCGCGCGTTGACGGCCGGCGTGCGCGGACGCCTCCCCTTCGCCGTCCCCGAGGTGATCGGCCAGGCGCCGATCGACCAGACGCGCGCGATCGTGACCGACTTCGTTCCCGGTGCCGCGGCCAACGCCGACGAGCTGACCGAGCACGAGCGGCTCGCCGAGGCGGTCGGACTCGCGATCGCGGCGATCCACTCGCTCCCGAGCGGGTTCATCGTCGATGCCGGACTCCACCGCCGGACGTCCGCCGAGTGCCGCGAGGCCGTGGTCGACGTGATCGACCGCGCGAGCGACACGGGCCGGCTGCCCGCCGCGCTCCTCCGACGCTGGGAGGAGGCGACCGACGACGAGGCGCTCTGGCGGTTCCAGCCGACGGTCGTGAACGGCACGCTCACCGCGGAGTCCTTCCTCATCGAGGGCGATCGCGTCACCGGGATCATCGGGTGGTCGGGCCTCGCGGTCGGCGACCCCGCGCAGGACCTGCACTGGCTGCTCACGTCGCGCGGCGCGCATGCCGAGCGCGCACTCGAGGCGTACACGGTGTCACGGGAGGGCGCCGCCGACGCGCACCTGGCCCCGCGTGCGCTGCTGTACGGGGAGCTCGAGCTCGCCCGCTGGCTGCTCCACGGCGTCGAGCGGCGGGACGATGCGATCGTCGAGGACGCGGTCGCGATGCTCGACGCCCTCGTATCGAGCGTGCACGACCGGACGAGCGATCCGCTGTCGACCGACACCGGGCCGATCCTCGCGGTCTCCGAGGTCGAGCAACTCCTCGATCGGACGCCCCGCGACCGCACGCCCCGCGAGGCCGGCGGCGCGATGCTCACCGACAGCTACGACTTCTCCGACCTCGCGCGCGAGCGCGCGGCCGGCGCACCGACGGCCGATCCGGCGATGACGGCGCCGATCCCGCTCGACCTGAGCGATTGGGGCGACGTCGCCGCCGAGCCGGAACCGACGGCCGAGCCGGTACGGACGGCCGCTCAGCCCGGCCCGGCCGGGGAGCCCGACCTGGCCACCGAGGCCGACCGGGCGGCCGCGCCGGGGCGGGCCGCCGCGCCGGGCGCGGCGCCGACCGGCTCGCCGACGCCCGACGCCGCGACGGCCGCCGACCAGGCCTGACGCAGCGACACCTCGTCCGACAGTTCGTCGGGACGCACGACCCGGTCCTCCTCGACGAAGTAGAACACCGCGTCGATCGCCTCGACCGGGATCCCCGACCACTGGGCGTACGCGAGCCGGTAGAGCGCGAGCTGGGTCTGCTTCAGCGCGAGGTCGCGCGCGTCGCGCGGCCCCTTGCCGGTCTTCCAGTCGACCACCTGCGCGCGGATGCCCCGCCGCCCGGCGTCGCCGGCCGGATCGACGTCGTAGACCGCGTCGATCTTGCAGATGAAGACGTGCTCGCCGATCGGGAGGTGCAGCTCGAGCTCCACCGCGGCGGGCTTCCGGCCCGCCCACTCGGATGCCTCGAACGTCGCCTGCAGCGCGCGCATCCGCTCGTCGTCGGGGGTGATGAGCCGGCGATCCGCGCCGTCGTCGTGGATGGATGCCGCGTCGAGGAGGTCGAGTGCGTCGAGCGCCGACGACTCGCCCTCGCCGCTCGAGCGGTGCTCGACCCAGCGGTGGAACAGCGTGCCGATGCGGGTCGCCCGGAACGGTCGCTGCGGCATGGGGCGCGCGAGCTCGGCCGCCACGGCCGTCGGGTCGTCGACCCAGTCCTTGAACCGCGACGCGGGCACCCTGGTCGGGATCGACCCCGGAACCGCGCCCTCGAGCCGGCGTCGGCGCTCCTCGAGCAGCAGGTCGAGCTCGGAGCGGAGCCTCGGGCCGATGCCCGTGCCGGTCGGCAGGTCTGCGGCGGCACGGACCGCGAGCGCCGCCGCCTCGACCGCGGGGCGTCGCTCGCCGAGCGGATCCATCGGCCAGCGGACCCGGACGTTCGCCTCCGCCCTGGGGTTCTCCTCGACGAGGGGCGCCTCCGGCAGCGCGTCGCCGAGCGCGGCCCCGAGCGCGACGACCTCGCGGAGGAACGGGCTCGGCCCCCGCGGCGTCTTCTGCGACGACCACCAGGATCCGCTGAGGAGCAGGTCGCTGCGGGTGCGCGTCAGGGCGACGTACGCGAGCCGGCGCTCCTCCTCGGCCGCGCGCTCGCCGTTCTCGAGGCGGAACGCGGTCATGGCCTCGTCGAACTCGTGCTGGCTCTGCGCACCGCGCCAGACCAGCTCCGGCAGCTCCGCGCGGTCGCCCTTGAACTCGTTCGGCAGCTCGCCGAGCGCGACCCATCCGCTCGTCGTGCGGGGCTTCGACGGCAGCTCGTCCTCGACCATGCGCGGCACCGCGACGACGTCCCATTCGAGGCCCTTCGAACCGTGGATCGAGAGCACCTGCACGGCGCCGGGCTCGGGCTCGTCCTGTCGCGGGGCGAGGCGGTCGCGCTGCTCGGCCTCGTGGAGCCAGCCGAGGAACGCGCCCAGCGTGGGCGACTCCGAGACCTCGACGAACCCGGCGAGCAGGTCGTCGAACGCCTCCAAGCTCGGCGGCCCGAGCGGCTGGTCGCCGTTCGCGCGCACCTCGATGTCGAGGAGCAGTTCCTGCTGGACGAGGCCGACGAGGTCGATGAGCCCCACCCCGACGCGACGGCGCAGCGCCTGCAACTGACTGCCGGCGCGGCGCATGCGGGCGAGCCCCTCGGTCGTGAATCCGGCGAGCGCGCGGTGGTCGTCGGGCGCCGAGAGCAGGAAGTCGAGCGCATCGACGATCGAGGGCGACTCCTCGGCGGCGATCGACGCGCGCAGTCCCGCACGGACGTCGTCGTCGAGCCGCTGGCGGGCGGCATCCCGATCGCCGAGCCAGGCCGCGAGCCGACGGAGCGCGACGAGGTCGGCCGCGCCGATGCGCCAGCGCGCGCCGGCGAGCAGGCGCACGAGCTCGGCGCCCGCGGTCGGGTCGTGGATCACGCGGAGCGCGCACACGAGGTCGGCGATGACCGGCTGCTCGAGGAGCCCGGCGACGCCGAGCACATGCACCGGCACGCCGCGCGCGCGCAGCGCGCCCGCGAACACGCCGACGACGCCCATGGTCCGGCAGAGGATCGCGCCCGATCGGCGCTCGCCTCCCTCGCCCGCGAGCCGGTCGGCGAACCACGCGGCGACGCGGTCGGCCTCGTCCTCGATGGTCTCGGCCCATGCGACCTCGAGCCGCCCCGGCAGGGCGAACGGCGACGCCGACAGCGGCGCCTTCGGGACGCCGCCGCCCCCGAGCGGCGCGATGAGCCGGTTCGCGGCGTCGAGGACGACGCGCGGATTGCGCCAGCTCGTCGACAGGTCGAACACCGCGTCGTCGCCGTCGGGGGCGAAGTCCCGGCCGAATCGCGCGAGGTTCGCCGCGCTCGCGCCGCGCCAGCCGTAGATCGACTGGTCGGGGTCGCCGACCGCCATCACGGACGTCCCGCCGAACAGCGTCGCGAGCAGCCGGGTCTGCACGACGCTCGTGTCCTGGTACTCGTCCAGGAGCACCGCACGGTAGCGGTCGCAGTACTCGGCGACGACCTCGGGGTGCTCGGTGCAGATCCGCAGTGCGAGGGCGACCTGGTCGGAGAACTCGACGTATCCGCGCCGGCGCTTCGCCTCGGCGTACGCGTCGGCGAGGTCGAGCAGGACCGGCAGCGCGCCCACGTGCCCGAGCGCGGTCGTGAACGACTCGAACGGCGTGCGCTTGCGCGGCCGCCCGATCGGGAGATCGGCCATCCGCAGGAAGTCGGCGACCATCGCCCGGACGTCGCGGCTGTCCGCGACGTTCTCGGCGAGCGCCCGACTCAGCCCCAGCACCGCGCCGGTCACCCGGTCCAGCGACAGGTCGAGGTCGACGAGCCGCTCATCGGTCGAGGCGGCCGCGACCGACCGCGCGAGCTGCCACGCGGATGCCTCGCCGAGCACGGCTGCGTCCGGCTCGCGGCCGATGAGCAGGGCGTGCTCGCGGTAGATCGCGCTCGCGAACGAGTGGTAGGTGCCGACCGCCGCGCCCTCGAGCGGATCGGGGTCGATGTCGGCGATCCGCGCGGCCGCGAGCTGGCCGACGCGCTCGCGCACGCGATCGGCGAGTTCGCCCGCCGCCTTCCGTGTGAACGTGAGCCCGAGGACCTCAGGGACGTCGACGTACCGGTTGGCGAGCAGCCAGACGACGCGGTTCGCCATGGTCTCGGTCTTGCCGCTGCCGGCACCGGCGACGACGAGCGCGCGCCCGCGGGGGTCGGCCTCGATCACGGCGCGCTGTTCCGGGGTCGGCGCGTGCAGGCCGAGGGCGCCCGCGATCTCGACCGCGCCGAGGACGCGATCGGGCGCGTCGGCGAACTCGCCCGGGAGCCCCGTCGCCGGGCGGGCTTCCGCCGCGCTCACGCGGACACCGCCGGAACGACCTGGACGCGGTAGTGCCAGTCGCCGAACCGCGATCGCACCCCGAGGTCGGCCGGGGTCTCGAAGGATCCGCCCGCCATCGTCTGCGCGACGGCCTCGAGCCGGGCGATGAACGCGGCCTCGGCCTCGTCGTCGAAGGGCTGCTGCGACCGCTCGGTGTACGCGAGGCCGCGTGCGGGACTCGCGACGTAGACGAGCTTCGCGCCGCCGTGCCGCCCGCCGCTCGGCACGACCTCGCGGCGGGCCGCGAGCTGGTAGGCCGCGAGCTGCGGATGCGAGGCGGTCTCCGGACCGGTCGGCGCCCGCCGCCCGGTCTTCAGGTCGACGATCACGGTCGTGCCGTCGGGCGACGCCTCGACGCGGTCGATGCTCCCGTTGATGCGCACCCTCCCGACGACGATGGTGAAGCGGCCCTCCGCGCCGAGGAGGACCTTGCCCTCGTCGGCGAACGCCTGGAGGTACTCGGCGGCCCCCTCGGCCATGCGGCGCGCGCCGCGGCGTTCGCGCTCGGCGACCCAGCCCGCCTCGAAGCGCAGCTGCGCCCAGCGCTCCTCGACGCCGGACCAGAGTTCGGCGACGCTCACGTCGGCGTCGGGCCGCGCGCTCAGTTCCTCGACGACGGCGTGCACGATGGTCCCGATGGAGGCGGCGACGCCGGACGGCGGGGAGGCGACGTGGTCGACGAACCAGCCGAGCGGCGACTCCTCCGCACGGTCGATCTGCGAGGGCGAGACCGACACGGTCGCCTCGGGATCGCCCTCGAGGTCGACGATCGGCGCCTCGGTGGATGGCTCGCGCAGGCCGTACCACTCGTCGGGATGCGCCCCCGGCACGCCGGCCTCGGCGAGCATGGCGAGCGCCGCGGCCGCCTCCCCGCGCGCCGCGGCCGCCTCCCCGCGCGTCGCGGGCACCGCCGACCCGCCCGGGCCCGCGGCGGCGTGTGTCGCCGCGCCGGCGGCCTCGCCGACCGCCTCGCGTCGGAGCTCGCCGACGAGCCCGCGGAGGTGCAGCGGTCGACGCCAGGGCTTCCGGACGCGATCGGGCGCGAGTCCCATGAGGATCGATGGCTGCTCCTCGTCGTTCTCGGTGCACGAGAGGACGAGCTGGCGCCGCGCCCTCGACGCCGCGAGCGCGAACAGGCGCAGTTCGTCGGTCCGCGCCGAGTCACGCGCGGCCTTCACCGAGTCCGGCACGGGGGCGGGCTCGCCCGAGCGGGCCGCGGCGACCGATGCGGCCAGCAGGTCGGCGTGCAGCAGGGTCGCGCGCGGGCGCGTGTTCGGCCAGACGCCGTCCTGCAGCCCCGCGACCACCACGACGTCGAACTCGCGGCCGACGAGTCCGGGCGGCGTGCCGACGACCACCGCGTCGGCGGCGCGACGCGGCGCGAGCGAATCCTCGGGCAGCTCGCTCGCGAGCTGGTCCTCGACGAACCGCAGCGCCGGGGCGCCCGGCTCGCGCTCCACGAACCGTTCGGCCGCGGCGCACAGGGCGACCACCGCGTCGAGCGCGCGGTGGGCCTCCTCGGCGAGCACGCCCGTGCCGGCGGCGAGCGCCGCCCACTCGGCAGCGAGCCCGCTGCCGTCCCAGAGCGACCAGAGCACCTCCTCGATGGTGCCGCCCTCCGCGCCGACGCGCCGAGCCGTCGCGAGGAGCTTGGCCAGGTGACCGGCCCGTCGCGCGGGCGCCGCGTCGACGGTCTCGAACCCGCCCGGCGCGCCGAGCGCGTCGACGAGGAGCTCGTCGCCCGTGCGGGTTCCGCCGGACGCGAGCTCCTCGTGCCGCAGCGCGAGTCGCAGCCGTCGGAGGCCGACGCCGTCCAGCCGGCCGATCGGTCCGGTGAGGAGTTCCACGGCGAGTTCGGCGGTCAGCGGCTCGCGGTCGAGGGCGACGGATGCCGCGACGAGGAGCGCGGCCGCCGCCGGCGCATCCCGCAGCGGCGTGCGCGCCTGATCGGCGCTCATCGGCACGTCGGCGAGCGCGAGCCCGCGCACGAACGCGGGCAGGTCCCCGCCGGAGCGCAGGACCACGGCCATCGACGACCACGGCACGCCGTCCAGCAGGTGCCGCTCGCGCAGCAGCGCCGCGACGGCCTGGCACTCGCCGGCGTGCGACGGCGCCGCGACGCCGATGATCGGCGCGAGCGGGTCGTCGTCGGGCCGTTCGTCGGGCTGGAGTCGGTGCGTGCCGCCGAGCGCGGCGCCGATCCGGGCGGTGATGCCCGACACGAGGGTCCGGATCGCCGGCCGCCCACGATGCCCGGCGCCGAGCACGATGCGCTCGACGGGGCCGCCGACGACGCCGTCGAGCACGCCGAGCAGCTCGGGGCGCCCGCCCCGGAAGCCGTTGCTCGCGACGTCGGGGTCGCCGAACGCGACGATCGCGACCCCGCGGCGCGCGAAGGCCGCGAGGAGGTCGGCGGTCGCCTCGGTCGCCTCCTGCGCGTCGTCCACCACGATGAGGCGGAGCCCGGCGAGCCGGCCGAGGGCGGCCTCCGCGGCCGGGTCCTCCACCGACCGTCGGACCACCGCCGCGGCGAACGCCCCGAGCTCGGCCGAGTCGAACGAGTCGGGTCGCACCGCGTCCTTCACCTCGTCGTACTCGGCGAGGAAGTCGCCCGCGGCGATCCACTCCGGCCGCCCGCCCCGCTCCCCGAGCGCGCGCAGCGCCGCGCCGTCGAGGCCGTGCTCCACCGCGCGCATGAGCAGGTCGCGCAGCTCGGAGCGGAATCCCCGCAGGACGCGCACGTCCGGTGCGAACGGCTCCGGCCAGTCGGCGCCGCCGCCGTCGCGGATGCCGCCCTCCACGAGTTCGGCGATGAGTTGGTCGTGCTCGGCTCCCGTGAGCAGGGTGACCGACGTGCCGAGGTGCGCCCGCACGACCTGGAACCCGACCGAGTTCGCGGTCCGCGCGAGCGGTCCCCGCGTGGTCGCGCCGAGCCGCACCGCGAGCCGGTCGCGGAGGTCGTTCGCGGTGTGCCGCGTCGCCGCGAGCACGAGCACCTCGTCGGTCGTGAACCCCAGCCGTTCGACGCGGTCCGCGACGAGGTCGACGACGTGCGCCGTCTTGCCGGACCCCGGCGCCCCGAACACCGCCGCCGACGCCCGGGCGCCGAGTCCGAGCACGCGCTCGCGGTCGCCGCGAGACGCCGCCTGCGAGGGATCCGCGACGTCGGATCCGGCGTCCGCGCCGGCCGGATCGACCAGCGCCGGGAGCAGCTCGGACCGCTCGCGGAGGGTGGGGGAATCGGGCATGCCGTCACCGTAACCCGTTCCGCCGACAGTGAACGCGACCGGGCCCCCGTGGGCCGTGTCGTAGTGTGGGCACGACGACAGAAAGGCGTACCCGTGGACGTTCGCATCGGCATCCAGAACTCCCCCCGCGAGCTCGGTTTCGAGACCGACCAGACGGCGGCCGAGGTGGAGCAGGCAGTCGCCGACGCGCTGGCGGGGAAGGCGCAGCTCCGGCTCACGGACTCGAAGGGCAACGTCTACGTCGTGCCGAGCGCGGCGCTCGCCTACGTCGAGATCGGCTCGGAGGAATCGCGTCGCGTCGGGTTCGTCGCCTGATGGAACTGCTGTTCGTCACGCTCGGCGGAGCCATCCTCGGCCTCGCCGCCCGCTACCTGCTTCCGCGGCGCGCGACCTACGGCACGATCCTCGTGCCCGCGGTCGGCGCCGGCGTCGCGGCCGTCGTCTGGGTCGCGCTGACCTGGCTCGGCTGGGCGTGGGACGGCGGCTGGATCTGGGTCGTCGCGCTCGCCGCGGCCGGCGTGGTCTCGGCGCTCGTCGCCCTCCTGATCGGGCCGAGCCGCGAGCGCGCGGACGCCGAGCTGTTCGAGCGCCTCTCGCGCCCGGGCCGGAGCGCGCGGCGCGCCTGATCGCGCGGCGCGCCTGATCGCACGCGGCGCTGATCGCGTCGCAACCCGGGCCGTCGGCGACTAGGCCGTCAGGCCGAGCGCGTCCATCCGGCGCGTGTGCTCGGCGATGAGCTCGGTGAAGACCGGCTCGGCCTCGTCGTGCACGTGGCTCGGCCGCTCGGCCTCGCGCAATGCGGACCGGGCGACCAGCAGGCAGTCGCCGACGATGCTGCGGCCCCACAGTGCGAGCCGGTCGGCGAGTCCCGGCTGCGCCGCGATCGAGGACTGCAGGATGCCGGCGAGCACCGGCCCGGCGCCCGCCTCCGAGAGGATGCCCCGGACGCGGCCGGCGAGCTCGGTCGGGAGGCCGCCGGACAGGCGCACGAAGAACTCGTCGAGGAATCCGGTCGCCACGTGGATGCCGAGCAGGAGCTCGTGCCACGTGCTCCCCGCGATCACCTCGCGGAAGCGCTCCGCGCCCGACGCGAACGGCTCCATCATCGACACCGGCTCGACGCCCTCGCGGCGGAGCTCGGCGATGAGCGCGTGGTGCTTGCGCAGCGCGACGCCCGCAGCCGCCGAGAGCCCCTCCTTGTCGGCGAACGTGGGCGCCTCGATGACCGCCCTCGCGAGCGCCTCGAACGCCTCGAGCTGGATCGTCGCCGCCTGCCCGAGGAACGCGAGCGGGTCGGGCGTCAGGTCCGTGAAATCGACCTTGGTCAGGGTGGTCGGGGCGACGAACGGACGCATCCCCGCCTCGGGGCGCACGCCGCCCCGCTTGCTCCACGTCACCACCCGTTCAGCATATCCCCGGGGTGCGCGGCTCCCGCTCCGATAGGGTGGTCGGGTACGCGGACGACGGAGCCGCGACCGGGCGCCTGCAGGGAATCAGGGCGCTCACCCTCCTCGACGCTGTCGGCAACGACACCGGCAGCCCCGACACCGACAGGCAGACCACTTCTTTGAGCACCTTCGCAGACCTCGGCATCGCGTCCGACATCGTCGACGCACTCGCCGGGAAGGGCATCACCGAGCCCTTCCCCATCCAGCAGCAGACCATTCCCCTCGCCCTCTCCGGCCAGGACATCATCGGCCAGGCCAAGACCGGCACGGGCAAGACCTTCGGCTTCGGCCTCCCGATCATCCAGCGCATCGGCGACGTCCCCGAGCCAGGGGTCAAGGTGCTCGTGGTCGTCCCGACGCGCGAGCTGTGCGTCCAGGTGACCGAGGACCTCGAGCTCGCGACCTCGAACCGCCCCACGAAGGTCGTCTCGATCTACGGCGGCAAGGCGTACGAGGGCCAGATCGAGCAGCTGAAGGCGGGCGCGCAGATCGTCGTCGGCACGCCCGGCCGCCTCCTCGACCTCGCCGGCCAGCGCCTGCTGAGCCTGAAGGACGTCCAGGAGATGGTCCTCGACGAGGCCGACAAGATGCTCGACCTCGGCTTCCTCGCCGACATCGAGAAGCTGTTCGCGCAGACCCCCGCGAACCGCCACACCATGCTCTTCTCGGCCACCATGCCGGGCCCGATCGTCGCGCTCGCGCGCCGCTTCATGTCGAAGCCGATCCACATCCGCGCGAACGACCCCGACGAGGGCCTCACGCAGGCGAACATCAAGCACCTCATCTACCGGGCGCACTCGCTCGACAAGGATGAGGTGATCGCGCGCATCCTCCAGGCCGAGGGCCGCGGCAAGACGGTCATCTTCACGCGCACGAAGCGCGCAGCGGCCCGGCTCGTCGAGGAGCTGAACGACCGCGGCTTCAACGCCGCCGCCGTCCACGGCGACCTCGGCCAGGACCAGCGCGAGCGGGCGATGGCCGCGTTCAAGGCCGGGAAGAAGGACGTCCTGATCGCCACGGATGTCGCGGCGCGCGGCATCGACGTCGACGACGTGACCCACGTCATCAACCACACGATCCCCGACGACGACAAGGTGTACCTGCACCGCGCGGGCCGCACCGGCCGCGCCGGGAAGACCGGCATCGCGGTGACCTTCGTCGACTGGGAGGACCTGCACAAGTGGGCCCTCATCAACCGTGCGCTCGAGTTCGGCCAGCCCGAGCCGACCGAGACCTACTCGTCGAGCCCGCACCTGTTCGAGGACCTCGCCATCCCCGCCGGCACGAAGGGCCGCCTGAAGCCGGCGGCTGCGGCCGCGTCGGCGAGCCGGTCGAGCACGGCGGGCCGCAGCGAGGCGCCCGAGGGCGAGCCCCGCGCGCCCCGGTCGCGGACGCGCACGCGGACCCGTGGCGGCGCCTCCACCGGTGAGCGGTCGACGGAGGCCGCGACGACGACGACCGAGGCATCCGGCGAGTCCCGCGAACCGGGCGCCGGCACGCACGACGGCAAGGGCCACGAGCACCACGACGGGAACGCGGCGCCGCGTCGGCGCCGCCGTCGTCGGGGCGGCTCGCGGTCGGGCGGCGGCCAGGCCCCGGCGGCGCCGCAGGCCTGATCGCGCGGCCGACTCCGGTCAGGGCCGGATCGGCTTCGAGCCGGTCCCCTCGGCGAGGATGCGCCGGACCACGTCCTCCGAGGTCCGGCGTTCGCCGAGCCGGTTCGGCTTGCCCGCGCCGTGGTAGTCGCTCGACCCCGTGATCGCGAGGCCGAACCGCTCCGCGAGCCGCCGAAGCCGCGGCAGCGCGTCGGGCCGGTTCTCGGGGTGGTCGATCTCGAGGCCGAACAGGCCCGCATCGACGAGGCGGGCCATCCGCTCGTCCGGCAGCACGCGATCAGCCCCCCTCGTGCCCGGGTGCGCGAGCACGGGCACCCCGCCCGCCGCGCGGATCAGCCGGATGCCGGTCAGCGGGTCGGGCGCGTAGTGCGGCTGCACGTAGCCGGTGCGCGGGTGCAGGATGCCGGCGAACGCGTCGGAGCGGGTCGGCACGTGGCCGCGCGCGACGAGCGCGTCGGCGATGTGCGGGCGGCCGACGGTCGCGCCCTCGGCCGTCTGGGCGAGCACGTCGTCCCAGTCCAGGTCGTAGTCGCGGGCGATGCGCCGCACGATCTCCTCGGCACGCGTGAGCCGGGACTCGCGGATGCGCGCCGTCTCGGCGAGCAGCCCCGGATCGTGGGGGTCCAGGAGGTACCCGAGCAGGTGGACGCTCGTGTAGGCCTCGCGCGTGGTGAGCTCGATGCCGGGGATGAGCGCGACGCCCGTCGCCGCGACCGCTCCGGCCGCGTGGGCCCAGCCGGCCGTCGAGTCGTGGTCGGTGAGCGCGATCGCCTCGAGGCCGACCGCGGCGGCCTCGGCGAGCAGGTCGGCCGGTTCCACCGTCCCGTCGGAGACGGTCGAGTGCACGTGGAGGTCGGCCCCGCCGACGGCGGCGGGCTCGGCGGGTGGCATGACCCCATGCTAGGCCGTGGACTCACAGCGGACCGCCAGCCTGCCGCGGCAACCGCCGGCGGCACCCTGTCATAGGTTGGGAGGATGCTCCCCCGGCTCCTCGGCTGGCTCGTCGTCGCCGTCGCGACCGTCGTCGGCGCGATCCTGCTCTGGCCGCAGGCGTTCGGGCTCAACGACCAGTGGATCGCGGCCCACGTGGTCGCCCTGCGCGGGACCGCGGCGCTCGTCGCCGTGGCCGCCGCCGTGCTGTTCGGCACGCTCGGCGCGATCCGGGCCATCCGCACGACGTGCTTCGCACTCGCGCTCGTGCTCGTCGTGTTCGCGCTCGGCAACGCCGCGGTCCTCGTCAACCGCGGGCTCGGCTCGGCGACGCCGGGCGCCGGGCCCGACGACGCGATCACGGTGCTGTCGTGGAACACCTACGGCGAGGTGCCGGACCCGCAGCAGATCGTCGACCTCGCGGTCGACGAGGGCGCCGACATCGTCGTGCTCCCGGAGACGACCGGCGAGGTCGGCGAGGAGGTCGCGGTCCGCATGGGCGAGGCGGGCTCGCCGATGTGGGTGCACTCGATCGCGTTCGACGAGATCTCGAAGGCGCGCTCGACCACGCTGCTCGTGTCGCCCGCGCTCGGCGACTATCGGGTCGTGAGCCCCGAGTGGCCGGGCCCGCCGGACAACACGAACACGCTGCCGACCGTCGTCGCCGAGTCCGCGTCCGGCGATGGCCCGACCATCGTCGCAGCGCACGCGGTCGCGCCGATCCGGTGGGAGCTGCGGAACTGGCGGAGCGACCTCGACTGGCTCGCCTCCCTGTGCGACGGCGACGAGGGCGACGGCGACGGCGACGGCGACGACGGCGTGATCATGGCGGGCGACTTCAACGCGACCCTCGACCACTTCGCCGGCCGCGGCGTGGACGGCGGCGACCTCGGCCGGTGTCGCGACGCCGCGGACGTGACGGGCGCGGCGGGACTCGGCACGTGGCCGTCCTGGGCCCCGGAACTGCTCGGCAGCCCCATCGACCACGTGCTCGCGACGCCGGACTGGCGGGCGGTGTCGTTCCGCGTCGTCGGCGAGCTCGACGGGTCGGGCAGCGACCACCGGCCCGTGGTCGCGACGTTCGTCCGCGCAGGCTGAGCGCACCCGCACCCCGCCGACCCCCAGCCGCGCGGTGCGAGAATGGACGGCATGTCCGAGACGACCGACACCAGCACCGCACCCGCCGAACCGGCCGCCGAGGCCACCGCCGAGGAGGGCGGGCGCAACGCGAACCGGTCGACCACGCCGACCTCGGACGGCTTCCGCGAGTACATCGGCAGCGGCTGGGCCGAGCGCGACGAGGCGCTGCCCGCAGCGCGCGAATCCGCCGCGTACGCGGCCGAGCGCCGGTCCCGCCTCTCGGCGGAGTTCCCCGGCATGCGCCTCATCGTGCCGGCGGGCGACCTCAAGCAGCGCGCGAACGACACCGACTACCCCTTCCGCGCGCACAGCGCGTTCGCCTACCTCACCGGGTGGGGCAGCGACTCCGAGCCCGGCGCCGTGCTGGTGCTCGAGCCCGAGGGCGGCGAGGGCCACCTCGCGACGCTCTACTTCCGCGAGCGCGCCGGGCGCGACACCGAGGAGTTCTACGCGAACCCCGCGATCGGCGAATTCTGGATCGGCCCGCGGCCGTCGCTCGCGCACGTCGCCGCCGACCTCGGCGTCGGCACGCGCGACCTCGGCGAGTTCGACGCCATCGTCGAGCGCGTCGACACCGCGACCATGGTCGTGCGCGAGGCGGATGCCGCCCTCACGGAGAAGGTCGACCACGCGCGCATCCGGTTCGCCGCCGAGCGGGCGCTCTCGACGAACGCGCAGGACGCGCCGTTCAGCCTCGAGGTCGGGACCGACCACGAACCCGACGCCGACCTGGCCCGCGTGCTGAGCGAGCACCGGCTGGTGAAGGACGCGTACGAGATCGCCGAGCTGCGCGCCGCGATCGCGGCGACCGCGCGCGGGTTCGGCGAGGTGCTCCGGGAGCTCCCCCGCATCACGGGCGAGGTCCGCGGCGAGCGCGTCATCGAGGGCGTGTTCGCGACCCGCGCGCGCCTGGACGGCAACGACGTCGGCTACGGCTCGATCGCCGCGGCGGGCCCGCACGCCACGATCCTGCACTGGACCCGGAACGACGGCCCGGTGGCCCCCGGCGACCTGGTGCTCCTCGACGCCGGCGTGGAGGCGGACAGCTACTACACGGCCGACATCACCCGCACCTTCCCCGTGAACGGGACCTACTCGGACGTGCAGCGCCTCGTCTACGAGGCCGTGCGCGAGGCGGCCGACGCGGCGTTCGCGATCGTGCGGCCCGGCACCGTGTTCCGCGAGGTGCACGCCGCCGCGATGGCCGTGATCGCGCGCAAGACCGCCGAGTGGGGGTTCCTCCCGGTCTCGGCCGAGGAGTCGCTCGAGCCCGACAAGCAGTACCACCGCCGGTACATGGTGCACGGCACGAGCCACCACCTCGGGCTCGACGTCCACGACTGCGCGCAGGCGCGCCGCGAGCTGTACCTGGACGGCGTGATCGAGGCCGGCATGGTCTTCACGATCGAGCCCGGGCTCTACTTCCAGCCCGACGACCTGACCGTGCCCGCGGAGTTCCGCGGCATCGGCGTGCGCATCGAGGACGACATCCTGGTCACGGCCGACGGCGCGGAGAACCTGTCCGCGGCGATCCCGCGCACGGCCGACGAGGTCGAGGCCTGGGTGCGCGGCGCGGGTCGCTGACCCGGGGCCGGTTCACGTTCGAAGCACGTTCCGGCGGGCGAAGCACGCCCGGAACGGCTTCGATCGCCGGAACCGGATTCCGGCGCGGGCGAGCGCGGTGAGCGGCGCGAGTGAGCGGGGCGTCCGGCGCGAGCGCGGCGCTCAGCGAGCGGATGCCTCGTCGGCGTCCGAGGCGTCGGGCTCCGAGGCATCCGGTCCCGTGGCATCCGACCCCGTGGCATCCGGCGCGGTGCGCTCGCCGTACTGCGGCGGCGCCGCCTCGGCGGCCGCCCGCGCGCGAGCCTTGCGCGCCGCATCCTGCGCCTCGCCGTAGGTCCTGGGCGGCGGGGCGTCCGGGTCGACCCGCGGGGTCGGGGCCGGCTCGGCGACCGGCTTCGGGGCCTCGGGGCGCACCGGCTCCGGGCGCGCCGCCTCGGGCCCGGCGGCATCGGGTCGCCACGCCGGCGTCGAGCCCGTCCGCGGCCCCGGCGCCTCGACGCCGAGCACGCTGCGGGCCCGCTCGACGTGCGCGGAGTGCGCGATGATCGCGTACCGGGTCGCGATGACCTGCATGGTCGAGGTGAAGTCGCGTCGGCGGCGGTTCGCGGAGTACGTGACGAGCCCGAAGATCATGCCGAAGCCGGCACCGATGAGGACCGCGGACGCGAGCAGGCCGATGCCCGTCCCGGTCGGCGAGAAGATGAAGAACAGCAGGCCGAGGAACAGGCCGAACCACGCGCCCGACAGCGCGCCGGCGCCCGCGGCGCGACCCCACGTGAGCTTGCCCGTGATGCGCTCGACGCTCGTGAGGTCGGTGCCGATGATCGACAGCTCGCGCACCGGGAAATCGGCCTTGGCGAGCCGGTCCACGGCGGCCTGGGCCTCCTGGTACGTCTCGTAGCCGGCCACGGTCTCGCCCGTCGGCAACGTCGGGAACCGCTGTGCCATGCGCCTGCCGAACGGGCTCGGGGTGCTCATCCGCCCATTCTCCCACGCGCGGCCGATCCCGCCGGCGTGCGCGCACGATCGCGCCGGCCCGCCGCGCCCGGCGGCGCGGAGCGGACCGCCGACGGCCCGGGTGCCGGTGACCGCGTGACGGCCGGATGCACGCGACCGGGGCTAAGTTTGTAGGCGTGAGCGCCACGAGAGTCTTCGTCGCCCGACTCGCCGGGTCCGCCGTGTTCGACCCCGCCGGAGATCGGGTCGGGCGCGTGCGCGACGTGCTCGTCGTCTATCGACGGGACGACCCGCCGCGCGTGGTCGGACTCATCGTCGAGATCCCGGGCAAGCGCCGGGTGTTCCTCTCGATCGGTCGCGTGACCTCGATCGCGGGCGGCCAGGTCATCACGACCGGGCTGATGAACCTGCGCCGGTTCGAGCAGCGCGGCGGCGAGGTCCGCGTGATCGCCGAGATGCTCGGGCGCAAGGTCGCCTTCAACGACGGCTCCGGCTTCGCGAGCGTCGAGGATGTCGCGATCGAGGAGCAGGACCCCGGCGAGTGGGAGGTCGCGCAGCTCTTCGTCCGCCGCCCCAAGGGCGCGACGCCCTTCACGAAGGGTCCGTCGGCGTACGTCACGTGGCGCGAGGTGCGCGAGCAGATCGCGGTCGGCGAGGCGCAGTCGGCCGAGGCGCTCATCGCGACCTACTCGGAGCTCAAGCCCGCCGACCTCGCGAACACGCTGCTCGACCTGTCGCCGCAGCGCCGGCAGGAGGTCGCCGAGGAGCTCTCGGACGACCGTCTCGCCGACGTCCTCGAGGAGATGCGCGAGGCCGACCAGGTCGAGATCATCTCGAGCCTCGGCGACGACCGCGCCGCCGACGTGCTCGACCACATGGAGCCCGACGACGCCGCCGACCTCATCGCCCAGCTCCCGGAGGAGCGCGGCGAGCACCTGCTGGAGCTCATGGAGAGCGAGGAGGCCGACGACGTCCGCTTCCTCCTCGCCTACGGCGCCGACACGGCGGGCGGCCTCATGACGACCGAGCCGATCATCGTCTCGGCCGACGCGACCGTCGCCGAGGGCCTCGCGCTGATCCGACGCCACGACCTGCCGCCCGCGCTCGGCGCGGCGGTCTGCGTCACCCTGCCGCCGTACGAGCCGCCGACCGGCCGGTTCCTCGGCGTCGTGCACTTCCAGCGGATGCTCCGCTACCCGCCGCACGAGCGCCTCGGATCCCTGCTCGACCAGGGCCTCGAGCCGGTGCGCGCCGACACGTCGGCCGCCGAGGTCAGCCGCATCCTCGCGAGCTACGACCTCGTGTCCGTGCCCGTCGTGGACGAGAAGCACCGCCTCGTCGGCGTCGTGACCGTCGACGACGTGCTCGACTACCTGCTGCCGGACGACTGGCGAAGTCATCCCGAGGAATCCGACGTGACGCGCAAGGCGAGCGTCCGCGCGCAGCTCAACACGGGGAGCATCCCGATCCCGAACGGAAGGAGGGCAGGAGATGGCACGCGCTGACGTCGACGACCGGCGATTCGAGACCCCGAAGGGCATGCGCCGATCTGCGCCCTTCGGCGGGGGCGACAAGGACCGCTTCGGGCGGTTCTCCGAGGCGTTCGCGCGCGGCATGGGCACGTCGGGCTTCCTCATCGGCATGACGGTGTTCGTGCTGGTCTGGCTCGGCTGGAACAGCTTCATGCCGACCGACGTGCAGTTCGATCCGCGCGCGACCAACTTCACGCTGCTGACGCTCATCCTGTCGCTGCAGGCCTCGTACGCGGCGCCGCTCATCCTGTTGGCGCAGAACCGCCAGGACGACCGCGACCGCGTGCAGATCGAGCAGGACCGCCAGCGCGCCGAGCGCAACCTCGCCGACACCGAGTACCTCGCGCGCGAGGTCGTGGCGCTGCGGCTCGCGGTGCGCGACCTCGCCTCGAAGGACTTCATCCGCTCCGAGCTCCGGCAGGTGCTCGAGGAGCTCGACCGGCGCGACGAGGAGGAGGCCGAGCGTGCCGCCGCTCCCGCCTCCTGACGCGGCGGAACTCGAGCTCCGCGTCCGCGCCGCGCTCGGCGGCGTGATCGACCCGGAGATCCGCAAGCCCATCACCGAGCTCGACATGGTCGGCGGCGTCGCCGTCGGCGACGACGGCCGGGTGCGCGTGGACGTGCGACTCACGATCGTCGGATGCCCCGCGAGCGACCGCATCGAACGCGACGTCCGGCAGGCTGCCGAGTCCGCGGTCGGTGCGGGAAATGCCGACGTCGTGCTCTCGGTCATGACGCCCGAGCAGCGGGCGGCCCTCACCGAGCGGCTGCGCGGCGGCCGGGCCGCACGGACGAACCCGTTCGGCCCGGGCACGCTCACGCGCGTGATCGCCGTGACCAGCGGCAAGGGCGGCGTCGGCAAGTCGACGCTCACCGCGAACCTCGCGGTCGCGCTTGCGGCGCGCGGGCTGTCGGTCGGCCTGGTCGACGCGGACGTGCACGGCTTCTCGATCCCGGGCCTGCTCGGGCTCGTCGACGCCGACGGCACCGCCGTCCGCCCGACGCGCGTCGACGACATGATCCTGCCGCCGGTCGCGCACGGCGTGAAGGCGGTCTCGATCGGGATGTTCGTCGAGCCGGCCGAGCCCGGCGGGCGCGCGTCCTCCGTCGCGGTCGCCTGGCGGGGCCCGATGCTGCACCGGACCCTTCAGCAGTTCCTGACCGACGTGCACTTCGGCGATCTCGACGTGCTGCTCGTCGACCTGCCGCCGGGGACGGGCGACATCGCGATCTCGCTCGGGCAGCTCCTGCCGAACGCCGAGGTCGTCGTCGTGACGACGCCGCAGGCGGCGGCGGCCGACGTGGCCGAGCGGTCGGGCGTCGTCGCGCGCCAGACCGGACAGCAGGTGGTCGGCGTGGTCGAGAACATGGCCGCGTTCACGGGCGCGGACGGCGCGGTGCTGGAGCTGTTCGGCTCGGGCGGCGGCGCGGAGGTCGCCCGACGCCTCTCCGAGGGGCAGGACGCGCCGGTGCCGCTGCTCGCGAGCGTCCCGCTCAGCGTCGCGCTCCGGCGCGGCGGCGACGACGGCGTGCCCGTCGTCATCGCCGAGCCCGACGACCCGGCGGCGCGCGCGATCGAGCAGGTCGCGGCCGCGCTCGCGTCCCGGCCGCGCTCGCTCCTGGGCCGCCGGCTCGACGTCTCGGTCAGGTGAGCGGATGCCCCGCCCGCGCGCGTCCCACCCGGCGATCGCGGTCGCGGCCCTGCTCGCCGCGCTGCTCGCGGGCTGCGCACCGACGGCGTCGCCGTCCGAACCGGTCGATCCGGCGGGACTCGCCGACATCACGGTGAGCGTCGGGCAGGGCCGGGTGGATGTCGCGGGCGGACGCATCTTCGTCCTCGTCGAGAACGGCCGCGACGAGCCGATCACGGTCCGCTCGCTGAAGGTGCGCACAGCGGGCTTCGAGCCGGGCATCGCCGACGACGATCCGACGGACTTCCCGGCGGGACGGGCGATCGCGATCCGGCTCGCGCCGACCGACGCGATCTGCGACGCCGCACCGGACCCGATCACGGTCGAGCTCGACGTCGTCTCCGAGGCGGGGTCCGCGCGCGGCGAGCTGCCTGCGGACGACGCCTACGGCGCGCTCGCGCGGATCCACGACCAGGCCTGCCTGGGCGAGGCCGTCGCCGGGATCGCGGCCATCACGCTGCCCGACCACCTCCGGAGCACCGGATCGGGCGCCGACCGCCGCGCCGTGATCGATGTCGCGATCGCGCCGGCCGGATCGGGCGCCGGGAGCTTCCGCATCGACCTGGTGAGCGGCACGACCCTCATCCAGGCCGAGGGCGCCCACGACTGGGTGCTCGACCTCGACGTCGCCGCGGACGACCCGCCCTCGACGCTCGAACTCGCGGTCGCGCCGAACCGATGCGACGCGCACGCCGTCGCCGAGGACAAGGTCGGCAGCATCCTCCCGTTCGACGTCACGACGTCGGACGGCCTGAGCGGCACCGTGCCGTTCGCCGCGAGCACCACGCTGCGCTCCGAGCTCTACGCCTACTACGCGGAGCGCTGCGGCCTGCCCACCGGCTGACGCCGGGTGGTCGAGGAGTCATCCCTCCCGGTGGTCGAGGAGCGCCCCCTTCGGTAGTCGAGGAGCGCCCCCTCCCGGTAGTCCAGGAGCGCCCCCTCCCGGTGGTCGAGGAGCGCCCGACGGAGTCGGACGCGTCTCGAGACCACGCCCGCCCGACAGCCCGCCTCAGCGCGGCTCCACGACCCGCGCCAGCAGTTCGACGAGCAGCCGCTCGGTGACGGGAGCCGGCAGCGCCTCGACGAGCGCGAGCACGGGCGCCATCCGCGCGGGCAGCGAACCGCCCGAGCCGTCCGTCGCCGCCCCGAGCCCGATCGCCGCGAGGAGGCCCGCCGCCGTGTCGGAGTCGATCGCGCCGCCGCCGGCGAGCACACCCGCGGCGCCGGGCGCCGCCTGTGCGAGCCCGGCGAGCACGGCACCGCCGTCGACCGCGGGCACCCCGCGCACCGCGTCCGCAGCGCCCGCGAGCACCGGCAGGAGCGTGTCGAGCACCGATTCGGTCACGGGCGTGACCGTGAGGTGCGTCGTGCGCGGCAGGAGCGTGCCGTCGGCCTGGCGCAGCGCGGGCTGCAGCTGGATGACCCACCCCGCCTCGCGGACCGCGTCGGCCCAGTGGTGCGGGTCCACGCGCCGGTCGGGCCCGACCGACTCGTCGGTCGCGACCGCGAACAGCGGGCCGACCGGGTCGCCCACGACGCGCAGGCCCTCGATCCGCTCGACCGCGTCGCGGAGCGCGGTCGTCGCGCGCATCGCGCGACCGGCGAGTCGGGCGTAGCCCTCGGTGCCGAGCGCCTCGATGATCGCCCACGCCGCGGCGAGCGGCCCGGCGGGCTTGGAGCCCGCGAGCGTCGGGTTCACGACGGGGTATCCCGGCCAGGCGGTCGTCGCGAAGTACTGGTGCCGCTGCAGGTCGCGTCCGCGCGTGAGGAGCACGGACACGCCCTTCGGCGCGTACCCGTACTTGTGCAGGTCGGCCGACAGGCTCGTCACGCCGGGCACGGCGAAGTCCCACGCGGGCAGCCCGTCCTGGAACGCGAGCGCGAACCCGCCGATGCAGGCGTCGACGTGCACCGGGATGCCCCGGGCCGCGCCGAGCGCGGCGACCTCTTCGATCGGGTCGAGCGTCGCGAACGGGTACGAGGGCGCGCTCACGACGATGATCGCGACGTCCTCGCCGAGGCGCTCGGCGATCGCCGCGGGGTCGGGCGCGCCCGTCGAGGCATCCACCGGCACGCCGTCGAACTCGAGGCCGAACGCCTTCGCGGCCTTCTGGAAGGCCGCGTGCGCGGTGATCGGCGCGACGAGGCGGGCCCGGCCCTCGCCGCCGCGGGCGATCCAGGCGTCGCGCGCGGCCTTCACCGCGAGCATGCAGCTCTCGGTGCCGCCCGACGTCACCGAGCCGACGACCTCGTCGTCGCCGTGGAACGCGGCCCGAGCGAACCCGACGACCGCCCGCTCCATGGCGGCGACCGACGTGAACGTGGTCGGATCGAGGCCGTTCACGGGCTGCACGAGCTTCGCCGCGTCGGAGGCGAGCGCGTCGAGCTCGGGCATGCCGGCGTCGTACACGTAGGCGAGCACGTGCCCGCCGTGGGTCGGGGCATCCGCCTCGCGCAGGGTCGCGAGCTCGGCGAGGATGTCCGCGGGGTCGCGTCGGAACGTGGTCATCGGGATGCCTCCAGGGCTTCGGGTTCGATGTCGACATCGGCGCGCCCGAGCGGGTACCTCGCGATGGCGACCAGGCTCAGCGCGGTGAGCGCGGCGGGGACGGCGCTGAACGCGAGCACGATGCCCGCGATCGCGGCGGGCGACTGCGCGACGACCTGGTCGCCGACGGATTCGACGTACCCGGTCACGGCCAGCACGACGGTGAGCACCGTGGCGCCGAGCGCCATGCCCGCGGTCTCCCCCGCCGTCCAGACGCCGCTGAAGCTGCCGGCGCGCTCGACGCCCTCGCGTCGCGCGTCGTGCGTGATGACGTCGGGCAGCATCGCCATGGGCAGCGACTGCATGCCCGCGTAGGCGGCGCCCGCGACCGCCACCGGCGCGTAGATCCAGGGCCCCGGCGCCCAGATCATGCCGATGAGCGCGGCCGTCGCGACCACGAAGAGGAGGGTCGCCCACCGGAAGCCGCGCTCCTTGCCGACGCGGCGCGCGATCCGGCCCCAGATCGGCGCGAACACGACGGCCGGGGCGATGAGCGACGCGAACAGGAAGGTCGTCGCGCGCGGGTCGCCGAGCACCCAGGTCGCGACGAACTGGGCGCCCGCGAGCATGAGGCCGGTCGCGAGGCCCTGCAGCACGAACGCGCCGAGCAGGGCGCGGAACGGGATGCTCCGCCGGAGCGCCGCGATGCCGTCGCGGTACGCCGTGACGAGGCCCGCGCGCGCGTCGGCCGACGCGGCACCCGCGTTCTCGGCGGACCGTGCGCCGCGGGGCGCGACCGTGGACGCGACGAGCATGCCGACGCCGATCGCGAGGCCCGCGACGATCGCCATCACGAGGTAGCCGAGGTACTCGTCCTCGAACGCGGCCCGGATCTCCGGCCCGCCCGCGCCGAACGCGAGGATCGAGAGTGTGAGCACGACCACGCGCCACGTGAGGAGCCGCGTGCGCCCGTCGTAGCCGGGCGTGAGCTCGGCCGGGAGCGCGATGTACGGCACCTGGAACAGGCTGAACGCGGTCGCGGTCGCGAGGAAGGCGAGCAGGACCCAGACCGCGGATGCCCCGGGGACGAGCCCGGCCGGCACCGCGAACGTGAGCGCGAACCCGATGGGCAGCGCGATCGCGCCCGCGAGCATCATGCCGCGACGCGTCCCCCGGCGCGCGAGGGCGCGGTCGCTGCGGTCTCCGATCCAGGGGTCGATGACGACGTCCCACACCTTCGCCGCGGTCACGACGAGGCCTGCGAACAGCGGCACGACGCCGAGGGTGTCGGTCAGGTAGTAGACGAGGACGAGTCCGGGCAGCGTCGCGAAGCCTCCGGTGCCGATCGATCCGATCGCGTACCTGGCGACGACGCCGCGCGAAAGGGACTGATGCTCCGGTGCGGCCATGGAGGGAGAGTGTACCTGCGCCGACCGAGAAGTGGGACACGTGACCTAGACTGTCCGCCATGCCAGCCACGACGGCCACCCCCGACCTGTTCGCCTCCCTCGTCGACGATGTCGTCGCGACGGGCGCCGAGCGCGTCGCCGTGCCCACGCCCGCCACCGGCGAGACCCACCACGAGCTCCCCCGCTCCACCGCCGACGACGTCGTCGACGCGGTCTCCCGCGCCCGCCTCGCCCAGATCGCCTGGGCGCGCGCCGGCTTCGCCCACCGCCGCCGCGTGCTGCTGCGCGCGCACGACCTGATCCTCGAGCGTCGCGAGCTCCTCCTCGACCTCGTGCAGGTCGAGAGCGGCAAGACCCGCGGCCAGGCCCTCGAGGAGGTCGTGCAGGCCGCGGCCGTCACGAGGTACAACGCGCTCGAGGCATCCCGGGTCCTGAAGGGCCGGCGCGTCCGCGCGGGCCTGCCGACCCTCGTCACCACGCGAGTGCGCTACCGCCCGAAGGGCGTCGCGGGCGTCATCACGCCGTGGAACTACGCGCTCAGCCTCGCCGCGATGGACGTCGTGCCCGCCCTGGCCGCGGGCTGCGCGGTCGTGCAGAAGGCCGACGACCAGGGCGCGCTGTCGATCCTCGCGCTCCGGCGCGCGTTCGTCGAGGCGGGCGTGCCCGAGGCGCTCTGGGCCGTCGTCACGGGCTCCGCCGAGGAGGCCGGCGAGGCTCTCACCGACACCGTCGACTACATCTGCTTCACCGGCTCGACCGCGACCGGGCGCCGCATCGCCGAGAAGGCGGGCCGGCGGCTGATCGGGGCATCCCTCGAACTCGGCGGCAAGAATCCGATGATCGTGCTCGACGACGTCGACCCGGTCCACGCGGCCGCGGATGCCGCGTTCGGCTGCTTCTCGGCGATGGGCCAGCTCTGCGTCTCCATCGAGCGGATCTACGTGCACCGGAAGGTCGCTGCGCCCTTCACGGCCGCGCTCGTCGAGCGGCTGCGCGACCCCCGCCTGGGGTCCGGGCTCGACTACGGGTCCGACTTCGGTTCGCTCGCGAGCGCCGCGCAGTTCGCGCGCGTCACGGCGCACCTCGACGACGCGATCGCCAAGGGCGCGACGGTGCTCGTCGGCGGCAATCCGAGGCCCGAGATCGGCCCGTGGTTCTTCGAGCCGACCGTGCTCACGGGCGTGACACCCGACATGGACGTCTACGCGGCCGAGACGTTCGGCGCGATCGCATCGCTCTACATCGTCGACGACGAGGTCGAGGCCGTGCTCGCCGCGAACGCGAGCGAGTACGGGCTGAACGCCTCCGTGCTGACGCGGTCCGCGCGCACGGCGAAGCGCGTGTCCGACGCGCTCCTGGCCGGCAGCATCAACGTCAACGAGGCCTACCGGGGCTCGTTCAGCTCGGTCGCCGCGCCCATGGGCGGCGTGAAGGCCTCCGGGCTCGGCCGCCGGAACGGCCGCGAGGGCCTGCTCCGCTTCGTCGACGCGGTCACGGTGTCGCGCGCGACCGGCATCCTGCAGCTGCCGAGGTCCGGTGCGGACGTCGCCCGCCTCGAGGGCCCGTTCCTGCTGCTGACCCGCACGCTGCGCGCGATCCGCCGGAGCTGAGCCGGGCCGTCAGGTCGCCTCGGTGTCGAACGGGGCGGCCTCGCCTGCGCCCAGCGCCTCGCGCTGCCGCTTGCGCTGGAGGTAGGCGGAGTTCTCGTTGACCGACGCGCGCGCGACGACCGGGCGGGACGGCGCGGGCTCGGCGAACGGATCGGCGTCGCTCAGCGCCTCGCGGATGATCCGTCGCGGGTCGTACTGCCGGGGGTCGAGCTTCTGCCAGTCGACGTCGTCGAACTCGGGGCCCATCTCCTCGCGCATCCGGTCCTTCGCGCCGTTCGCGAGGTCGCGCAGCGAGCGGACGAGCTGGCCGAGCTTGGCCGCGTAGTGCGGCAGGCGCTCCGGGCCGAGCAGGAAGACGGCGATCACCCCGATGATGAGGAGCTTCTCGAACGTCAGACCGAACACCCCTCAAGGATAGACGGCGGCGAGGCGCACGTCGGGCGGCCGCCGCGGCCCCTATCCTTGGGGGTTGAGCAAGCCCCGGGAGTCGCCACGTGTCGGAACACGACCTGAACTGGAAGTACGTCGACGAATCGACCGTCGAAACGGACGCCGTGTCCCGGGCACGCCAGCAGTCGCTCGAGCTCGGCATCGAGGCGGTCTCGCCCGCCGTCGCGGCGCAGCTCGCGGTGATCGCGGCGGCCTCACGGTCCGAGGCGATCATCGAGGTCGGCACCGGCGTCGGCGTCTCGGGGCTGTCGATGCTCCAGGCCGCACGCGGCTCGCTGCTCACGTCGATCGACCTCGAGACCGAGTACCAGCAGCAGGCCCGCGTGAACTTCGCCGATGCCGGCATCCCGGCGGCCAGGGTCCGGCTCATCGCCGGACGCGCGAGCGACGTCCTGCCGCGCATGAACGAGGCGTCCTACGACCTGGTCTTCATCGACGCGGATCCCGCCTCGGTCATCGAGTACGTGGAGCACGGCCTGCGGCTCGCGAAGGCGGGCGGCACGGTCGTCGTCGCGCACGCGCTCTGGAAGGGCCGGGTCGCCGACCCGGCGAAGCGCGACGAGTCGGCCGTGGCGTTCCGCACGCTCATCGGCGAGCTCGCGGGATCCTCCGCGGTGTCGACCGCGATCTCACCGGCCGGCGACGGGTTGCTGCAGATCGTCAAGCTGGGCGCCTGAGGCTCCCTCGACGACTCCGTCGGCCCGCTCGGATGCCGCGCACGGCGGTTGGAGCGAGGAGGGGGCGCCCGGCCGCTCAGCGGCACGGGCGCCCGGCACGCCTGTTCAGGCGGGATTCACGACGCCGCCGAGGACGTCGTAGAGCTCCTTGGCCTCTGCGTCGTTCACCGAGACGACGAGGCGACCTCCACCCTCGAGCGGAACCCGCACGATGATGAGTCGACCCTCCTTCACAGCCTCCATCGGCCCGTCTCCGGTGCGTGGCTTCATGGCCGCCATTGAGCTACCCCTTTCGTGGCTGAGATTCCATTATCTCTCGCCCGCGAGCCCCCGCGGAACACTGCCCCGACCTGTGGAGGAGCGGTCCGTCACACGGCGACCCGGATCGTCTCCGATCACGGCGGCGTCCAGTCCGACCCGATGATCACCCAGCAGATCCAGAGCCACCCCACCTGCAACGCCAGCAGCACGGCGACGAGCGTCCAGCGGTACCAGCGCGCCCGGGGCACCGCGAGCGCACCCGCGAGCGGGAACATGGGCGCGAGGATGCGGAACGTGCTCGACTGCGGGAAGAACACCGCGAGCAGGTAGGTCGCGTACGAGACGAGCCAGAGCCGGAGGTCGATCCCGAGGCGGCGGACGGCGGGCGTGAAGAGCACGAGCACGAAGGCGACGACGAGCGCGACGACCGCGATCGTGCCGAGCGGCCGCCCGATCCACCAGTCGCCCGACTGGAACCATGCCGTGAACGGCATGAGCTCGCCGCGGCCGATGTACGCCGAGCGCCACGCGAGCTCGGTGTCGGTGTAGGCGGCGGGATCGCCGGTCGCCATCCAGGCGATCCCGGGCCATGCGAGGCCGACCGCGCCTGAGAACACCGCCGCGATCGCCGCCGCCCAGCGCTCCGGCGGCGGGAACGGATCCGACCGACGGCGGATCCACCTGACGATCCAGTGCAGCGCGAGCGTGAGCGCGAACGCGAGCGCGCCGGGCCGCGTGAACGCCCACAGCGCGAGCACGGGAAGCAGGAGGAGGTACCGCCGGTCCACCAGCAGGAGCAGCGCGACCGCGAGCAGGAGGAACCCGAGGGACTCGGCGTAGCCGAGCTGGAGCACGGGCGACGCGGGCGCGACGCAGAACACGACCACCGCGAACATCGCCCGGTCCGGTTCGAGGAACCGGCTCATCAGCCGGTGGAACACGAGCGCCGCGCCGAGGCCCGCCGCCGTCGCGATGAGCACCGCCGCGAGGTCCCACGGCACGCCGAGGAACGAGAGCGCCGCGATCAGCCCCGGATACACCGGCAGGAACGCCCACCGGTTCTCGGCGACGTGGCCGTCGTCGGCGAGCGGCAGCTCGCTCGGATAGCCCGCGTCGGCGATCCACGCGTACCACCGCGAATCCCACATGGTCGAGTACTCGACGAGCCCCGGATGCGCGCCCGTCCACTGGCTCGCGGGCTGGGCGGCCGCGAAGCACAGCAGGAAGACGGTCGTCACGACGCGCGAGGCGCCGTAGACGAGGATGACCCGCGCCCACCACGGCAGGAGCCGCCAGCGCACGCGCGGCGACCAGCGATGCACGCGGAACCAGTCCGGTTCCCGTGCTCGCACCGTCGCGCGGCTCACGGGCGGCTCAGGCGGCGCCGGTCAGCCAGGCGCGCAGCGCCCGCTCGCACGAGAGCACCTGGTCGACCGCGACGCGTTCGTCGTCGGCGTGGGCCTTCAACGGATCGCCCGGGCCGAAGTTCACCGCGGGCACGCCGAGCGCGCTGAAGCGCGCGACATCCGTCCAGCCGTACTTGGGCGCCGGGTCTCCGCCGACCGCCGCGAGGAAGTCCTGCGCGAAGTCCGCGTCGAGCCCGGGTCGTGCGCCGTCGGAGCGGTCGACGACCGTGAGCTCGTACTCGGGGAACAGCGCGCGCATGCGGTCGATCGCCTCGCCCGACGTGCGGCTCGGCGCGAACCGGTAGTTCACGTGGAGCATGACCTCGTCGGGGATCACGTTGCCCGCGACGCCGCCGGTCACGCCCACCGCGTTCAGGCACTCGCGGTACGCGAGCCCGTCGACGTCGATCGTCTCGGCCTCGAACGCCGCGAGGCGCTCGAGCGCGGGTGCGAGCTTGTGGATCGCGTTGTCGCCGACCCAGCCGCGCGCCGAGTGGGCGCGCACGCCGTAGGCGCGCAGCTCGAAGCGGATGGTCCCGTTGCAGCCGCCCTCGACGCGCGAGTTCGACGGCTCGCCGAGGATCGCGAAGTCCGCCTCGAACAGGTCGGGCCGGTTGCGCGCGAGGCGGCCGAGGCCGTTGAGCTCGGCCGACTTCTCCTCGTGGTCGTACCACATCCACGTGACGTCGTGGACGGGCTCGGCCAGCTCGGCGGCGAGCTTCAGCTGCACCGCGACGCCGCCCTTCATGTCGGCCGTGCCGCGCCCCCAGAGGTAGGCCTCGCCGTCGATCTCCTCGAACCGGGTCGGCAGGTTGTCGTTGATCGGGACCGTGTCGATGTGGCCCGCGATCGCCACCCGACGCGCGCGGCCGAGGTTCGTCCGCGCGACGACGCAGTCGCCGTCGCGGATGACCTCGAGGTGCGGGAAGGCCGCGAGCGCCTCGACGATCAGGTCGGCGAGGGCCGCCTCGTCGCCCGACACGCTCGGCACGTCGCAGATCGCCCGGGTGAGCTCGACCGAATCGGCGGACAGGTCGAGCGGGGCGAAGGCGCGTTCGGGCATGACCCCAGTCTACGAACGCCGCGGCGAGGCATCCGCACGGTCGTTACGCTGGATGCCATGCCCCTCGACTCCGCTTCGCCCGCCCGTCCCGCGTGGGGCGCCGGCCTCGCCACGATCGCCGCCGACGGAACCGTGCTCGACACCTGGTTCCCCGCGCCCGCGCTCGGCGCGGCGCCCGCCGGCGCGGCGCTGGACCCCGAGTTCGCCTCGCTCGCCGGGCCGGACGAGCGGCGCGCCGTGCGCGTCGAGGCGGTCGTCGTCGAGATCGACCTCGACGCCGCGCCCGAGAGCACGCCCGACGCCTACCTCCGGCTCCACGTGCTCTCGCACCTGCTCGCCCGACCCAACACCGTGAACCTCGACGGCGTGTTCGGGCACCTGCCGAACGTCGTGTGGACCAACGCCGGCCCGGTGCATCCGGCCGACTTCGACCGACTCCGCCCGTCGCTGCTGCGCGCGGGCATCCAGGCGCAGGGACTCGACAAGTTCCCCCGCCTGACCGACTACGTGACGCCCGAGCGCGTGCGGATCGCCGACGCCTCGCGCGTGCGCCTCGGCGCGCACCTCGCGCCCGGCACGACCGTCATGCACGAGGGCTTCGTCAACTTCAACGCCGGCACGCTCGGGACCTCGATGGTCGAGGGCCGGATCTCGCAGGGCGTCGTCGTCGGCGACGGCACCGACGTCGGCGGCGGGGCATCCATCATGGGCACGCTGTCGGGCGGCGGCACGCAGCGCATCGCGATCGGCGAACGCGCCCTGCTCGGCGCGAACTCGGGCATCGGCATCTCGATCGGCGACGACTCGGTGGTCGAGGCGGGGCTCTACGTCACGGCCGGCACGAAGGTGTCGGTCATCGGCCCCGCAGGCACGACGCCGCGCATCGCCAAGGCCGTCGACCTCTCCGGCCGGCCGAACCTGCTCTTCCGCCGGAACTCCCTCACGGGCGGTGTCGAGGTGCTCTCGCGCACCGGCGAGGGCGTCACGCTGAACGCCGCGCTGCACGCCTGATCCCGGGCGGGTGGATGCCCCGCGCGGGCCTCCCCCGCCCGGGAACCCCGCTCGGGTACAGTGATCACCCGGGATCGCCGTGTGCGCGATCCCGCTCCGATCACGAGGGAGTGGCATGGGCACCGATGATCCGCGGACCGGTCGGAGTCGCCTCACCGCCGTGATGATCGGGGTGCTCGTGACCGTGCTGGTCCTGGCACTCGGCGCCACCGGCTTCGGCTGGTGGACCGTCACGCGCTCGTTCCCCGAGACCACGGGCCAGATCGACGTGCGCGGGCTCGACGCGGCCGTCACGGTGTCCCGCGACGCGCACGGGATCCCGACGGTCACCGCGCAGACCGACCACGACCTGTTCTTCGCGCAGGGCTTCGTGCACGCGCAGGACCGGTTCTGGGAGATGGACTTCCGCCGGCACGTCACCGCCGGGCGCCTCGCCGAACTGTTCGGCGAGAGCCAGGTCGAGACGGACGCGTTCATCCGGACGCTCGGCTGGCGCACGGTCGCCGAGGCCGAGTACGCGATGCTCGACGAGACGACGAAGGCGCTCTACGACGCCTACGCGGAGGGTGTGAACGCCTACCTCGCCGACCGCGGCGGCGCCGAGCTCTCGCTCGAGTACGCCCTCCTCGACCTGCAGAACCCGGGCTACTCCCCCGAGCCGTGGACCGCGGTCGACTCGGTCGCGTGGCTCAAGGCCATGGCCTGGGACCTCCGCTCCAACCTCGAGGAGGAGATCGACCGGGCCGTGCTGTCGACGACGCTCGCACCGGAGGACGTCGCGCTCCTGCACCCCGCGTACCCGTACGGGCAGCACCCGACGATCATCGGCGGCGCGCCCGCGGCACCGGCCGCACTCGACGTCCGCGCGCTCGACGCGGGTGCGGGCGCGAGTGCGGGTGCAGGCGCGGACGACCCGGCGACCGTGCTCGCGGATCCGGGCGTCACCCGTGCCCTCGCGGGCCTGCGCGCCGCGCTCGACGGCCTCCCCGAGCTCATCGGCCCCGCGGGCGGCGACATCGGGTCGAACTCCTGGGCGGTGTCCGGGGCCCTCACCGACACCGGGCTGCCGCTGCTCGCGAACGACCCGCACCTCGGGGCATCCACGCCGTCGGTCTGGGCGCAGATGGGGCTGCGCTGCGATCAGCTCGACGAGGACTGCTCGTTCGACGTGACGGGCTTCACGTTCTCGGGCGTGCCCGGCGTGATCATCGGCCACAACCAGCAGATCGCATGGGGCTTCACGAACCTCGCGCCCGACGTGACCGACCTGTACGTCGAACGCGTCGTCGACGACACCTTCGAACTCGACGGCCAGTTCCTCCCGATGCGCACGCACGAGGAGGTCATCCAGGTCGCGGGCGGCGAGCCGCGCACCATCACGGTGCGCGCGACCGGGCGCGGCCCGCTCCTCAGCGACGTCTCCGACGCCTTCGGCGCCCTGGCCGACGGCTACCCGGCTGCGATCGGCGCACCCGAGGCCGACTACGCGGTCTCGCTCCAATGGACCGCCCTCACGCCCGGGACGACCCCGCAGGCGATCTTCGCGATCGACCGGGCGACCACCTGGGACCAGTTCCGCGGCGCCGCGGCGCTCTTCGACGTCCCCGCGCAGAACCTGCTCTACGCCGACACCGCGGGCAGCATCGGGTACCAGGCGCCCGGCGACATCCCGATCCGCCTCACGGGCGACGGCACCGTGCCGCTGCCGGGCTGGACCAGCGCGAACGGATGGCGCGGAGCGGTCGACTTCGGCGCGATGCCCGCGATCCTCAACCCCGAGCGCGGGTACATCGTGACCGCGAACAACGCCGTGCAGCAGGGCGGACCGTTCCTCACCGCGGACTGGGATCGCGGCTACCGTGCCGCGGCGATCGAGACGCTGCTGCGCGCCCACCTCGACGCCGGCGAGCAGGTCACGGCCGAGATGATGGAGGAGATCCAGGCCGACACCGCCGATGGCAATGCCGCCCAGTTCCTCCCCGTCATCGCCTCGCTGACGCTCGACGGGGACGCCGCGGAAGGTCAGCGGCTGCTGGCCGACTGGGACGGCCGCGACGACGTCGACAGCGCCGAGGCCGCGTACTTCGCGGTCTTCTGGCGCACCCTGCTCGCCGACATGTTCGCCGACCTGCCCGAGGGCACCGAGCCCAAGGGCAACGCGCGGTGGTGGGGCGTCATGGCGACCCTGCTCGCGACGCCGGACTCGCACTGGTGGGCGGACCCCGCGAGCGGCGCGGTCGGGCGCGACGCCGTGATCGCCGCCGCGCTCGACGCCGCCTGGGACGAGGCCGGCGAACGCATGGGCACCGACCCGGCGAACTGGCGATGGGGGCGCCTGCACACCCTGACGCTCGAGAACCAGAGCTTCGGCAAGTCCGGGATCGACGTGATCGAGCGGCTCTTCAACCGCGGCCCCTACGAGGTGTCGGGCGGGTCGTCGATCGTGAACGCGACCGGGTGGGACGCCTCGCTCGGCTACGAGGTGCACTGGGTGCCGTCGATGCGGATGGTCGTCGACCTGGACGACTTCGATCGATCGCGCTGGATCAACCTGACCGGGGCATCCGGCCACGCATTCGACCCGCACTACGACGACCAGACGCCGCTCTGGCAGCGGAACGAGACGCTCGCGTGGCCCTACACCGCCGAGGCCGTCGGCGACGCCGCCCGCGACGGACTGGTGCTGCGGCCCGTCGGCTGAGCGCCGGCCGTCAGCGGCGCGGCAGGTGCCGCTCGGGCTCGCCCGTGTAGAGCTGCTGGGGACGGCCGATCTTCGTCTGCGGGTCGAGGTTCATCTCGCGCCAGTGCGCGATCCAGCCGGGGAGGCGGCCGATCGCGAACAGCACGGTGAACATCCGCGTCGGGAAGCCCATCGCCTTGTAGATGACGCCGGTGTAGAAGTCGACGTTCGGGTAGAGCCGGCGCTCACGGAAGTAGTCGTCCTCGAGGGCGAACTGCTCGAGCTCCTTGGCGATGTCGAGCAGGGGGTCGGACACGCCGAGGCCCGCGAGGACCGCGTCGGCCGACTCCTTCACGAGCTTCGCGCGCGGGTCGTAGTTCTTGTAGACCCGGTGCCCGAAGCCCATGAGCTTCACGCCGTCCTCCTTGCGCTTCACGCGCTCGACGAACTTCCCGACGCCCTCGCCGGACTCCTGGATGCGGGCGAGCATCTGGAGCACGGCCTCGTTGGCGCCGCCGTGCAGCGGGCCCGAGAGGGCCTGGATGCCGGCCGAAATGGAGGTGAACAGGTTCGCGCCGGTCGAGCCGACGAGCCGCACCGTCGAGGTCGACGCGTTCTGCTCGTGGTCGGCGTGCAGGATCAGCAGCCGGTCGAGCGCCTGCGTCAGCGTCGGGTCGATCACGTAGGGCTCGGCCATGTTGCCGAAGTTCAGCCGCAGGAAGTTGTCGACGAACGACAGCGAGTTGTCCGGGTAGAGGAACGCCTGGCCGATGCTCTTCTTGTGCGCGTAGGCCGCGATGACCGGGAGCTTCGCGAGGAGGCGGATGGTCGTGAGCTCGACGTGGTCGGGATCGTTCGGGTCCGACGTGCCCTCGTAGTACGTCGAGAGCGCGGCCACCGCGCTCGAGAGCACGGCCATCGGGTGCGCCGTGTGCGGGAGCGCCGAGAAGAACCGCTTGAGGTCCTCGTGGAGCAGCGTGTGCCGGCGGATGCGCTCGTCGAACGCGGCGAGCTCGTCGGCGGACGGCAGCGACCCGTAGATCAGCAGCCAGGCGACCTCGAGGTAGTTCGAGTGCGACGCGAGCTCCTCGATCGGGTAGCCGCGGTAGCGGAGGATTCCGTTGCCGCCGTCGATGTACGTGATCGCCGACCGCGTGGAAGCGGTGTTCACGAAGCCGTAGTCGAGCGCGGTCAGGCCGGACTGCCGGGTCAATGTCGAGACGTCCAGGCTCGAGGCTCCGTCGACGGAGGGCAGGATCGGCAGTTCCGCCGTTCCGCCCGGGTACGACAGGGTCGCGGTCGCGGGCCGCTGCCCGGCCGCCTGGCTCTCGACGTCGCTCACGGCGCCTCCTGTGATCGTCACGTTCTGCGGTCACCTCTCCGGGCACGAGCATGCCTGCTCCGATCGCCCGCGTACAGCCTAGACGGGGTCCCCGCGTACTGTCGCATCCGCCAATGAATCGGGCGCCCGGTTGGCGAGGTCCTCAGTCCCCCGGCCGCGATCCCGTCGCGGCGGCCCGCAGCCGGGCCGCGGCCTGCCCGATGCGCTCGTCGCTCGCGGTGAGCGAGAGCCGCACGTGCTCGGGGAAGTGCACGCCGTAGAAGTGCCCCGGGCCCCCGACGATGCCGAGGTCGGCGAGTCGGCCGATCGACTCCCACGCGTCGCGCCCCTCGGTCGCCCACAGGTAGAGGCCGGCCTCGCTCCGATCGATCCGGAAGCCCGCGGCCTCGAGCGCCGGCAGCAGGACGTCGCGGCGCGCGCGGTAGCGCTCCTTCTGCGCCGCCACGTGCGCGTCGTCGCCGAGCGCGGCTACCATCGCGGCCTGCAGGGGTGCGGGCAGCATGAGGCCGGCGTGCTTGCGGACGTTCGTCAACTGCTCGATGAGTAGGCCGCATCCGGCGATGAACGCGGCCCGGTAGCCCGCCATGTTCGACTGCTTGCTGAGAGAGTAGACGGCGAGCGTGTTGCTGCGGTTCTCGCCGCTCACTCGAGGATCGAGGATGCTCGGCACCCGCTCGGCGTCCCACGGCGCGTCCCAGCCGAGTTCGGCGTAGCATTCGTCGCTGACGATGGTGGCCCCGAGCTCGCGCGCCCTGGTCTGCGCGGCCCGCAGGGCGTCGACGTCGAGCACGCGACCATCGGGGTTGCCCGGGCTGTTCAGCCACACGAGCTTGGTGGACTCGGGCCATTCGGCCGGATCGTCGGAGGCGAGCGCGTCGGCTCCGGCGATGGCCGCACCGATCGCATACGTCGGATAGGCGGCGCGAGGATGCACGACCACATCGCCCTCGCCAACGCCCAGCATCAGCGGCAGCAGCGCGACGAGCTCCTTCGAGCCGATCGTCGGCAGCACGTTGCGCTCGCTGAGCCCCGTGCCGACGACACCGCGGCGGCGTTCGAACCACTCGACGATGGCCCGGCGGAGCTCGGGCGTGCCGACGGTCTGCGGGTAGGAGTGCGCGTCGGTCGCGGCCGAGAGCGCGTCGCGAATCACCGCGGGCGTCTCATCCACGGGCGAGCCGATCGACAGGTCGACGACGCCGTCGGGATGCACGGCCGCACGCTCCCGGTACGGGACCATCAGGTCCCAGGGGTAGTCGGGGAGAGCCCCCAGGGCCACCTCAGTGCCCCTGCGGCGGCAGCGCTGCCACGACGGGGTGGTCGTAGGCGATCACGCCGACCTTGGCGGCACCGCCCGGCGAGCCGATCTCGTCGAAGAACTCGACGTTCGCCTTGTAGTAGTCGGACCATTCCTCGGGCAGGTCGTCCTCGTAGTAGATCGCCTCGACCGGGCACACCGGCTCGCATGCGCCGCAGTCCACGCACTCGTCGGGGTGGATGTAGAGCGAGCGCTCGCCTTCGTAGATGCAGTCGACCGGGCACTCGTCGATGCAGGCACGGTCTTTGACATCGACGCACGGGAGGGCGATGACGTAGGTCACGGTGGCAGCGTTCCCTTCGAGAATGGGCTTCCAGTCTATGCCGCGCGTCAGGCGACGGCCGACGTGCGTCGACGCGGAGCGACATTCGGCCACGCGACCACGAGCACCGCGATGAGCGCGGGCGCGACGGCCCACACCGTGCCGAGGACGTCGCCGGCCACGAGCACGCTGCCGCCCAGGCCCGGCAGGGTGAGCAGGGCGACCATGCCGACGAGCCCGGCGGCCGCGCACCCGGCCGCCAACCGGCCCAGCACGAGCCGGAGCCCGAGGAGGAGGCACGCCACGCCCGCGAGCGCGGCGACGATGCCCCAGGGGATCACGACCTCGCCGATGCGGATCGCGTGGCGATGGCCGACGGTCGCGATGCCGCCGTAGACGACGCCGACGAGCAGCGCGACCGCGATCGTCGCGGCCCGACTGCCCGCGGAACCGCTCACTGCACCGGGGTGACCGTGTACGCGACGCCACCCGTGTCGCCGGCCACGAGGACGTTCCAGGTGCCGTTCGATCGGAGCGCGGCGCCCTCGACCTGGATGGCGGCCATCTCCGGGTCCTCGACGTAGCCCGCGGCCTCGAGCGCGGCGACGGCGTCGCCCACCGGGTCGGCGGCATCCGTGCGGATGGTCACGACCCAGCCGTCGCCCGTGCCGGCCGCCGCCACGATCTCGCCGTCGACGAGCGGCACCTCGGTCGGGAAGCCCTCGGGGAGGTCGCCGCCGATCTGGACGTCGCCGCCGGTCGCGCCCTCGACGGCGCCCTCGACCGCGTCCTCGACGCCCTGCTGCACGGCGTCGACCGGGTTGAAGCAGCCGCTCAGGCCGATCACGACGCTCGCGGCGAGCAGGGCCGCGGCGAGACCGGTGCGTGCTGTGGACATGGGCGCCTCCTGGAGTCGTCGGGCGCGCTCCGGCTCGGACCGCCGCCTGTCCGGGAGTCTATCGATCGGGTGCGGCCGCGACCACGGAGCATCCGGCCCGGATGTCGTAGCGTGGCCTGAGGTGCGGCCGAGCCGCAGGAGGGATCGAAGATGACCGAACCGACGCCCGCGGCCGACGACGCCGTCCGCATCGAGATCGAGGGGCGCGTCGCGACGGTCGTCGTCGACCGCCCGAGATCGCTGAACGCCCTCTCCCCCGAGGTGCTCGACGCGCTCACGGCCGCGTTCGGGTCGCTGCGCGGCCACGGCGGGATCCGCGGCGTGCTCCTGGTCGGCGAGGGCGGGCGCGCGTTCGTCGCCGGCGCGGACATCCGCGCGATGTCGTCGCTCACGCCCGAGGAGGGGCGCGCGCTCGGCGAGCGCGGGCACGCGCTCGCGGCGGCGATCGAGTCGTTCCCCGCTCCCGTCATCGCGTGCGTCGACGGCTTCGCGCTGGGCGGCGGCCTCGAGCTCGCGCTGGCCTGCGACTTCGTCTACGCGACGGATGCCTCGGCCTTCGGCCTGCCCGAGGTCTCGCTCGGCCTCATCCCGGGCTTCGGCGGGACCGTGCGGCTGCCCCGCGCGGTGGGGCGCGCGCTCGCGCGCGAGCTGATCTACACCGGACGCCGGATGGAGATCGACGAGGCGGTCGCCGCCGGGCTCGTGCTCCGGCGGTTCCCCGACCGCGAGTCGCTGCTGGCGGGCGCGAGGGAGACGATCGACGCGATCGCGGTGCACTCGGGCGACGCGGTCGGCATCGCCAAGCGCGTGCTCACGACTGCGGCCGGCCGGCCGACCGAGGAGGCGAGCCGGATCGAGCTCGACGGCTTCGAGGACGCGTTCGGGACCCCTGACCAGGTCGAGGGCGTCGCCGCGTTCCTGGAGAAGCGGCCGCCGCGGTTCCCGTCGGCCTGACCGGGCGTGCGCTCAGCCGAGCCGGCTGTGCAGCCAGGCCATGCCGTCGAAGCGGACGCCGTCGGCGCCGAACATCTCGAGGTGCAGGTGCGGCCCGGTCGACTGGCCGGTCGTGCCGAGCCGGCCGAGCTGCTGCCCGGCGGAGACCTGCTGGCCCACGACGACCTGGAGCGATCCGAACTGCATGTGCGCGTAGGAGCTCGTGATGAGCTGCCCGTCGATGTTGTGCTGGACCTCGACGTTCACGCCGAGTCCGCCGCCGTTCTCGGTGGCGAGCACGACGACGCCGTCGGCGATCGACATGATCGGCGTTCCCTCGCCCGACGTGAAGTCGACGCCGTCGTGGCTCGTCGAGCAGCCCGCGCAGGGCGCCGAGCGCGGTCCGAAGCCGTCGCTCGTGCGCGACGGGTCGACGACCGGCCACACGATTCCGCGAGCCTGGCCGAGCGAGATCACGCCGAGCCCGGCGACGCTCGACGCGATGGGCGGCGGAGCGGCCTCGACCGAGTACGACTCGGGCGTGAGCATCGCGGCCTGGGTCTGCACCTCGGCGGGCACGACGACGGTCTGGGGGGCGACCGTCAGCCGGTCGGGTGCGGGCTCCTCGTAGACGCTCGCGACGGGCGCGCCCTCGTCGGCGGTGGTCGCGGTGACGGCCAGGGCGGGAACGTTGGCGGCGATCGCGAAGGCGCCCGCCATCGTCATCGCGAGCACGGCGACGCCGACGCGCGCGGCGTCGTTCGGGAGTCGATCGAATGCGTGCTGCGCGCGACCGAACGCGTGCGAGCCGGCCGTGTGGACGGCGACGGCGGCGGGCCGGAAGGCCAGGCCGAGGCGCTCGGCGGCGGGCCGCACGGCGTCGGCGGCGCGCCGGGCGGCGCGGGAGACGGCGGAGGGGGTGGAGCGGAAGGCGGAACCGAGGGGCTTCGGCGAGGCGGCGCGGCGGCCGTGCTTGGGCTTGGTCATTGCGTGGAGACTGCTTCGGGGGCTCGGGCGTGCGGGGACGCGTCGGGTCATCGGGGCGTTCATGTCGGCCTCGAGCGTCCGACCGGGCCTGGACCCGGCAGGGGCCCGCTGCGCGAGCCCGGTGAGAACGCTCTCTGAGGCAACCTCGGGTACGCTACGGACCGAGTCTGGGAGGAACCTGCCCGGAGCATCCACGAACCATGGGCAACCCGTGCGCATCCCGTGAACGCTCACATTCCGCGACGACTACCAGACGCCTACGCGACGACGGCGCGACCGGCGCGCGAGGACGGCGCGACGGCGCCTCCCCCGGCCCTCGACGACGCACCCCGCGACGCCCCCGGATACGACGACGGCCCCGGGCGGAACCGCCCGGGGCCGTCGTGGGAAACCGCTGGTCAGCCCTGCTTCTTGAGGCGCGACGTGGCCCGCGCGCGCTCGGTCTGGTCGAGCACGACCTTGCGGATGCGCACCTTCTCGGGCGTCACCTCGACGCACTCGTCCTCGCGCGCGAACTCGAGGCACTCCTCGAGCGTGAGCTGGCGCGACGGCGTCATCGACTCGAAGGTGTCCGCCGTCGACGAACGCATGTTCGTGAGCTTCTTCTCCTTGGTGATGTTCACGTCCATGTCGTCGTTGCGCGAGTTCTCGCCGATGACCATGCCCTCGTAGACCTCTTCGGTCGGGTTCACGAAGAACGTCATGCGCTCCTGGAGCGCGATGATCGCGAACGGCGTGACGACGCCCGCGCGGTCGGCGACGATCGAGCCGTTGTTGCGCGTGACGATCTGGCCGGCCCACTCGTCGTAGCCGTGCGAGATCGCGTTCGCGATGCCCGTGCCGCGCGTCGTCGTGAGGAACTCGGTACGGAACCCGATGAGCCCGCGGCTCGGAACGATGAACTCCATGCGCACCCAGCCCGTGCCGTGGTTCGACATGTTGTCCATGCGGCCCTTGCGCGCCGCGAGGAGCTGGGTGATCGCGCCGAGGTACTCCTCGGGCGCGTCGATCGTCAGGTGCTCGTACGGCTCGTGCGTCTTGCCGTTCACCTGCTTCGTGACCACCTGGGGCTTGCCGACCGTGAGCTCGTAGCCCTCGCGGCGCATCTGCTCGACGAGGATCGCGAGCGCGAGCTCGCCGCGGCCCTGCACCTCCCACGCGTCCGGACGGCCGATGTCGAGCACCTTGAGCGACACGTTGCCGACGAGCTCGCGGTCGAGGCGGTCCTTCACCATGCGGGCGGTGAGCTTGTGGCCCTTCACCTTGCCGACGATCGGCGACGTGTTCGTGCCGATCGTCATCGAGATGGCGGGGTCGTCGACGTGGATCGCGGGCAGCGGGCGCACGTCCTCGGGGTCGGCGAGGGTCTCGCCGATCGTGATGTCCTCGAAGCCCGCGACGGCGATGATGTCGCCCGGGCCGGCCTCCTCGGCGGGGAAGCGCTCGAGCGCCCTGGTCTTCAGCAGCTCGGTCACGCGGACGTTCGAGTGCGAGCCGTCGTGGCGGACCCAGGCGACGGTCTGGCCCTTGCGGATCCGGCCGTTGAAGACGCGCAGCAGCGCGAGGCGGCCGAGGAACGGCGACGCGTCGAGGTTCGTGACCCACGCCTGCAGCGGCGCCTCGTCGTCGTAGGCCGGGGCCGGGATGTGCTCGATGATCGCGCCGAACAGCGGCTCGAGGTCCTCGTTGTCGGGCAGCTCGCCGTTCTCGGGGCGGTTCAGCGAGGCGCGCCCCGCCTTGCCCGAGGCGTACACGACGGGCACGTCGAGCAGCGCGTCGACGTCGAGGTCGGGCACGTCGTCGACGAGGTCGCTCGCGAGTCCGAGCAGCAGGTCGTGGCTCTCCTCCTCGACCTCCTCGATGCGCGCATCGGGCCGGTCGGTCTTGTTCACGAGCAGGATGACGGGCAGGCGCGCCTCGAGCGCCTTGCGCAGCACGAAGCGGGTCTGCGGCAGCGGGCCCTCGGACGCGTCCACGAGCAGCACGACGCCGTCGACCATCGAGAGGCCGCGCTCGACCTCGCCGCCGAAGTCGGCGTGCCCGGGGGTGTCGATCACGTTGATCGTCACCGAGCCGCCGTTCGCGTGCGCACCGCGGTACTCGACCGCGGTGTTCTTCGCGAGGATCGTGATGCCCTTCTCGCGCTCGAGCTCGTTCGAGTCCATCGCGCGCTCGTCGACGTGCGCGTGGTCGGCGAACGAGTGGGTCTGCTTGAGCATCGCGTCGACGAGCGTCGTCTTGCCGTGGTCGACGTGCGCGACGATCGCGACGTTCCGCAGGTCTGAGCGGGTGGCCTTCGCCATGTGTGGATTCCTCGCGGTGGGGCATCCGCCGCCGCAGCGCGACTCGACGCGCGGGCAGCGCGGACGCGCTGGATGGGAGTCTGGGAGCGCGGATGCCCCGTGGACACGGGACGGCGCACCTTCAGCCTACCGCGCGCAACCCGAGTGGACGCCGAACGCCCGGCCGCTGGGCGGCCGGGCGTTCGGTGGGCGCCGTCCGATCGAGGTCGACCGGTCGGCGACCGGGTCAGGCCCCGAGCGGGATGTTCGCTCCGGGGATCGCCGCGAGCAGGTCGCGGGTGTACTGCTGCTGGGGGCTGTCGAAGACCTCGTCGGTCGTCGCCGCCTCCACGATCCGACCCCGCTGCATGACGCAGACGTTGTCGGCGATCACGCGCACGACCGCGAGGTCGTGCGTGATGAAGAGGTAGGTCAGCCCGAGCTCGGCCTGCAGGTCGGCGAGCAGGCGCAGGATCTGGGCCTGCACGAGCACGTCGAGCGCCGACACCGCCTCGTCGAGCACGATGATCTCCGGCTTGAGCGCGAGCGCACGCGCGATCGCGATGCGCTGGCGCTGGCCGCCCGAGAGCTCGTTGGGGTACCGGGTCGCGAGCGAGCGCGGCAGCGACACCTGGTCGAGCAGCTCGTTCACCCGCGCACGACGCTCGGCCTTCGTGCCGATCTTGTGCGTGAACAGCGGCTCGGCGATCGTGTTGCCGATGTTGCGCAGGGGATTCAGCGACCCGTACGGGTCCTGGAACACCGGCTGCATCCGGCTGCGCAGGTTGAACAGCTCGGACGTCGACACCGACGCGAGGTCCCTGCCGCCCACGACGATGCGACCACTGGTCGAATCCTCGAGCTTCAGGATCATCTTCGCCACGGTCGACTTGCCCGATCCCGACTCGCCCACGAGCGCGGTCGTCGTGCCCTTCGCGACTTGGAACGACACGTCGTCCACGGCCGTGAAGTCGCCGGACCCTCGGATCTTGAAGACCTTCGTCAGGTTCTCGACCGTGATCGCGGGCGGCTGCTCGCCGATCGCCTCGAGCGCCTGGGCGCGCGCCTCGGCGGTCGCGATCAGGTCGATCGCCTCGCCGGCCGCGCTCGAGGCCTCCGACTCGAGTGCGTGCTCGGCCGCCTGGATGCCGCCCGAGGCCTGGATGCGCCGCGACGCGAGGCTCGGGGCGGCGGCGACGAGCCGCTGCGTGTAGGGGTGCTGCGGGTTCTGCAGGATCTGCACCGATGGGCCCGACTCGACGATCCTGCCCTTGTACATGACCACGAGCTGCTCGGCGCGCTCGGCGGCGAGGCCGAGGTCGTGCGTGATGAACAGCAGGGTCGTGCCGAGCTCGCGGGTCAGGGACTCGAGGTGGTCGAGGATGACCCGCTGCACCGTCACGTCGAGCGCCGAGGTCGGCTCGTCGGCGATGAGGAGCCCCGGGTCGGCGGCCAGGCCCATGCCGATCAGCACGCGCTGGCGCATGCCGCCCGAGAACTGGTGCGGGAACTGCTTGAGACGCCGGTCGGCGTCGTGCAGGCCGGCCTCCTTCAGCACCTCGATGGCGCGCTTGCGCACCTCCTGCTTGCCGGACGCGATGCCGTTGGCCTTGATGGCCTCCTCGACCTGGAAGCCGATGGACCACACCGGGTTCAGGTTCGACATCGGGTCCTGGGGCACGAAGCCGACCTTGCGGCCGCGCACCTGCTCCATCTCCTTCGCGGAGAGCTTCGTCAGGTCCTGGCCGTCGAGCAGGATCTCGCCGCCCAGGATGCGGCCGCTGCCGGGGAGCAGGTTGATGATCGCGTGCGCGGTCGTCGACTTGCCCGAGCCCGACTCGCCCACGATGGCGAGGCTCTGCCCCTTGTAGAGGGTGAGGTTCACGCCGTCGACGGCGGTGACCGTGCCCTCCTGGGTCTTGAATCCCACCCGCAGGTCCTTGACCTGCAGGAGGGGCCGTTCCAGGCCGTGCTGCTCCACGTCCACTCCGTTCGCGGTGGTCTCGGTCATCGACGGGCCCTCGCCTTCGGGTCGAGGGCGTCGCGGATGACCTCGCCGAGCATGATGAAGCTCAGCACCGTGACCGACAGCGCGATCGACGGGAGGATCAGGGTCTGCGGCGCGGTGCGGAGGTCGACCTGCGCCTGGGAGATGTCATTGCCCCACGACATCGTCGTGGACGGCAGTCCGACGCCGAGGAACGACAGCGTGGCCTCGGCCACGATCGCCGACGCGAGGCCGATCGTCGTGATGACGATGACCGGCGCGATCGAGTTCGGCAGCACGTGACGCGTGAGGATCGTGCGGCGCGAGACGCCGAGCGCCGTCGCCGCCATCACGAAGTCGGCGTTCTTCACCCTCAGGATCTCGGCTCTCAGCACGCGCGCCGTCGCCGGCCACGCGAAGATGCCGATCGCGAGCGAGATGATCCACACGTTCGCGTACTTCGAGAACACCGACATGATCACGACGGCCGCGAGGATGTAGGGGATCGAGAAGAAGATGTCGCCGAGGCGCGAGAGCACCGAGTCGACCCAGCCGCCGTAGAATCCGGCGATCGAGCCGAACAGGATGCCGAGCGTCGCGATCAGGAACGTCACGATCAGGCCCACCGACAGCGAGGTCGACGTGCCGTGGATGATGCGCGAGTAGATGTCGCAGCCCTGCTTGGTGAAGCCGAGCGGATGCCCCGGCGCGGGGCCGGCGTTCGAGTTCGCGAGCTGGCAGTCGTTGTTCGGCGGCGTCTGCGTGAACAGGTTCGGGAAGAGCGCCACGATCACGACGAGCACGATGATGGCCGCCGAGATCCAGAACATCGGACGGCGGCGGATGTCCATCCACGCGTCGCGCCAGAGGTTCGAGGCCTTGCCGTCGGCCTTGACGGCGTCGACGGCGGCGACGGGGGTCTCTTCGACGGGTGCGACGAAGTGCTGCTGGTCTGGCCTGGTGTTACTTGGCATAGCGGATCCTCGGGTCGAGAACGGCGTACAGCAGATCCACCAGCAGGTTCACCACGAGGTAGATCAGCACCATGACGGTCACGAACGAGACCACGGTGGGGCCTTCTCCGCGGATGATCGCCTGGTAGAGGGTCCGGCCGACGCCGGGCACGTTGAAGATGCCCTCGGTCACCGTGGCGCCCACCATGAGCACGCCGAAGTCGACGGCGAGGTAGGTCACGACCGGGATGAGCGAGTTGCGCAGGATGTGGATCGGCACGATCCGCCCGCGCGAGAGGCCCTTCGACGCCGCGGTGCGGACGAAGTCCTGTCCGTCGGTGTCGATGACCGACGCCCGCGTGAGTCGCACGATCTGCGCGAAGCTGATCGTCGCGAGCACGATCGCCGGGAGTATCAGGTCCTGGATCGGTGCGCCGGTACTCACCGTCGGTCTGAACCAGCCGAGTTGGATCGCGAACACGTATTGACACACGAAGCCGACGACGAAGACCGGCAGCGAGATGAGGATCAGGCTCACCACGAGCGAGCTCGCGTCGAAGATCCCGCCCTTGCGGAGGCCCGAGATGAGCCCGACGCCGATGCCGAAGACCATCTCGATCAGGATCGCGATGAGCGCGAGTTGGAGGGTCACCGGGAAGGTGCGGGCGAGGATGTCGGTGACCGGCTCTCCCGAGAAGGAGGTGCCGAAGTCGCCGCGGAAGATCCCGCCGAGGAACAGGAAGTACTGGACGATGAAGGGCTGGTCCAGGTGGTACCGCTCGCGCAGGGCCTCGATGACCTGCGGCGGCGGGGTCTTGTCGCCGAACAGCGCGACGATCGGGTCGCCGGGCATGGCGAAGACCATGAAGTAGATCAGGAATGTCGTGCCGAAGAAGACAGGGATTGCCTGCAGGATTCGGCGCACGATGTAGCCGGCCATTGATCAGGCCCGCCGTTCCGTGGGAGTTGGCATGTTGATGAAACCTCACCGTGAATGGGAGTGCTCCCCCGATGCTACGCCGGATCATCGGTGCATCGCGGGAAACGTGGGTGTGGGGCGGCGGCCGATGGCCGCCGCCCCACGGGCGTCTCAGATTCTAACCCCGAGACGTTCGGGATCGAGAATTACTCGCCCTTGGTGATCGCGTAGTACAGCACGTTGGTGTTCCATCCGTACTGCACGTTGTCGACCGACTCGCTCCAGGCGCCGTCGACGCCGTAGTACCAGAGCGGGATCACGGGGAGGTCGGTGAAGAGGATCTCCTGCGCCTGCTGGAACTTCTCGTTCGCGGCCTCGATGTCGGTCGCGCCGAGACCCTCCGACAGGAGCGCGTCGAACTCGGGGTTCGTGTAGTCCCCGTCGTTCGAGCTCGCGTTGGTCCCGTACAGCGGCCCGAGGAAGTTGAACAGCGCCGGGTAGTCGCCGATCCAGCCGGAGCGGAACGCCGTCTGGATGGTGCGGTTGGTGATCTCGGTGCGAGCCTCCGCGAAGGTCGGGTACGGGTTACCCGACGCCTCGATGCCGAGGTTGTTCTTCAGCTGGTTCGAGATCGCGTCGACCCACGGCTGGTGGCCGCCATCGGCGTTGTAGGCGATCTGGAAGGTGCCGCTCCACGGGGCGATGGCGTCGGCCTGAGCCCACAGTTCCTTCGCCTTCTCCGGGTTGAACTCGAGCACCTCGGCGCCCGGGATGCTGTCCGACCAACCGTCGATCGGAGGCGCGGTGAAGTCCTTCGCCGGCTGCCGAGCACCCTCGAAGATCACGCTGGTGATCTCGTCGCGGTCGATCGCCATCGAGATGGCGGCGCGACGGAGCTGACCCTCTTCACCCGAGAAGTGCGCAAGCCGCTCCGGGATCGTGACGGTCTGGATGCCCGCCGAAGCCTGCTGGACCGTGCGGCCCTCGAACTCGTCCTGGAACGAGCCGAGCGCACCGGTGGGAACCTCATCGATGACGTCGAGGTTGCCGCCCTGCAGGTCGGCGTACGCCGCCTCCGGCGTGGCGTAGAAGATGAACGACAGTCCACCGTTCTGCGCGGTCTTGTACCCGTCGTACTTCGGGTTCGGCACGAGGTCGATGCGCTCGTTGTGCTTCCAGGCATCCTCGCTGGCGAACACGTACGGGCCGTTGCCGACCGGGTTCTGGCCGAACGCCTCCATGTCCTCGAACGCGGACTCGGGAAGCGGGTAGTACGCGGCGTACCCGAGGCGGAGCGGGAAGTCCGACTCCGGCTGCTTGAGCGCGACCGTGAACGTGGTGTCGTCGACGACCACGAGGCCCGGGAGCTCGGGGACCGACTCGTCGTAGCTGAAGCCCTCGATCGACTCGAAGAAGTAGGCCTGCAGCTGCTCGTTGGCCGCGTCGGCCGCGTAGTTCCACGCGTCCACGAAGGAGGCCGCAGTCACGGGCTGCCCGTCGCTGAACTCGAGGCCCTCGCGGATCTTGATCGTGTAGTTCTGCGCGTCTTCGGTTTCGATCGATTCGGCGACGTCGTTGTGCGGTGCACCCTCGGCGTCATACGCGAGGAGGCCGGACCAGAGCGCATCCAGGATGCGGCCTCCGCCGTTCTCGTTCGTGTTGCCCGGGATGAGCGGGTTCTGCGGCTCGACGCTGCTCGCCGTGACGATCCCAGCCGACGATCCCGTCGATTCGGGCGCGCTGCTCGTGCAGCCGGAGAGCGTGAGGGCGCCCACCGCGGCAAGAGCAAGGGCTGCAACGCCGATTCTCTTGAGCTTCAATGTTCCTCCTGTGAGATAGCGCGAGCGACCGAGGCTCGTGGCCGGGACCGTTCGCGGATTGATCCAGACTAAGTAGCCGTCGCGCCGAAGCAAAACCACAAGGGAAACCGTTATCGAGGCGAGATATGCGCCCCGTTCGGGGTGCAACAGCTGCGCAATCAGCGCAGAAATCGTGCGCATATGAGCAGATTCGCGCGTGCGAGGATGGCTCGCATGACCACTCCGCGCCGACTCCGCCTGGAGGTCGGCATCGTGCTCGGGCTCTCGCTCGGGGCATCCGCCGTCTACTCGATCGTGTCGATCGTCGCCCGGATGACCGCCGAGACGCCGCTGTCGCAGCAGTCGGCCGCGATCAACCAGTCCCGTTCGACACGCGAGTGGCTGGACTTCACGTACCAGTTCCTCGACGTCTTCTTCGGCCTGTTCGTCGTGGCCCTCGCGCTCTACCTGCTCTGGGAGCCGGGCCGATCGCCCTTCCGCCGCATCGGGTTCGACTTCACCCGCCCGTGGCGCGACCTCGGCGCGGGCGTCGCGCTCGTCGCCGTGATCGGCGTGCCGGGCCTCGCCCTCTACGCCGCGGGCCGCGCGCTCGGATTCACGGTGGCGGTCGTGCCCGCGCCGCTCGACAGCCACTGGTGGACCATCCCGATCCTCGTGCTCGCCGCGCTCAAGGCCGCGCTCACCGAGGAGGTCATCGTCGTCGGCTACCTGTTCACGCGACTCCGCGAGCTCGGTGTCGGGCCGTGGGCGACGATCGTCTCGAGCGCGCTCCTGCGCGGGACCTACCACCTGTACCAGGGGTTCGGCCCGTTCGTCGGGAACGCGCTGATGGGCGTCCTCTTCGGGTGGGTCTACACGAAGTGGGGGCGCACGATGCCGCTCGTCATCGCGCACTGGATCCTGGACATCGTGTCCTTCGTCGGCTACCCGCTCGCGGCGGCGTGGTGGCCGGGCCTGTTCGCACCGGCCGCCGCCTGATCGCCGTCGGCCGGCGCCGCCCGGTTCACCCGCCGCCGAGCTCGGCCCGGAGCACCGGTGCGCCGCCGGACGTGCGCACCTCGATCGAGCGGATCTCCCCCAGCTCCACCGCCGTCGCCGCCTCGAGGCGCATCGCACGCCCGGGGATCGCCTTCCAGCTCGAGACCTGGCTCTCGCGCCCGTCCGCGTCGGTGATCACGAGCGCGTAGGCCCAGGGGCCCTCGCCGCCGCCCCAGGCCGCCGCCTCGTCGTAGGCGCACCGCATCTCGATGCGCGTGCCCCAGTCGACGGCGGTCAAGTCGACGGATGCCGCGATCGGCGGGTCGCCCTCGATGGGGACGAGGGCAACCGACTCGTCGGGATGCACGGGCGCCTCCAGCGCCAGCGGCACCGCGATCGCCGCGGCGACCACGACGGCCGCGGCGACCGCGAGCATGACCACGCGCGCCCGCGCGCGACGACCGCGCGCGCGGCGCGCGACGACCCGGTCGACGAGGTCCGCCGGCGGCGAGGCATCCTCAGCGGCCCCGGCCGCCGCACCGGACTCGGCCGCGGCCTCGGGCTCGGCAGCCGGGTCGAGCCCGACCGGACCGGGTGCGAGCCGCCCGAGCAGCCCGGGCATCGAGGCGAGCTCGGCGACCGCCGCGCGGCAGCGCGCGCAGTCCTCGAGGTGCGCCTCGTACGCTCGACGGTCGGGCGGGGTCAGCGCGCCGAGCACGTACGCGGCGTCCCAGTCCGCGAAGCGCTCGTGGTCGTGGTCGTGGTCGTGCGTCATCGCGTCACCCCCCGCTCCTGCATGGCCAGCCGCAGCGCCCGGAGTGCGTAGTGCAGCCGCGACTTCGCGGTGCCCTCCGGGATGTCGAACTCGGCGGCGAGCTCGCTCGTGCTGCGGCCCTCGAAGTAGGCGGCCACGACGATCGCGCGGTGATCCGCGGTCAGCGTCGCGAGGGCATCCTCGATGAGGAGCCGTTCGAAGAGCTCGTCGGTGCGGTCCGCGGACGGTCGCTCCGGCGGGTCGCCGACGCCGACCTCGTGCCGGCGACGGGCGCTGCGCGCCTCGTCGATCACGAGGTGGCGGGCGACCGTGAACATCCACGACCGGACGGTCGCCGGATCCTGCTCGAGGATGCCCGGGCTCCGCCACGCGCGCAGCAGCGTCTCCTGCACGACGTCGTCGGCCGCGGACGTGCTCCCGCAGAGGTGCACCACGTAGCGCCACAGCGTCGCCGCGTACGCGTCGTGCAACTCGCGCAGCGCCGCCTGGGCATCGACCACGACTCCACCTCCGCTGGGGGAACGAGGCGAGGGCCCGGATGGTTCACCCGGGGGCGCGCACCGAAACCTCGCGCGGCCACCGGGGCGGCCGTGCTCCGTCGTCGGCGCTCAGCGCCGCTCGGGCACCTCGTGCGGTGCGGGCTGCCGCGGCGCACTCGTCGCGGGCGTGTGCGGACGACCGCGCGCGACGTGCGCCGCGGACGCCAGGTCGCGCGAGGCGGCGACGACGGGGGTCGGCGCGAAGGCCGGCACGGACTCAACGGGCGGCAGCTCGTCGTCGGACGACCGTGTCCGCGCGACCTCGAACCACATCCGGCGGGAGGGGCTGCACACGACGCCGAACGCCTCGTCACCGAAGACGCCGCCGCGCGAGAAGTCGGTCACGGCCTGGGCGCGGCGCAGCGCCTCGGCGGTCGCCGGATCACGGCGTTCGAGTCGCCCGGCCCGCCGGTCCAACGCGAGCCCGTCCGATGCGAGCAGGGTGGTGCCGACCATCACGCCCGCGAACGCGAGCGTGGCGACGATGCTGAGCAGGTCTGCGTTGGCCATCCGGAACCCCCGATCCGAGACAACCTCAGTGTACGCCCCGATCGGATCGGCGGGGGCGCCCCGATCCGGCGACCGGGGCGCCTCGGCACGATGCATCCATGGATCTCGCACACGCCTTCTTCGCACAGCACCTGACGTCGCGTGCGCACGACCGGCTCGAGGCGCCGTCGGCCGCCGAACTCGCCGCCGCCGAGGCCCGGGCGACCGCCCGGGCGCGGGCCCGGGCCGAGCGCGCCGCGGCGGACGCCGTCGTCTACACCGAGCGCGGCCGCCATCGCGCCGCGCCCGCCCGACCCCAGCACGCCTGAGCGGCGCGGCCGTCCGGGCCGGGCGGGTCGGGCGTCAGGCGAACGCCTCCACGGGCGGGCACGCGCACACGAGGTTGCGGTCGCCGAACGCCTGGTCGATCCGGCGGACCGGCGCCCAGTACTTGTTCCGCACGAGCGAGCGCACCGGGTAGACCGCCTGCTCGCGCGTGTACGGGTGCGTCCACTCCCCCGCGATGACCGACTCCGCGGTGTGCGGCGCGTTCCGCAGCGGGTTGTCGTCGGCCGGCCACTCGCCCCGGCCCACCGCGTCGGCCTCCGCCTTGATCGCGATCATCGCGTCGACGAACCGATCGAGCTCCGCGAGGTCCTCCGACTCGGTCGGCTCGACCATGAGCGTGCCCGCGACCGGGAACGACATGGTCGGCGCGTGGAAGCCGTAGTCGACGAGGCGCTTGGCGACGTCGTCGACCGTGACCCCGGTCGCCGCCGTGAGCGGACGCACGTCGAGGATGCACTCGTGCGCGACCAGCCCGTGCTCGCCCGTGTAGAGCACCGGGTAGTGCTCGCGCAGGCGCGCGGCGACGTAGTTCGCCGCGAGCACGGCCGACGCGGTCGCCTGCTTCAGGCCCTCGGCGCCCATCATGCGCACGTACGACCACGAGATGGGCAGGATCGACGGCGACCCGTAGGGCGCGGCCGACACGGGCCCGCCGCCGTGCACGAAGCCGCCGGCGTGGTCGGGACGCTGCGCGAGCGGATGCCCCGGCAGGTACGGCGCGAGGTGCGCCTTCGCCGCGACCGGGCCCACGCCCGGGCCGCCGCCGCCGTGCGGGATGCAGAACGTCTTGTGCAGGTTCAGGTGCGAGACGTCGCCGCCGAAGTCGCCGAACCGGGCGAAGCCGAGCAGCGCGTTCAGGTTCGCGCCGTCGACGTACACCTGGCCGCCCGCGTCGTGCACGGCCTGCGTGATGTCGGCCACGTCGTGCTCGTAGACGCCGTGCGTCGACGGGTACGTGATCATGAGCGCCGAGATGGATGCCTCGTGCTCGGCGATCTTCGCCCGCAGGTCGGCGAGGTCGACGTTGCCGAGCTCGTCGCACGCGACGACGACGACCCGCATGCCGGCGAGCACCGCCGAGGCCGCGTTCGTGCCGTGCGCGCTCGAGGGGATGAGGCACACGTCGCGCTCGGTGTCGCCGTTCGCGAGGTGGTAGCCGCGGATCGCCAGCAGGCCCGCGAGCTCGCCCTGGCTGCCCGCGTTCGGCTGCAGCGAGACGGTGTCGTACCCGGTGACCTCGGCCAGCCACGACTCGAGCTGCTCGATGAGCGCGAGCGAGCCGACGACGTCCGACTCGGGCGCGAACGGGTGCAGGTTCGCGAACTCGGGCCAGGTCACGGCCTGCATCTCGGTCGCCGCGTTGAGCTTCATGGTGCACGAGCCGAGCGGGATCATGCCCCGGTCGAGCGCGTAGTCGCGGTCGGCGAGCGTCTTCAGGTACCGCATCATCTGCGTCTCGGAGTGGTGCGTGTTGAACACCGGGTGCTCGAGGTACGAGGACGTGCGGCGGAGCGACTCGGGCAGCGCGGTCGGCAGGATGCCCCGCGGCTCGCCGCTCTCGCGCTCCTCCGGACCGCCGAAGGCGCGGACCACGGTGTGCAGGTCCTCGAGTGTCGTGGTCTCGTCGACCGAGACGAGCACGGTCGCCTCGTCGGCCTCCCACAGCAGCACGCCGAGGTCGTGCGCCCGCGCGACGACGTTGCGCGCGAGGCCCGGCACCACGACGGCGAGCGTGTCGAAGTACGCGTCGTGCGCGACCGTCTGGCCGATCTCCTCGAGCCAGCCCGCGAGCAGGCGCGCCTTGCCGGCGACGCCCGTCGCGATGTGCCGGATGCCCCGCGGCCCGTGGTACACCGCGTACATCGAGGCCATCACGGCGAGGAGCACCTGCGCGGTGCAGATGTTCGAGGTCGCCTTCTCGCGGCGGATGTGCTGCTCGCGGGCCTGGAGGCTGAGCCGGTACGCCGGCGCGCCCGAGGCATCCACCGAGACGCCGACGAGTCGGCCCGGGAGCTGGCGCTCGAGGCCCTTGCGCACCGCCATGTAGCCGGCGTGCGGGCCGCCGAAGCCGATCGGCACGCCGAACCGCTGCGTCGTGCCGACGGCGACGTCCGCGCCGAGCTCGCCGGGCGACGTGATGAGCGCGAGCGCGAGCAGGTCGGCCGCGACGACCGCGAGCGCGCCCTGCGCCTTCGAGTCCGCGACGAGCGACGACGGGTCCCACACCCGGCCCGATGCGCCCGGGTACTGCACGAACAGGCCGAAGTGGTCGCCGAGCGCGGCGACGTCGGTGCGCTCCGAGAGCGCCGCCTCGACGAGCTCGATGCCGACCGCCTCGGCGCGCGCGTGCAGCAGCGCGAGCGTCTGCGGCAGCGCGTCCGCGTCGACCACGAAGCGGTTCGAGCCCGACTTCGAGGCGCGGCGTGCGAGCAGCATGCCCTCGACGACCGCGGTGCCCTCGTCGAGCATCGACGCGTTCGCGATGTCGAGCCCCGTGAGGTCCTCGACGACCGTCTGGAAGTTGATCAGCGCCTCGAGCCGGCCCTGCGAGATCTCCGGCTGGTACGGCGTGTAGGCCGTGTACCAGCTCGGGTTCTCGAGCACGTTCCGCTGGATGACCGCGGGCGTGATCGTGCCGTAGTACCCGAGGCCGATCATGGGCGTGCGCGCCGTGTTCTGGTCGGCGAGCGCGGCGAGCTCGGCGAGCGCCTCGCGCTCGGTCGCGGCGGCGGGGATGGCGCTCGAGAGCACCTCGCCCATGCGGATCGAGGTCGGGACGGCCGCGGCCATCAGGTCGTCGAGCGAGTCGTGCCCGACGACGGCGAGCATGCGCGCCCGGTCGTCGGGGGTCGTGCCGATGTGCCGTCGGCCGAAGGCGTCCACGTCGAACGTCGAGGAGGTCTGCTGCATGTGGGAGGTGGGTCCTTGCGTGGGTGTCGCGGGTGGTCGGGCGGCTACTCGCCGACGAGCGCGCGGTACTCGTCGTGCGTGAGGAGGTTCGGCAGCGACGCGGTGGTCGCCTTGATCAGCCAGCCCTCGCCGAAGGGGTCGCTGTTCACGAGCTCGGGCGCGTCGACGACGGCCTGGTTCGATTCGACGACCTCGCCGTCGACCGGGGCGAAGAGCTCGCCGACCGACTTGGTCGACTCGATCTCGCCGACGACCGTACCCGCGGCGAGCGCGGTGCCGGCTGCGGGCAGGTCGACGTACACGACGTCGCCGAGCTTCTCGGCGGCGTAGTCGGTGATGCCGATGGTGACGACGTCACCCTCGATGCGGACCCACTCGTGCTCCTCGGTGTACTTGAGCTCGGTCTGGTCGGTCATTCGATTCCTCCTGGATCGGGATGGTGCGGTGGACTGCGGCGGCGCCGGTCAGGCGCCGCGACGGTGGAAGGGCAGGGGCACGACGGATGCCTCGATGCGCGTGCCGCGCACGTCGACGGCGAGCACCGTGCCGGGCTCGGCGTGGGCCGGGTCGACGAACGCCATCGCGATCGGGTGGCCGAGCGTGGGTGAGAGCGCGCCGGAGGTGACGACGCCGACCTTCGGGGAATCCGCGTCGGTGCCGGCGACGACGTCGTAGCCGGCGCGCGCGGCGCGGCGGCCCTCGGCGGCGAGGCCGACCAGCACCGGGGCATCCGGGCCCGGGCCCTGCTCGATGCCCTTGCGGCCGACGAAGTCGCCCTCCTTGGCGAGCGCGACGACGCGGCCGAGCCCCGCCTGCGCGGGGTGCACGTCGAGGCCGAGCTCGTGGCCGTAGAGGGGCATCCCCGCCTCGAGCCGGAGCGTGTCGCGGCTCGCGAGCCCGCACGGCACGACCCTGGGGCCGCCGGTCTCCTGGAGCGCCCGCCAGACGCCGGGCGCGCGCTCGGGCGCGAGGTAGAGCTCGAAGCCGTCCTCGCCGGTGTATCCGGTGCGCGCGACGAGCACGGGCTCGCCCTCGTACTCGGCGGCGACGGCGCGGTAGTAGGTGAGCGCGTCGAGGGCCGCGACGAAGTCGTCGTGGTCGTTGCCGGGGCCCTGGACCCCGAAGCCCGGGGTCTCCGTGAGGACCGCGAGCGCGTCCGGCCCCTGCAGCGCGATGAGCGCGACGTCGTCGGACTCGTCGAACACCTCGGCGTCGAACGGCGCCACGCGGTCGGCGAGCTCGGCCGCGACGACCTCGCGGTTCGAGGCGTTCGCGACGACGAGGTAGCGGTCCCGACCGGTGCGGTAGACGACGAGGTCGTCGATCACGCCGCCGCCGCGCGACAGCAGGAACGTGTACTTCGCCTGCCCCTCGGCACTGGCCGACAGCCGGCCGGCGAGCGCGTAGTCGAGCGCCTCGGCCGCCTCGGGGCCGACGACCACGATCTCGCCCATGTGGGACAGGTCGAACAGGCCCGCCCGCTGGCGCACGGCGTGGTGCTCGGCGAGGTCGGACGAGTAGCGGACCGGCATCTCCCAACCCGCGAAGTCGGTGAACGACGCGCCCAGCGCCTCGTGCACGTCGTGCAGCGGGCTCCGCCGCGTCGTCGTGCCTGCCTGTGCCGTCTCGCTCATGCGGACCTCCTCAACATTCCACCACATTGACCGCCAGGCCTCCCCGGGCGGTCTCCTTGTACTTGTCGCTCATGTCGCGCCCTGTCTGGCGCATGGTCTCGATGACCGCGTCGAACGTCACGTGGTGCGTGCCGTCGCCCCACATCGCCATCTTCGCGGCGTTGATGGCCTTGCCCGCGGCGATCGCGTTGCGCTCGATGCACGGGATCTGCACGAGCCCGCCGACCGGGTCGCACGTGAGGCCGAGGTTGTGCTCCATCGCGATCTCGGCGGCGTTCTCGACCTGCGCGGGCGTCCCGCCGAGGACCGCGGCGAGCGCGCCCGCCGCCATCGAGGACGCCGCGCCGACCTCGCCCTGGCAGCCGACCTCGGCGCCCGAGATGGATGCCCCGCGCTTGACGATGCCGCCGATCGCGGCGGCCGTGAGCAGGAACTCGACTGCGAGGTCGTCGAGCTCGTCGCGGCCGGCGGGGTCGCCGAAGTCGGCGCGGTCGGCGGCCGTCGCACCGCGCGGCGCGTAGGTGGTCGCGTAGTACATGACCGCGGGGATGATCCCGGCCGCGCCGTTCGTCGGTGCCGTGACGACCCGCCCGCCCGCCGCGTTCTCCTCGTTCACGGCGAGCGCGACGAGGTTCACCCACTCCTGGCAGAACGCGGGGTTGCGGTCCGGGTCCTCCTGCAGGAGCCGCTCGTGCCACTGCGGCGCGCGCCGCTTCACGCCGAGCCCGCCGGGCAGCACGCCGTCGCGTCGGATGCCGGTCTCGACGCACTCGCGCATCGCGTCGCGGATCCGCAGGATCCCCTCGCGCACCTCGGGCGCGGGACGGCGGGAGAGCTCGTTCCGCATCGCGACGTCGGCGATCGACAGGCCTTCGGCCGCGCAGATGCCGAGCAGGTCGGCGGCGCTGCGGAACGGCAGCGGCGCCGGCGGGTGGGCCGCCTCGGTGCGGCCATGCTCGCCGTCGCGTTCGATGAAGCCGCCGCCGAGGGAGAAGTAGACGGCACGGTCGATCGCCTCGCCGTCCGCGCCGAGCGCGGCGAAGCGCACGCCGTTCGTGTGGCGCTCGAGGATCGTGCGCGGCGAGAGCGCGATGTCCGCGGCGCGGAACGGGACCTCGGCGACGCCCGCGACCCGCAGGCGGCCGGTCTCCTCGATCTCGGCGGTGCGGCGCTCGACCTCGTCGGTCGTGATGGCGTCGGGGCGGTGGCCCTCGAGGCCCAGGAGGACGGCGGTGAGGGTGCCGTGTCCGCGGCCCGTGGCCGCGAGGGAGCCGTAGAGCTCGACCTCGACGGCGGCGACGGAGGATGCCTCGTCACCGAGCCGCTCGACGAAGTCGGCCGCCGCGCGCATGGGGCCGACCGTGTGGGAGCTCGACGGACCGACCCCGATGGTGAAGAGGTCGAAGACCCCGAGGTACGGCGTCGCGTCGGCGTGCACGGTCACGACGACTCCGTGGTTGCGGTGAATCGGGACATGGGAACTCCTTGGGTGCGGCATCCGTGGTGATGCGTACGAGTTCCTCCCGCTCTGTCATGGGCCTGAGAGTTTCCACGCGGCGTGCCGCGCTTGCCCCGTCGGCGGGCGCATGAGCGCCGCTTTCCAGAGTGACCTGCCGCCACGGTCCGTGTGCCTGAGAGATTCCCGGGAGGGGTTGCTCCTACGGCAGCCGCGTCGGCGCGGCGTTCTCCCGTGGCAGGTGATGGGTCGATTCAGTTGTGCTCAGAGTCTAGCCGCTCGGGTGCGCCGCTCGCGCCGGGCGCGACCGAGCCGCTAGGTTCGGCTCAGACGGGCCGCCCTGCCGCGCCCTCCCATCGGAGTGGAGGCGGGCATGTCCGGCATCGCGAGCGGTCGAGCGGCGTTCCTCGAGCAGGCGCCGCAGCGCCGGCTGGAGGCGGTCTTCGTGACGCCCGGTCGGTGGCTCCGGATCGCGACGACGCTGAGCCTGGTGATCGGCGCGGTCGCCATGCTCATCGTGCACGCCGAGCTCGACCGGCTCATCTCCGGGGCGCCCTCCGGGGCGCGGGCGTTCAGCTACGCGACGGCGATCAGCCCGCTCGCGTTCGGTTCGATGGATGCCTGGACGATCTGGGCCCGCGGCGAGTGGGCCCCGCAGATCGCCGGCTGGATCGGCGCCGCACTCGTCGTCGACGCCGTGTTCATCGCCTGCTACGCGATCCTCGGGTTCCGCGTGATCCGGCTCGCGGCCGGGCCTGCGACCGCGGCGCGCGTGCTGCTCTGGCTCCTCATCGCCGCGGAGTGGTGCGAGGCGCTCCTGATCGCGACGCTCGCGTCCGGGTTGACCGACCCGGACGGCGAGGGACGCGCCACGACCGCGGTGGCCGCGGCGATCGCCTCGACGGCGAAGTGGACCCTCGCGGTGCTCGTCGTCGTGGCGATCGTCCGCACCGACGGGAGGTCCGCGGATCCCCTGCGGCGGCGGATCGGCCGGAAGCTGCGGCAGGTCGGGCGCGGGCTGTGGGTGCACCGACTCGCACTGCTGGCCGTCATCGCGCTCGCCGCGCTCGCGTGCGTGCCGAGCGACGACCTGTTCGACCAGCTGCCCGACATCCAGCGGGCCTGGTTCGATCCGGCCTCGCCCGCCGCGAACCTCGTCCACGTGTCGTGGGCGGTCCTCGCCCTGGCGGTCGCGGCGTTCGCGACCTTCGTGCTCGGCCGGCGCCGGTCGCGCCTGATCGTGGAGACGCGCGCGCGCCGGCTGGAGCACCGCATCCAGAAGCCGGGGTGGGCGGCGGCGCTCTGGGGGACGCCGATCGTGCTGCTCCTCGCGGCCGCCGGGTTCTCGACGGCGGTCGGCGGCGCCGAGGTGGCGCCGTGGACGTCCTGGACGTTCTGGACCCTGATCGGCGTCGGCGTCGTCCTGCTCGGCTTCGCGGTGCTCGCGCCGCGACAGGAGGTCCCGCGAGAGGGCGAGGTGCCGGGGCTCGCGCGGGCGCGGGCCGTCGTGATCACGGGGGATGTCCTCGCGGTCGCGGTCGTGGCCTCCGGCGCGCTCGGGATGGTCCGCTCGTTCACGGCTCCGCTCGCCGCTGCCGCCGCGGGCAGCGCCGGCACGGCGGCCGACGACCCCGTCGTCTGGGCGGTGACGCTCGTCTGCCTGCTCGGCGCCGTCGGCTCGCCGTTCCTGCTGCGCGTCGGGCGCCGGGAGCGCGTCGAGCGACCCGCACGATGGGCGTTCGTCGACCCGTTCGCCGTTCCGAGGTCGGATGAGACGGTCTCGGTGGCGTCGGTCGGGACCTCGCTCCTGCTGCTCACGGGCGTGGCGGGGATCGCCGTCGCACTGTGCTGGCCGACGGCCGTGGCGCAGATCGGGCCCGCCGCGATCGTGCTCGGCGGCATCACCGCGTGGGTGCTCGCGTTCGGCGCGTTCACGCTCCTCGCGCAGTCCTACCGGCCGATCCAGCCGTTCGGATGGCTCCGCTTCCGCGCGAATCCGGTGCTCACGCTCGGGATCGTGCTGCCGATCGTGCTGGGCCTGGTCCTGCCCGCGATCCCCGCCTCCGACGGCCGGGCCGACCTGCATGCGGTGCAGGTCGCGAACGCCGGCGTCGGGAAGGCGGTCCCGACGATCGCGAAGCGACTCGCCGACGTCGTCGACGCGGTCGAATCCGCGTGCGCGGTGACCGTCGGCGACGGCGACGACCAGCGGCGGGTGCTCCCCGTCTACCTGGTCGCCGCGGAGGGCGGCGGCATCCGCGCCGCGTACTGGACGACCCGCGTGCTCTCGTCGCTGACCGGATGCCCCGCGGCATCCACGCTCCTGTCGAGCGGCGTCTCGGGCGGGTCGATCGGCCTGACGCTCCTGGCGACGTCCCCGACCGCCGACGTCGCCACGCCCGAGGAGACGCCGGCCGACGCACAGGCGCTCGCGGACGCGAGGGAGCTCGCCGCGGGCGACACGGTCGGCGCGGCGGCGACCGGGATCGTCGCCGGCGACCTGTTCGCGACCGCGACCGGGATCCGCGTGCCGTCCTACATCGCGGCAGCCCCCGCGGGCGACGACGAGGGCGGAGACGGTTCGGATGACCCGGACTGGCGCTGGCGCGACCGCGCGGCGCTGGTCGAGCGGAGCTGGGAGGACATCCTGCCTCGGTTCGGCGACCAGGTCGCGCTCTCGGCGGGCAATCCCCGCATCGGCTCGCTCGTGCTGAACTCGACCGACGTCTTCTCGGCATGCCGGGTCATGCTCGGCCTGATCGACCTCGAGCAGTCGGGCGGCTGCCAGGGCAGCGGGACGGCGGCGGACTCGCGTCCGCTCGACAGCTTCGTCGACGAGCCCGCGCAGTGCCTCACGGCGCTCCACTGGTCGACCTACGCGCTGCTGTCCGCGCGCTTCCCGATCGTCACCCCGTACGGCGGATTCCCGACCGACGCGCCGTGCGCGGGCGAGGTGCGGGGCCGGCCGGCGCACGCGCAGCTCGTCGACGGCGGCATGGTCGAGAACTCCGGCATCGGCACGCTCGCCGAGCTCGCCCCGCAGGTCATGGGGGCATTCCGGGACCTGAACGCCGCCCGCACCGGCAAGGCCGACGCGCCGTGGGTGCTCCCGGTCGTCGTCTACGTCAGCAACAAGCAGGGGTTCGACCTCCAGCGCGAACTCCGGACCGCCGCCTCGGAGGCGGTCACCATGACGACGCGCGGCGTGCTCACCTCGTCCCTGGTGTCGGACGTGAGCTGGCTCCAGCGGGTCACGCGCGCGTCCGACGACGCGTGTTCGACGGAGGCGTGCCATGACGCGCTCGACGACCTCCGCTCGACGGTGCCGGGCGGCGCCGTGGTCGTCGCCCCCTCGTCGCTGCCGGCCGTGCAGCCGCCCCTCGGGTGGACGCTGTCGGACATGACCATGGCGGGGCTGGACGCCGCGTTCGTCGACCACTGCGCGCCCGCTCCGGACCAGCCGCTGGAATCGGGCCGGTCGGGACGGTTCGGCGCGTTCGGCCGACTCAGCGACCTGCGCGCGCTCACGCACGCGCCGGTCTGCGCCGAGCCGCTTCCCTGAGGCATCCTCGACTCGACTTCAGGTTGGAATGACTGTAAGCTCCTCCGTGTTCTTATAGTCAGATAGACCTGAACTCGAGCCGGGAGGTGGCATGCCGACGCAGGAACCGGGGCGCGACGCGCGCCTCGCCGTCTCGACCGTCATCTTCGCGCTCGAGCCCGGCACGCCCGACGGGGTCGCGCCCGGCGCAGGGCACGGGGCATCCGGCCGGCCGTCGCTGTGGATCCCGCTCGTCCGGCGCCTCCGCGATCCCGGTGCGGACCGGTGGGCGCTGCCCGGCGGCTGGCTCGGCGCCGGCGAGGCGCTCGAGTCCGCGGCCGCCCGCACGCTCGGCGAGACGACCGGCGTCACGCCCGCCTACCTCGAGCAGCTCTACACGTTCGGCGCCCCCGACCGCTCCCCCGACGAACGCGTCGTCTCGGTCGTCTACTGGGCGCTCGTCCGGCCGGAGGAGACGACCGGCGCGATCGACGACCCGAACGTGCGCTGGTTCGACCCCGACGACCTGCCGGAGCTCGCCTTCGACCACAACTCGATCGTCGAGTACGCGCTCGCGCGGCTGCGCACCAAGCTCGGCTACTCGCAGATCGCGCACGCGTTCCTCGAGCCGACGTTCACGCTCGCCGAGCTCCGCGAGGTGTACGAGACCGTCCTGCGCCGCCCGCTCGACCCCGCCAACTTCCGGCGCACCGTCGAGGCATCCGGCGCCCTCGTCGAGACCGGCGAGGTCCGCACCGGCACGCGCCACCGGCCGCCCAAGCTCTACCGCCCCGCCGAACCGGCCGACGCCGGCGCGAGCGGGCTGTTCCGAGTCCCCATCGCACCGCACCTGAGGAGGAGTCCGTCATGAGCCTCATCGAGAACACCGTCCGCCGCGCCGCATCCGTCGACCGGAGCATCCGCCTGATCTCGACCGGCAAGCGGAGCGGCTCGACCTGCTCCCCGACCTCGCGTCGGGGCCGTGGGACTTCGACCGCGGGCCCGCCGGCTACGGCCCCGGCGCGTCGATGGGCGACGTGATCCCCACGGGCTCGCCGCGCCAGGGCGCGCTGCCCGCCGAGTACCGCGAGGCGACGAACGAGGACCTCCACGCGCGCATCCGCGCGGCGAAGGCGACCCTCGGCGACCGCGTGGTCGTACTCGGCCACTTCTACCAGCGCGACGAGGTCGTGCAGCACGCCGACTTCGTGGGCGACTCGTTCCAGCTCGCCAACGCGGCGCTCACCCGCCCGGACGCCGAGGCGATCGTGTTCTGCGGCGTCCACTTCATGGCCGAGACCGCCGACCTGCTGTCCAGGCCCGAGCAGGCCGTGATCCTGCCGAACCTGGCCGCGGGCTGCTCGATGGCCGACATGGCCGACGAGTCGGGCGTCGAGGAGTGCTGGGAGCAGCTCGCCGACGTCTACGGCGACCTCGACACCCCCGACGCCGACGGCCGGGTGCCCGTGATCCCGGTCACCTACATGAACTCGTCGGCCGCGCTCAAGGGCTTCGTCGGCCGCCACGGCGGCATCGTCTGCACGTCGTCGAACGCGCGCACGGTGCTCGAGCAGGCGTTCGAGCGCGGGCAGCGCGTGCTCTTCTTCCCCGACCAGCACCTCGGCCGCAACACCGCGAAGGCGATGGGCGTGCCGCTCGAGCAGATGCCGATGTGGAACCCGCGCAAGCCGTTCGGCGGCAACGAGGCATCCGACCTCGAGGACGCGCGCGTCATCCTCTGGCACGGCTTCTGCTCGGTGCACAAGCGCTTCACGGTCGAGCAGATCGAGCAGGCGCGCCGCGACCACCCGGGCGTGCAGGTCATCGTGCACCCCGAGTGCCCGATGGCGGTCGTCGACGCCGCGGATGCCGCGGGCTCGACCGACTTCATCGTGAAGGCCATCCAGGCGGCCCCCGCGGGCACGACCTTCGCGATCGGGACCGAGGTCAACCTCGTCCAGCGACTCGCGGCCGAGTACCCGCAGCACGAGATCTTCTGCCTCGACCCGGTCGTGTGCCCGTGCTCCACGATGTACCGGATCCACCCCGGATACCTCGCGTGGGTGCTCGAGGAGCTCGTCGCCGGGCGCGTCGTCAACCGCATCCAGGTCCCCGACGACGTCGCCGAGCCCGCGCGCCTCGCGCTCGAGCGGATGCTCGCGGCCAAGCCGCCGGTCGCAGCGACGACGACGACCGCCGGAGCCTGACATGACGCGCGTGCTCGTCATCGGCGCCGGCATCGCGGGCCTGTGGACCGCGGTGCGCGCGGCCGACGCCGGCTGCGAGGTCGAGCTCGTCACGAAGGCCGGACTCGGCGCGGGCTCGACCGCGTACGCGCAGGGCGGGATCGCGGCGGCGCTGTTCCCCGACGACTCGGCGGACCGGCACGCGGCCGACACGCTCGCGGCCGGGGCGGGCCTCTGCGACCCGCGCGCGGTGCGCGTGCTGTGCGAGGAGGGACCGGCGCGCGTGCGCGACCTGATCCGCTTCGGGGTCGAGTTCGACCGGAACGGCGAGGGGCTCGCGCGCGGGCTCGAGGCGGCGCACTCGCGCGCGCGGATCCTGCACGCCGGCGGCGACGCCACGGGCGCCGAGATCGAACGCGCGCTCGTCGCCACGGTCCGCCGCCGGGCGGTCGCGATCCACGAGCACGCGACGCTCGTCGACCTGCTGGTCGAGCACGGCCGCGCGGTCGGCGCCGTCGTCCTCGACGCCGGCGGCGAGCGAGCCGAATACCGCGCGGACGTCGTCGTGCTCGCCACGGGGGGCGCCGGCCGCCTCTTCCGGCACACCACGAACCCGGATGTCGCAACGGGCGACGGCGTCGCGGCCGCGTGGCGCGCGGGCGCCGAGGTCGCCGACCTCGAGTTCGTCCAGTTCCACCCGACCGCGCTCGCCGCTCCCGGCACCCCGCTCGTCTCCGAGGCGGTCCGCGGCGAGGGCGCGGTCCTCCGCGACGCCACGGGTGCGCGGTTCATGACCGCCATCGACCCGCGCGGCGAACTCGCACCCCGCGACGTCGTCGCGCGCGCGGTCTGGCGGCGGATGGCCGAGCAGGACGGCGCGCCCGTGCTCCTGGACGCCACCGGGCTCGAGGCGGAGGACCCCGGATTCCTCGCCCGCCGGTTCCCCGGCATCGACCGCGCCGTGCGCGACGCCGGCTTCGACTGGGCGGTCGCGCCCGTGCCGATCACGCCCGCGGCGCACTACGCCATGGGCGGCGTCACGACCGACCTCTGGGGCCGGACCACCCTGGCGGGTCTCCTCGCGGTCGGCGAGGTCGCGCGCACCGGCGTGCACGGCGCCAACCGGCTCGCCTCCAACTCGCTGCTCGAGGCCGCGGTGTTCGCCGAGCGCGCGGCCGCCGCGATCGCGGGCGACGCTCCGGCCCGGGCGTCCTCGTTCCGCCCGGTCGCTCCTCGGCCGGCGGATGCGTCCGTCGACGACGCCCGGCCCCTCGTCGACCGCGAGGCGCTGCAGGCCCTCATGTGGGACCGCGTCGGCCTCGAGCGGGACGCGGCGGGCCTCGCCGAGGCATCCTCGCTCCTGGCCGGATGGCGCGCACCCGACCCGGTCGACCGCCGCACCGCCGAGGACCGCAACCTGCTCGACCTCGCCCGGCTCACCACGGCCGCGGCCCTCGCGCGCCGCGAGAGCGTCGGCGCGCACTTCCGGTCGGATGCCTCGGCCGCGGCATCCGTGCACCCGGCGCCCGCCGCCGCCGACCTCGCCCGACCCGACCGAGAGGCCGCCTGATGACCGACACCCGCGAGATCGACCGCATCGTCGGCGCCGCGCTCGACGAGGACGCGCCCTGGGGCGATCTCACCGGCGAGACGCTGATCCCGGCCGACGCGACCGCGACCGCCGAGCTCGTGGCGCGCGAGGGCGGCGTGCTCAGTGGCATCGAGGTGTTCGCCGCGGCCTTCCGGCTCGTCGACCCGCGCATCGAGGTGACCGCGCTCGCGGCCGACGGCGACCGGTTCCGAGCGGGCGACGCGCTCGCGCGGGTCGCGGGCCCCGCCCGGGGCATCCTGCACGCCGAGCGCGTCGCGCTCAACCTGACCCAGCGGATGAGCGGCATCGCGACGCTCACCGCCGAGTACGTCGCGGCCGTGTCCGGCACGCGCGCGCGCATCGCGGACACGCGCAAGACCACGCCCGGGCTCCGCAGCCTCGAACGGCAGGCCGTGCGCGACGGCGGCGGGCGGAACCACCGCCGGTCGCTGTCCGACGCGGTCATGGCGAAGGACAACCACCTCGCGATCCTGACCGCGGGCGGGCGCGACCTCGCGACCGCGCTCCGCGACGCGCGCGAGCGGATGCCCCACACCGCGCACCTCGAGGTCGAGGTCGACCGGCTCGACCAGGTCGAACCCGTGCTCGCGGGCGGGGCCGACACCGTCATGCTCGACAACTTCGCCGTCGACGACCTGCGTCGCGGCGTCGAGCTCATCGCGGGCCGGGCGGTCGTCGAGGCGTCCGGCGGCGTCAACCTCGGAACCGTCGCGGCGATCGCGGCGACCGGGGTCGACGTGATCTCGGTCGGCGCGCTGACCCACTCCGTCCGGTCGCTCGACCTCGGCCTCGACGTGGTGGTGGGCCCGCTCGGGGGCGACCGGTGATCTTCCTGGACCACGCCGCGACCGCCCCGGTGCGCCGGGAGGCGCTCGAGGCGATGTGGCCGTACCTCGCCGGCTCGTTCGGGAACCCGTCGAGCCGGCACCAGCTCGGCATCGAGGCGGCACGCGCACTCGCGGGGGCGCGCGCCGAGGTCGCCGCGGTGCTCGGGTGCCGGCCCGGCGACGTCGTCTTCACCTCGGGCGGCACCGAGGCCGACAACCTCGCGGTCAAGGGGCTCGCACTCGCGAACCCGCGCGGCCGCCACGTCGTGGTCTCCCCCATCGAGCACGAGGCGGTCCTCGAGTCGGCGGCGTACCTCGCGCGCGTGCACGGGTTCGAGGTCTCGTTCGCCGAGGTCGACGCGGGCGGCGTCGTGCGGCCCGAGGCGCTCGCGCGGGTCATCCGGGACGACACCGCGCTCGTGTCCGTCCAGCTCGCGAACAACGAGGTCGGCACGGTCCAGCCCATCGCCGAGCTCGCCGCGATCGCCCGCGCGCACGGCGCGCTCGTGCACACCGACGCCGTCCAGGCGGCCGGCTGGCTGCCGCTCTCGCTCGACGCGCTCGGCGTCGACGCGCTCTCGCTCGCGGGCCACAAGCTCGGCGCGCCGAAGGGCACGGGCGCCCTCATCGTGCGCGGACGGCTGCCGCTCGAGCCCGTGCTGCACGGCGGCGGGCAGGAGCGCGAGCGCCGCTCCGGCACTGAGAACGTCGCCGGCGCGGTCGCGTTCGCGACCGCGTTCCGGCTCGCCGACCAGGAGCGACCGGATGCCTCGGCCCGCGTCGGCGCGCTCTCGGCACGTCTCATCGGGCGCATCCTCGACGAGGTACCCGGCGCGATGCTGACCGGCGACCCGGTCGACCGGCTGCCCGGGACCGCGTCGTTCGTGTTCCCCGGCACCGCGGGCGAGGCCGTGCTGCTCGAGCTCGAGCGCGACGGCGTGGTCTGCTCGAGCGGGTCGGCGTGCGCCGCGGGCAGCGACGAGCCGTCGCACGTGCTCACTGCCATGGGCTTCGGCGCCGAGGTCGCCCAGACCGCGGTGCGCTTCACGCTCGGTGCCGAGACGTCGCCCGACGACGTCGAGGAGGCGGCGGACGCCGTCGTGGAGGCGGTCGCCGCGGTGCGCGGCATCGCCGGCTGACGCGAGGCTCCCGTCCCCGCTGCCCGCCCGCCGTCTGCGACTCACATCCGGGGCATCCGGTCGTGATGCAGATGTCACGCAGGCGAAACGCCGGGGGAAATCGTCTGGAACGTGCACCGCCCACCATCGAGGTATGAGCTCGCCCTCGGAGACCGCGACCCGGCCGCAGGCCGGCACGTCCCGCTCGGTCTGCTCGTACTGCGGGGTCGGCTGCGGCATCACGGTGACGACCGCGCCCGCCGGCACGACCGACCTCCTGGCCGTCGCGAAGGTCGTCGGCGACCGCGACCACCCGACGAACCACGGGCGCCTCTGCACGAAGGGCGCCACGCACGCCGACCTCATGGCCGCGCCCGGCCGCATGACGACCGCGTTCATCCGACCCGCACGCGACGAGGCCGCCGTGCCCGTGCCGCTCGACTCGGCCGTCGCCGAGGCGGGCCGGCGCCTCCGCGCGATCGTCGACGAGCACGGGCCCGACGCCGTCGCGCTCTACGTCTCGGGGCAGATGTCGATGGAGGCGCAGTACCTCTCGAACAAGCTCGTGAAGGGGTACCTGCGCGGGCTCAACATCGAGTCGAACTCGCGCCTGTGCATGGCGTCGGCCGGCACCGGCTACAAGCAGTCGCTCGGCGCGGACGGCCCGCCCGGATCCTACGAGGACCTCGACCGCGCCGACCTGTTCTTCGTGATCGGCTCGAACGCCGCCGACTGCCACCCGATCCTGTTCCTGCGCATGGCCGACCGGCTGAAGCAGGGCGCGAAGCTCATCGTCGTCGACCCGCGGCGAAGCGCGACCGCCGACCGTGCCGACCTGTTCCTGCAGATCAAGCCGGGCACCGACCTGGCGCTGCTCAACGGCCTGCTGCACCTCCTGGTCGCCGACGGCGCGATCGACGAGGCGTTCATCGCGGCGCACACCGAGGGCTGGGAGCGGATGCCCGAGTTCCTCGCCGAGTACGACCCCGCCACCGTCGCGGCCCTCACCGACCTCGACGAGGGAGACATCCGCACCGCCGCACGGTGGATCGCCGAGGCCGGCGAGTGGATGACCCTCTGGACGATGGGCCTCAACCAGTCGACGCACGGCACCTGGAACACCAACGCGATCTGCAACCTGCACCTCGCGACCGGCGCGATCTGCCGCACCGGCAGCGGCCCGTTCTCGCTCACGGGCCAGCCCAACGCGATGGGCGGCCGCGAGATGGGCTACATGGGGCCGGGGCTGCCCGGCCAGCGGGCCGTGTTCAACCCCGCCGACCGCGCGTTCGTCGAGGAGCAGTGGGGCCTGGAGCCCGGCGCGATCCGCGCCGAGGCCGGCACGGGCACGATCGACCTCTACCGCCGCATGGCCGACGGCGAGATCAAGGCCGCCTGGATCATCTGCACCAACCCCGTCGCGAGCGTCGCGAACCGCAAGACCGTGATCGAGGGGCTCGAGCGGGCGGAGCTCATCATCGCTCAGGACGTCTACACCGAGACCGCGACGAACGCGTACGCCGACATCCTGCTGCCGGCGGCGCTCTGGGTCGAATCCGACGGCGTCATGGTCAACTCCGACCGCACGGTCACGCTCGTGCAGCAGGCCGTCGAGCCGCCGGGCGACGCGCAGCCCGACTGGCTGACGATCTGCCAGGTCGCCCGGGCGCTCGGGTTCGACACGGGCTTCGACTTCGCCTCGAGCGAGGAGGTGTTCGAGGAGATCCGCCGGTTCTGGAACCCGCAGACCGGCTGGGACCTGCGCGGCGTCGACTACGAGCGCCTCCGCCGCACGCCCGTGCAGTGGCCGGCCCCGCCCGGCGACGACGAGGACCGCCACCCCATCCGCTACCTGAACGACGGGGTGAGCCAGCGCGCGCACGTCGAGGCCGACGGCACGGTCCCCCGGCTCGCGTTCCCGACGCCGTCCCGGCGTGCGCAGTTCCTCGCGCGCCCGCACATGGACCCGGCCGAGCTGCCGGACGACGACTACCCGTGGGTGCTCGACACGGGCCGGCTGCAGCACCAGTGGCACACGATGACCAAGACCGGCCGGGTCGCGAAGCTCAACAAGCTCAACCCGGGGCCCTTCGTCGAGGTGCACCCCGACGATGCGGCCGCGCAGGGCATCGACGCAGGCGACCAGGTCGAGGTCGCGTCGCGGCGCGGCCGGGTCGTGCTGCCGGCGGTGCTCACCGACCGGGTGCGCCCCGGCACGCTGTTCGCGCCGTTCCACTGGAACGACGAGCACGGCGAGTACCTCACGATCAACGCGCTCACGAGCGACGCGGTCGACGCCGACTCGCTGCAACCCGAGCTCAAGGTCGCCGCCGTCGCGATGCGCCGCGTCGGTCCGGCGGTGCGGGCCGCGGGCGGCGACGGCGCCGGCGCGGATGCCTCGGACCCGACGGATGCCCCGGCCGCCGCCGCGGGCATCCCGGCGTTCGCGGCGACGGACGGCTCGGCGCCCGGCGCCGTGCCGACGAGCTCCGCCGGGACGCTCGCGGTCGGCGGCCTCGCCGGGCTCGTGGCGTCGACGCCGCCCGTGCCGACGTCGGCGGAGCAGACGTACCTCGCCGGATTCCTGGCGGCGCTCGCCGCGACCCCGATCGCGCCCGCGAGCGTCCCGGTGCTGCCGCCGACCGCGCCCCTGTCGACCGAGGTGCGGGCGTGGTTCGACGGCCTGCTCGCCGGTGCGTACTCGCGCGTGCCGGTCGTCGGCGGCCCGCCGGCGCCGACGGGCACCGCACCGCGGCCCGGCCGACCCGACCCGGACGGCGACGGCCCGGACGAGGTCACGGTGCTGTGGGCGTCGCAGACCGGCAACGCCGAGGACGTCGCGCGGCTCGCGGCGACCGAGCTCGGCGCGCACGGGCTCCCGAGCCGGCTGGTCGACATGGACTCGTTCGACCCCGCCGGGCTCGCCGACGTGCGCCGACTGCTCGTGATCACGTCGACCTTCGGCGACGGCGGGCCGCCCGACAACGGAGCGGGATTCTGGGACCGGCTGCGCGCCGACGGCGCCCCCCGGCTCGACGGCCTCCGCCACGCGGTGCTCGCGATGGGCGACTCGAACTACGACGACTTCTGCGGCCACGGCCGGAACATCGACGACCGCCTGCGCGAACTCGGCGCGACCGCGCTGGTGTCGCGCGTGGACTGCGAGCCCGACTACGAGGCATCCGCGTCGGGCTGGCTCGCCGACGTCGTGGCCGCGCTGCGGGCGGACGCCGGCGGGGCGCCGGCGCCGTCGGGGGGCGGCGGCGGCGGGTCGAGTGTCGCGACCGTCGCGACGGCCAGTCCCGAGGTCTTCACGCTCGCGGGCGACGGCGGGACCGTCACGCTCGCCGCGCCGCGCAAGGTGTTCACGCGCGACGCACCCGTGCGGGCGGCCCTCACGACCAACCTGCTGCTGAGCGGTGCGGGATCGCAGAAGGAGGTCCGCCAGTTCGGGTTCGACCTCTCGGGCTCGGGCGCGGTGTACGAGGCGGGCGACGCGCTCGGGGTGCTCGCGGCGAACAGCGGCGGGCTCGTCGCGGAGTGGCTCGCGGCGACGGGCCTGCAGGCGGGCAGCGTCGTCGAGGTCGACGGCGTCGACACCACGCTCGGCGAGGCGCTGCACACGCACTACGACATCACCCGGGTGAGCGCGGAGCTGCTGCGCTTCCTCGGCGCGAGGAATCCCGACGCGCGACTCGGCAAGCTCACGCGGCACAAGAGCGAGCTCGAGCAGTTCCTGTGGGGCAAGCAGGCGGTGGACCTGCTGCGCGAGTTCCCGGTGCGTGCGGGCGTCGACGAGTGGGTGCAGGTGCTGAAGCGCCTCCAGCCGCGCCAGTACTCGATCTCGTCCAGCCCGAAGACGAACCCCGACGAGGTGCAGCTGACCGTCTCGGTGGTCCGGTTCGAGACCGAGGACCGGCTCCGTCGCGGCGGCGTCTGCTCGACGTTCCTCGCCGACCGGTCGGCCGACCGCACCGTGCCCGTGTTCCTGCAGCGCTCGCCGAACTTCCGGCCGCCCGCGCGGCCGGACACGCCGATGATCATGGTCGGCCCCGGCACCGGCATCGCGCCGTTCCGCGGGTTCCTCCACGACCGGCGCGCCGACGGGCACGCGGGCCGGAACTGGCTCTTCTTCGGCGGGCAGCACGCGGCCGCGGACTTCACCTACCGCCGGGAGATCGAGGAGATGTTCTCCGACGGGTTCCTCACGCGGCTCGACGTCGCGTTCTCGCGCGACCAGCGGCAGAAGATCTACGTGCAGGACCGCATGCGCGAGCACGGCGCCGAGCTCTGGCGCTGGCTGAACGACGGCGCGCACTTCTACGTGTGCGGCGACGCGGCACGCATGGCGAAGGACGTCGACGACACGCTCCTGTCGATCGCCCGGGTCCACGGCAAGCTGACCGAGGACCAGGCGCTCGCGTTCAAGAAGCAGCTGGTCGCCGAGAAGCGGTACGTCCGCGACGTGTACTGAGCGGGGCCGCACGAGCGCGTTCGATGCATAGCCATGGGTCGGCCGGATCGGGAATAGCGTGTCGGTGACATCGGGTTGGCTATCCCTGTCGGCGCACCGAACGCGACCGGCCAGCTCCAACGACGACGACCGTCTTCCGCGCCGTCCTCGGCGCGCCTGATCACGTGGGGACCACCTTGACCGAACGCGCCGTCCCAGACCTCGACCAGACCTCCTCGCCGATCCCGACCGCGTCCACGGCGGCCGCAGAGGACGCCGCCGTCCGCGCCCACCAGCCCGAGCACGGCGCCCGCAACACCCGCGTCATCTGGCTCCTGCTCGCGGCCACCTTCGTCGTCTTCCTCAACGAGACGATCATGGGCGTCGCGATCCCCCACCTCGTGGTCGACCTCGACATCACGCTCGAAGCCGCCCAGTGGCTCACCACCGGGTTCATGCTGACCATGGCGATCGTGATCCCGATCACGGGCTTCCTGCTGCAGCGCTTCCCGACGCGGCCCATGTTCATCACCGCGATGAGCCTGTTCTCGGCCGGCACCGCGCTCGCGGCCGTCGCGCCCGGGTTCGAGGTGCTGCTCGCGGGCCGCGTGGTGCAGGCCACGGGCACGGCGATCATGATGCCGCTGCTCATGACGACCCTCATGACGGTCGTCGCACCGGCCGACCGCGGCCGGTTCATGGGGCGCGTGTCCATCGTGATGTCGGTCGCGCCGGCCATCGGGCCCACGATCTCCGGCCTGATCCTGAGCTTCCTGTCGTGGCGCTACATGTTCGTGCTCGTGCTGCCGATCGCGCTCGCCATGCTCGTGATCGGCGCACGTCGCGTCGAGAACGTGAGCGAGACGCGGCGCATGCCGATCGACGTGCTGTCGGTCGTGCTCTCGGCGTTCGGCTTCGGCGGCCTGGTCTACGGCCTCAGCCTCGTCGGCGGCGAGGTCGCCGGCACGGCACCGGCCGGGGCCATGTGGATCTCGCTCGGCGTCGGCGCCGCCGGCATCGCGGCGTTCGTCCTGCGCCAGCTCATGCTCCAGCGCCGGGACCGCGCCCTGCTCGACCTGCGCACGTTCCGCTCCGCGAACTTCTCGGTGTCGGTCGGGCTCATGGTCGTGATGATGGCGGCGCTGTTCGGCACGATCATCGTCCTGCCCGTGTTCCTGCAGAACGTGCTCGGGCTCGAACCGCTGGCCACGGGCCTGCTGCTCCTGCCGGGCGGCCTGGCGATGGGCCTGCTCGGGCCGACGGTCGGTCGACTCTACGACCGGTTCGGCCCGCGCCCGCTGCTCGTGCCGGGCAGCATCGGCGTGAGCGCCGTGCTCTGGGGCCTCACGACGGTGAGCGAGACGACCTCGGTGTGGTTCGTCCTCGCGGCGCACATCCTGCTGTCGGTGTCGCTCGCGTTCATGTTCACGCCGCTGTTCACCTCGGCGCTCGGGTCGATCGAGCCGCGCTTCTACTCGCACGGCTCGGCGATCGTCGGCACCGTGCAGCAGGTCGCGGGCGCCGCGGGCACCGCGCTGTTCATCACCGTGCTGGCCTCGGGCCAGGCCGCCGCCGCAGCCGCCGGGGCGAGCGAGGTCGCCGCCGAGGCGGCCGGGATCCAGCAGGCGTTCCTCGTCGGCGCGATCCTCTCGCTCCTCGCGATCGTCGGCGCGTTCTTCGTCCGCCGGCCCGCCGACGTCCCCGAGGGCGCGCACGCCGGGCACTGAGCAGACGCGAACGCCCCCGGCCGGGTCTCACCTCGGCCGGGGGCGTTCGCGTGTCACCCGCAGTTCGGGCGGCAGGACCGCTGCGACAGCGCGTCGACGAGCACGATGCCGAGATCCTCGGGCTTGGACGCCGAGTACGCCGCACCGCCGGTCGCCTTCGCGATCTGCTGCATCGATGCCATGTCGGTGTCGGGGCCGAAGCCGATCATGATCACGGGCACGGGCTTCGCGGGGTCGTCGATCTTCGCGAGCTCGGCGAGGAGCGTGTTCAGGTCGATGCCGTTCTCGTCCTCGTTCTTGCCGTCGGTGATGAGCAGGACCGAGTTGATCTTCTCGGGGTCGTACGACTCGCGGACGCGCTGGACGGCCGCGAGCGTCGTGTCGTAGAGCGCGGTCGCTCCGCCGAGGCGGCTCGGCAGCGAGTCGATGATGCCCGCGATCTCGGCGGTGTGCGCCTGATCGCCGAGCGGCGCGATGGGCGAGAGGTCCTCCCAGTCCTGGGTGCCGTTGCGCTCGGTCGAGAAGATCCAGACGCCCATCTGCACCTCGCCCGAGAACTTCGACATGGCGCCGCCCGCGGCCTGCTGGAAGATGTCGATGCGCCGCAACCCGCTCTCGGTGGGCTCCTCCATCGAGCCGGACACGTCGATCACGGCGAGGATGCGGCTGCGCAGCGTCAGCACGCCCCACTGGCGCAGGATCTCGACCTGCGCGGCGCCGTCGAGCGCGACCGCACCGGCCGGCGGGGTCACGGCGAGGCCCGTGAGGTCGAGCTCGCCCGTGCCGTCGGCGGTGCGGAACCCGGCGGCGCTGAACGCGTCCGTCGCGGCGAGGAGCGATTCGCGGAAGTCCGAGAGGATGCCGCTGCGCTCGACGGTCGGCTTGATCGCGACGTACGGGTAGTCGAGCGCGACGGTGCCGTCGGTCGGGTAGGCCGCCGTCAGCGGCTCCGCCTGGTTCTCGAGGTTGTGCGCGGCGATGAGCGCCTCGCTCGTGATCACGACGGATGCCGCGGCCGCCGACGGGAGCGTGCTGAGCGCCGCGCCGGTCGAGGCGGGGATCGTCTTGCCGAGCGCGATCATCGCGCCCGCGAACTGGCGCGGGTCGTCGGGCGAGGAGTGCGAGCGGAGCGCGAGCAGGCCCGCGAGGCTCGCGGCGGAGGTGTCCGGGTCGGGCATGATCGCGGGCAGCGTGCCGGTCACGACGCGCGTCCAGGTGACGGGCTCGGCGGCGATCTCCTCGACACGGGACGCGGGCGCGGCGAACACCACCGGGGACGTCGCGATCGATCCGCTCGACGCCACGTCGGGCGCCGGCCGGCCCAGCGACTGCGACAACGCCGACACGCGGTCGAGCCAGACGCTCGAGTCGGGCAGCCAGACGTCCGCGTCGAGTCCGTCGCCGGCCAGCAGCGCGGCGGTGTCCGCGGCGTCCTGGGCGCGGACCTCGACCTCGGTGCATCCGTCGTTCGCGGCGTCGAACGCGTCGGCGACCTCGGTCGCGACGGCCGCGACGGACGTGTCGGCCACGACGACGAGCGACCCGTCGACGTCGCACCCGCTGGCGACCGCGCCCTTGGGCGCGAGCAGCCCGCCGACCCACACGTAGACGCCGCCGCCGACGAGGGCGACGACGACGGTGGCTGCGGCGATGACGAGGATGCGACGGCGTGACGACGACTTCGCCGGCGCCGCGACACTGTGACGACCCACGGGGCACTCCCTAACTGCCGGCCGCCGAAGATCTGGGGGGCGAGCGACCGGACGCTGAACGGGTTCCCCCGTCCAGGGGGAGGGTTCAGAACAGTGTAAGCGATGCCTCCTCGACTTCGTGCCTTCCGTCCGCCGACTGCTGCGGCGACGCGTCGGCGGGGCTATGGTCGGGTCGACGGTGGCCCTTCCCGCCGCTCTGAGACGTGACCACGATGTCCTGGCCCGAGCGATTCCTCGACCGGCGCGACGCCGGCCGACGCCTCGGCGAGCGCCTGGCCACCCGGGACCTCCTCGACGCCGTCGTGCTCGGCCTGCCGCGCGGCGGCGTCCCCGTCGCGGACGAGGTCGCGGCCGTCATCGGGGCACCGCTCGACGTGCTGGTCGTCCGCAAGCTCGGCCTGCCGACGCAGCCCGAGGTCGCCATGGGCGCGGTCGGCGAGCACGGCACGATCGTGCGGAACGAGGACGTCATCCGCGCTGCCCGGGTCGAGCGTGCCGCGTTCGCCGAGGCCGAGCGGCGCGAGCGCGCCGAGGTGGCCGCCCGGGTCGATCGGTTCCGCGGCGGACGGGAGCCGATCCCGCTCGTCGGGCGTACCGCGCTCGTGGTCGACGACGGCCTCGCCACCGGGGCGACCGCGCGAGTCGCCTGCCGGGTCGCGCGCGAGGCGGGTGCGCGGCACGTGGTGCTCGCCGTGCCGGTGGGCGCCCCGGACTCGATCACCGCCGTCGCCGAGGCCGACGAGGTGGCGTGCCTGAGCGCCCCGCCCGGGTTCATGTCGGTGGGCATGCACTACATCGACTTCCACCAGGTGCCCGACGACGAGGTCGCGGCGATCCTGCGGGCGGCGCACGAGCGCTGAGGCTCGGCCGGTCAGCCTCCCGCGGTGCCGATGACGACCGTCCCGTCGACGTCGTCGTCCCGGACGATCCGCGCGGCGAAGCCCGAGGCCTCGAGCAGCGCGGCGGTGGCATCCGCCTGCCGTCGCGAGGTCTCGATCAGCACGTGTCCGCCCGGCCGCAGCCACGGCAGCGCGGCGGCCGCGACGCGGCGCTGCACGTCCACGCCCTGCTCGCCGCCGTCGAGCGCGATCCGAGCCTCGTGGTCGCGCGCCTCGGGCGGCATGGTCTCGATCGCCGCGGTCGGCACGTACGGCGCGTTCGCCGCGATCAGGTCGACGCGGCCGCGAAGGGCGACGGGAAGCGGATCGAAGAGGTCGCCCTCGACGACGAGCGCGCCGAGCGGCTCGAGGTTGCGGCGCGCGGCGCGCACCGCGGCCGGGTCGAGGTCGGCCGCGACGAGTTCGACCGACCGGCCGGAATCACGCAGGCCCGCGGCGATCGCGGCGCCGATCGCGCCCGTGCCGCAGCACAGGTCGACGACCACGGGAGTTGTCGGGTCGCTCGCTGCGAGCGGGTCGGCGCGCGTGCGGGCGCGTGCGAGCAGGGCGAGCGCCTCGCGGACGAGCGCCTCGGTCCGGAGCCTCGGCACGAACACGCCGGGCTCCACGAGGATTCGCAGGCCCGCGAACTCCGCCCAGCCGACGACCTGCTCGAGCGGTTCGCCGGCCGCGCGCCGCGCCGCCATCCGTTCGACGGCCTCGCCGTCGCCCGCGGCCTCGGCGAGGATGAGGCCGGCCTCGTCCTCGGCGAACACGCTGCCCGCGGCCCGGAGGCGCGCGGCGAGCGTCGCGACGGCCGACGCGCCCGCCGCGGTCGCCGCATCCGCCGCGCCCGCCGCGGGATCGGATGCCCCGCCGGCCGTCGGCCGGCTCACTTCAGCAGCCGCGACAGCACGCGGTCGGCCAGCGGCTTGCCGCCGGTCTGGCAGGTCGGGCAGTACTGGAAGGTGGAGTCGGCGAAGATCACCTCGCGGACGACGTCGCCGCACACGGGGCAGGCCTGGCCGGTGCGGCCGTGCACGCGCATGCCGCTCCGCTTCGCGTCCTTGAGGTCGGCGGGCGGACGCCCGGCGGCCGCGGCCGTCGCGTCGGCGAGCGTCTCGCGCATCGCGCGGTAGAGGGTCTCGACCTGGTCGGGCGTGAGCTTCGCGGCGAGCAGGTAGGGCGACAGCTTCGCGACGTGGAGGATCTCGTCGGAGTACGCGTTGCCGATCCCCGCGAACACCGACTGGTCGCGGAGCACGCCCTTCACCTGGGTCCGCCGCCCGTCGAGGACCGCGGCGAAGTCCTCGAGCGCGAACCCGGGGGCGGTCGGGTCGGGACCGAGGCGCGCGACCCCGGGCACCTCCGCAGGATCACGGACCACGTACACCGCGAGCGACTTCTTCGTGCCGGCCTCGGTCAGGTCGAAGCCCGACCCGTCGTCGAGGCGCACGCGCAACGCGAGCGGCGACTTGCCCGGCTTCACGGGCGTCGCGGGCACCTCGTCGTACCACCGCAGCCAGCCCGCGCGCGCGAGGTGGAAGACGAGGTGGATGCCCCCTGCGTCGAGGTCGAGGAACTTGCCGTGTCGCACGGCCGACGCGATCCGGCGCCCCTCGAGGGCGTCCACGGGCGGGTCGAAGGTCTTCAGCGCCGAGATCGACGCGACCCGCACGGACGCGATCGCGCGGCCGACGGCGTGCTCGCCGAGCCAGTCGACGAGCCCCTGCACTTCCGGCATCTCGGGCACCGTCCCATCGTGGCATCCGGTGCCGACTTCGGCCAGAACGGGACCGCGCGCAGGCCGCGAGACCGCGCGCAGGCCGCGCGACGGCGCTCAGGCGGCGGGCACGCGCGCGCAGGCCAGGCCCGCGGTGAACTCCTCGAAGAGGTCGGCCCCGTCGTCCCACGCGCCGACGCCGCTCGCGATGTTCACGTGCCCGAGCGCGCCGACCGACGTGAAGCCGGCGCCCCACAGGCGCGCGACGTCCGCAGCCCATCGCGCGCTGCCGTACGGGTCGTCCGTGCTGGCGACCACGAGCGTCGCGACGCCGAGCGGACCGTCGGCGGCGGCGAACCCCCGGGCCTCGGCGGGGAAGCCGGGCCCGTCCGGGTCCGGCGGGGCCACCAGGAACGCGCCCGCGGCCGTGCCGCGGCGCTCCGCGAGCCAGGTCGCAACGGCGAGGCATCCCATCGAGTGCGCGACGAACACGGTGTCGTCGTCGGGCTCGGTCGCGTCGATCGCGCGGAGCCAGTCGTCGAGCTCCGGCGCATCCCAGTCGCCGGGCGCGATGCGCACCGCACCGGGGATGCGCCGCTCCCACTCCGTCTGCCAGTGCCCCTCGCCCGAGCCGTTGATGCCGGGCACGATGACCACGCGTGCCATCCCGTCTCCCTCCGCCGTTCCCCACCGTGACACGGATGCCTCGTGCCACGCGCGCTGCGGGCTGCCAACCCTGCCCGGAATCGTGCCAGCCCGCCCCGGGATCCGCCCGGCCCGTTACCCCGGGTGACGGGCGGCCGACTTCCGGCTGCGACCGTGCGTGGGATACAGTGCTCGACATGCAGACCCCGTCGAACCGCTCCTGGTGGCCCGCCTCCTAGGCGGACCGAGCGTTTCGACGACGACGACCGCCCGAGGGCGGTCGTCTCGCGTTTCCGGGGCGGTCCGATCCCGAGGGCCCCGACCGGAGGACCCATGACGCCCCTGCTCCACCGCATCGCCGCCGACGCGAGCATCGCGACGGACGCGAGCATCGCAGCCGACGCGAGCATCGCCACCGACGCGAGCATCGCCGCCGACGCGCGCGTGTCGGCCGACCCGACCGCCGCGGCGCGACCGCTCGCGTTCGCGATCCTGCATCGCGGCGACGAGCCGCACGTGGACGTGCTCGCGGGCGACGTCGTCGACGTCGACCGGCTCGCCGACATCCCGCTCGGCGGCGACGAGGTGCTCGCACTCGTGCCGTTCCGCCAGGTCCGCGAGCGCGGGTTCGCCGCGCACGACGACGGCGCCCCCCTGCGCTGCCTCGTCGTGCGCGAGCGCGAACGGGTTCCGCTCCGCGACGCGATCGCCGCGCTGCCCGACCGGGCGCCCGTCGTGGGCGACCTCGCCGTCGACATCGACGACGACACCTACGCCGGGATCGTGCGGCGCGTGCTCGAGGACGAGATCGGGCGCGGCGAGGGCGCCAACTTCGTGATCCGCCGCGAGTTCACGGGCACGACGGATGCCCCACCCGCGCACGCGGTGCTCGCGTGGATGCGGGCCCTCCTCGAGCACGAGCGCGGGGCCTACTGGACCTTCGCGATCCACACGCCGGGGCTCTCGGCCGTCGGCGCGACGCCCGAGCGGCACGTCTCGTCGATCGACGGGCTCGTCACGATGAACCCGATCTCGGGCACCTTCCGGCACCCCGTCGCCGAGCCGACGACCGAGGACCTCGTCGCGTTCCTCTCCGACGTGAAGGAGCGCGAGGAGCTCATCATGGTCGTCGACGAGGAGCTCAAGATGATGAGCGCCGCCTGCCCCGACGGCGGGCGGATGCGCGGTCCCTTCCTCAAGCGGATGTCCCGCCTCACGCACACCGAGTACGAGCTCGAGGGCACGACCGCGCGGGATCCGCGCGAGGTGCTGCGCCTCACGATGTTCGCCCCGACGGTCACGGGATCGCCCATGCGGAACGCCTGCCGCGTGATCGCCCGGCACGAGACGACCGGCCGCGGGTACTACGCGGGCGTGCTCGCGCGGTTCACCCCCGCGCCGGGCTCCCCCGGCGGGTACGACCTCGATGCGCCCATCCTCATCCGCACGGCGTACGTCGACGGCGCGGGGAACGTGCGCGTGCCGGCGGGTGCGACGCTGGTGCGGCATTCGGACCCGCTCGGCGAGGTCGCCGAGACGAGGGTGAAGGCGTCGGGCGTCCTGCAGGCGATCGGGGCGATCCCGCGCCTCGCCGGCGCCGCCGAGGCCGGTTCCGGCGAGCCCGCCGCGGCCGCGAGCGCGCACCCGGCGGCCGACCCGCGCGTCGCCGCGCTCCTGGCCGGACGAAACCGCGACCTCGCGCCGTTCTGGAGCACGCCGCAGGCGGCGGTCGCCGCACGCGGGCGCACCGTGCTCGTCGTCGACGCCGAGGACGACTTCACGAACATGCTCGCCCACCAACTGCGCCACCTCGGGCTCGACGCCCGCGTCGTGCCGTGGGGCGAGGCGCCCGACGAGGCATCCGAGGACCTCGTGGTCTTCGGCCCCGGGCCGGGCGACCCCCGGAACCCCGCCGATCCGCGCATCGCGCGCCTGCGCGAACTCGTCGCCGCACGCCTCGAGCAGGGGCGCCCGGCGATCGCGGTCTGCCTCAGCCACCAGGTGCTCGCCGACCTCGCCGGACTGCCGATCGCGCCGCTGCCGGCGCCGCGACAGGGCCTGCAGCTCGAGGTCGACGTGTTCGGCGAGCCGGCGCGGGTGGGCTTCTACAACACGTTCACGGCCCGCGCCGCGGACGGGTCGCGCACGCCTCGGCTCGACCTCGACGTGTCGGCGGATGCCACGGGCGCGGTCGTCGCGCTGCGCGGGGCATCCGTCGCGTCGATCCAGGGGCACCTCGAGTCGGTGCTCTCGCCCGACGGCCTGGACGTGCTCGCGCGCCTGGTCGACGGCGTGCTCGCGCCGGGACTCGTCGCGGCCGACACCGGCGCGGCCTGATTCCGCGCGGTCCGATCCGGCGCCATGCCGGATCGGGCCGCGTTGCGCAACCCCCTGTCGGCGCGGCCCCGCGAGCGGTTGAGTCGAGGGATCGACCCGAGAGGGGCGGACCATGGATGCGTCCGTATGGATTTGGATCGTCGTGGCCGTGGTGGTGGTGCTCGCGATCGTCGTGATCGCGCTGGTCGTCACGCGCGGCCGCCGGCGGGAGCGCCAGGCCGAGGCGAACCGCGAGCACGCGGCCCGACTGCGCGCCGAGGCCGCCGAGACCGAGCGGCAGGCGCGCGAGCGCGAGGCCGCGGCGGCCGAGGCGCAGGCGCAGCGACTGCAGGCGGAGGCCCAGGCGACGCGGGCCGAGGTCGAGGCGCAACGCCTCGCGGACGCGAGTGCCTCGCAGGCCGACGATGCGGCCGAACTGCGGGCCCGCGCCGAGCGGCAGGCCGCGAAGGCGGACCACGTCGACCCGGATGTCACGACCGATCGCCGGGCCGCGCCGGTAACCGATCGCACGTCCGCGCCCGTGAGCGATCCCGCCGTGGGCCGCGATCCCGCCGTGAGTCGGGACGCCGACGCGGGCCGGCACGCCGACGTGAGCCAGGACCCGACCGTGGACCGGGAGGCGGACGTCCGCCGTGAGACCGCTGCGAACCGTGACGCGAGGGACGACGAGATCCCGCGCCGCTGAGTTCAGTCGTCGAGGAGCTCAGTCGTCGAGCCGGAAGCCGACCTTCAGCGAGACCTGGAAGTGCGCGACCGCGCCGTCGGCGACCTGACCGCGGACCGACTCGACCTCGAACCAGTCGACGTTCCGCAGGGTCGCCGTGGCGCGGTTGATCGCGTTCCGGATCGCCGCATCGATGCTGTCGGGCGACGTGCCGACGATCTCGGTGACGCGATACACGTGGTTGCTCATGGTGTCCCCCCATCGCCCGCGACCTCGCGGGACGATTCGACCCTACCGGGACGACGTCAGACCAGCGTGAACGCCGTCATTCACGCAGCACGGCTTCGATGGGTGGCGGGTCAGTGGAGCGACGCGAGCGGAACGATCGTGGTCACGTCATCGTGCTGGATCCACAGATGCGACCCGGCCGATGCGAGCGCGAGGGATGTCGGCATCGTGTCGAGAGGGGGCACGCAGGTTCGACCTGATCGGAGGTACGGGAGTTCGGATGCGGTTGCGGGGATCCACATGCATCCGATACCCGACAGTGCGAGTGCGAACCCGGTCGACGACCCTCCGACGACCAGCACCGAGCGCGAGACATCCGGAGTCACCAGGCGGACCCAGCCGACCGGTGTCGTGCCGGTCGATGCCTCGAAGTCGAAGAACCACGCGTCTCCGGCCGAGCACAGGACGAGGACGGTGCTCCGCGATTCCGCGAGTTGTCGCACCACCGGACACGGGGAGTCGACCGCAGCGCCGTCACGCACCAGCTGGTCGGGATGCTGCGGGTCGACGTACGGCGGTGGGTCGCGGGGCGGCGACTCGCTCCACGACGCGCCATCGGTCGTCGTGCGAACGGTGCGGACCACGCAGTCGGGTCCGGTCGTGGCCAGCAGTTCAGCCGTCGTGGCGCTTTCCGCGTCAAGGGCGAGAACCTGGTGGATTTCCGCGCCGTGCACCGACACCGGCGACCAGGTCGATCCGGCATCCGTGGTGAGCTCGACTGCCGCAACCGTACCGAGGCGGCAGTCGCCGCCTGAGGCTCTCCAGGCCACGGTGCCGCTCACGGCGGAGAGGATCGGGAGTTCGATCGGGAACGCGTTTGCCGGCACGTTCGACGCGGGTTCAGCAGGCAGGTCCGTGGGGGTCGGGGCGGAACTGTCCTGTGATTCGAGCTGTCCGTCATTCGCGTGACCCACGGCATAGGTCACCGATCCGGCGACCACGACCAGTGCGGTGAGCCAAACGATCGGCGCGACCCATCGGCGGCGCTGACGTTCGGGTTCATCGAGCGGCTCGACGGCAGTGTCGGCGTGGCGCATGGCTGCAGTGTCGCCACGGCGCTGTCGCCTCATGCGCGAGATGGTATACCCACGCCCGCCAGGGCGCGAGGTGTGCCCATCCGATGCGGCCCCGGGTGGTGCCAATTCCCCTTCGTCACTCCTTGAGGGGGAGGATCTCGCCGCCGGTCTGGCATTCCGGGCAGTACTGCGCGGTCGTGCTCGCGAACGAGAAGTCGCGGATCGCGCCGCCGCTGCGGGGGCACGGTTCGCCGGTACGACCGTGGACCTGCATCGCGTCGACCTTCGCCTGCTTGAGCCGGTCGATCGGGATGCCCCGTCGCGCCTCGATCGCCGCCACGACCACGTCGACCGTCGCCGCGAACAGCCGCTCGAGCTCGCCCGCCTCGAGCGTCGCGGCGTGCACGACCGGCGAGAGGCGTGCAGCGAACAGGATCTCGTCGGAGTAGGCGTTGCCGACGCCCGCGATCGACTCCTGCTCCTGCAGCACGGCCTTCAGCTGCTTGCGCCGCCCGACGAACGCGCGATCGAAGTCGGCGCGCGTGTAGGCCGGATCGGCCGGGTCCGGCCCGAGCTTGGCGACGGCCGGGACCTCGCCCGGATCGTCGACGACGAAGGCGCCGAGCGACACCCAGTCGCCCGCGTCGGTCAGCTCGAGCGCGGTGCCGTCGTCGAACTGCAACGTCGCGAGCGTGGGCGGCGGGGGTTCCGCGCCGGCCACGGGAACCGCGCCGGCCGGGGCATCCTCGCCGGGGGCATCCTCGACCTGCTCGCCCGCGTACCGCGCCCAGCCGTGCCGACCGAGCGAGACGACCAGGTGCGGGCCGCCGTCGAATCCGACGTCGAGCAGCTTGCCGATGCGCCCGACCCGCGCGACCCGGTGCCCGACGAGCCCCTCGGGCGGCCGCGTGCGGGTCTTCACCACGCGGAACTCGACGACGTCGACCTCGACGGGCGCACGGCCCGCGAGCCGACGGTCGAGATCGTCGGCGAGCGCCTGCACCTCGGGCGACTCGGGCATGCGCTCAGCCTTCCACCGACCGCCGACCTCCGCCACCGGCCGGCCGCCATTGCCCCGGACATCCGGTTCGCATGCCGGCGGCGGCATGCGCGCTCGCGTACGGTTGCCGGATGCTCCGACGCCTCGCCGCCCGCTTCTACTGGGCGTGCAGCCGCTGGAAGCTCGTGTCCGCTCCCGCGCCCGATCGCCCCACCGTGCTGATCGGCGCACCGCACACCTCGAACTGGGACTTCGTCCTCATGCTCGGCATCGCGTGGCGGCTCGGGATGGACTTCCGCTGGCTCGGGAAGAAGAGCCTGTTCGCCGGCTGGCGCGGCCCGATCATGCGCGCGCTCGGCGGCATCCCGGTCGACCGGAAGGACCCGGGCCGCGTGGTCGACGAGGTCGTCGCGCGCATTCGCGCGGGCGAGGTCTTCGGGCTCGTCGTGACGCCCGACGGCACGCGCGGCGCGAACGAGTACTGGAAGAGCGGCTTCTACCGGATCGCCCGCGAGACGGGGATGCCCGTCACGCTCGGCTACGTCGACCGGACGACCATGACGACCGGGCTCGGGCCGACGATCGAGCTCACGGGCGACGTGCCGACCGACATGGACGTGATCCGCGCGTTCTACGCGGACAAAGCGGGCTTCCGGCCCGAGTTCCGCACCGAGCCGCGCCTGCAGTCGGAGCTCGGCCAGGCCTGAGAAGCGCCGAGCGCCGAGCGCCCCGGATCTGAGGCTCAGGCCTCCGCGACCCGCCCGCCCTCGACGTGCCAGCGGCGGTCGAGCCGCACGCGCTCGAGCATGCGCCGGTCGTGCGTGACGAGCAGCAGCGTGCCGTCGTAGGAGTCGAGCGCGTCCTCGAGCTGCTCGATCGCGGGCAGGTCGAGGTGATTGGTCGGCTCGTCGAGTACGAGCACGTTCACGCCGCGGGCCTGCAGCAGCGCCATGCCCGCGCGGGTCCGCTCCCCCGGCGAGAGCGCGTCGACCGGCCGGAGCACGTGGTCGGCCTTCAGTCCGAACTTCGCGAGCAGCGTGCGCACCTCCCCCGAGCTGAGCGACGGCACGAGCTCCTCGAACGCGTCCGCGAGCGCCCGGTCGCCCGCGAGCTGCGAGCGCGCCTGGTCGATCTCGCCGACGGCGACGGACGACCCGAGGCTCGCGCGGCCCGCATCGGGCGCGATCCGACCGAGCAGGAGGCCCAGCAGCGTCGACTTGCCCGCGCCGTTCGGGCCGGTGATCCCGATCCGGTCGCCGCCGGTCACCTGCAGCGACACCGGGCCCAGCGCGAAGTCGCCGCGGGCGACGGATGCCCCGTCGAGCGTCGCGACGACCGCCGACGATCGCGGTGCCGAGCCGATCGTGAACTCGAGCTTCCACTCCTTGCGCGGCTCCTCGACCTCCTCGAGGCGCGCGATACGGCTCTCCATCTGGCGCACCTTCTGCGCCTGCTTCTCGCTCGACTCGGTCGACGCCTTGCGGCGGATCTTGTCGTTGTCGGGCGCCTTCTTCATGGCGTTCCGCACGCCCTGGCTCGACCACTCGCGCTGCACGCGGGCCCGGGCGACGAGGTCGGCCTTCTTCGCGGCGAACTCCTCGTAGTCCTCGCGCGCGTGCCGGCGGACCGTCTCGCGCTCCTCCAGGTACGCGTCGTAGCCGCCGCCGTAGAGCCGGTTCGTGTGCTGGGCGAGGTCGAGCTCGAGCACCTTCGTGACCGTGCGCGCGAGGAACTCGCGGTCGTGGCTGACGAGCACGACCCCGCCGCGGAGTCCGGCCACGAACGACTCGAGCCGCGCGAGCCCGTCGAGGTCGAGGTCGTTCGTCGGCTCGTCGAGCAGCACGATGTCGAACCGCGAGCAGATGAGCGCCGCGAGCCCCACACGCGCGGCCTGGCCGCCGGACAGGCCGGTCATGAGCGAATCCTGCGTGAGCGCGTGCCCGGCGCCAGTGGACGACCCGGCGTCGCCCGCTGCCGTTTCGCCGACGACGAGCCCGAGGTCGGCGAGGACCGCAGGGAGCCGCTCGTCGAGGTCGGCGGCGCCCGTCGCGAGCCAGTGGTCCAGTGCCGCGGAGTACTCGTCCGCCGGGTCCGGGCCGCCGGCCGGGGCATCCGTCACCGCGAGCGCCGCGGCCGCCGCATCGAGCCGGGCGGATGCCTCGGCGCACCCCGTGCGTCGGGCGACGTAGCCGGCGATCGTCTCGCCGGGGATCCGCTCGTGCTCCTGCGGGAGCCAGCCGACGAACGCGTCCGACGGCGAGCGCACCACGGTGCCCGCGAGCGGTGCGACCGCACCCCCGAGGATCCCGAGCAGCGTCGACTTGCCCGCGCCGTTGGCGCCCACGACGCCGACCACGTCGCCGGGAGCGATCGTGAGGTCGAGGGATTCGAAGAGCGTGCGGTGGGCATAGCCCCCGGCGAGGCCGCCGGCGACGAGTGTTGCAGTCACCCGTCAACGGTAGTCGAGGCGCGGTCGCCCGGACGCCGGTCGATCCCGGGTCGGCGGCCGCTCCGCGGGGGCGCGGCCGCCTCCCGTTCGGCCTACTCCGTCGCGAAGTCGAGCTTCGAGTCGGCGACCGCGATGACCGACCAGACGCCGCCGTCGGCGTCGGTGAAGGCGTAGGCGGGCACCACGAGGACGCTCCCGTCGGGCTGCCACTGCGTCGCGAAGCCGAGCCGCGCGCTCACGATCTCGACGTGGTTCACGGGCCACGAGACCGTCTGCCCGTCGGAGGGCGCCTTCGGGGGCTCGGTCGGGGCGACCCAGGTCGCGGGCGTGTCCGACGTGGCGACGTCGCCCGGCGGGACGGGCGCCGACTCGGCCGCGCCCGAGGCATCCATCACCTCGGTGCGGGACGCGAGCGGCATCGCCGTGATCTGCGCGCCGAACCGCGGGTCGCTCAGCCGCTCGAACGCCGCCTGCTCGCTCACGATCGGGTAGTCGCCCAGCGGCACGAGCTCGGCGAGCGATCCGGACGCGCTGAGGATCCCGTCACCCGTGAGGTCGAGCCACCACGCCTGGTCGAGTCGCTGGCCGTCCAGGAGCGGCCAGGCCTGCGCCGACCGGGTCACCGCGCCCTCGTAGGTCTCGGACGTGAACTCGAACGCGCCCGGGTCGCGCCCGGCCGCCACGACGATGCCGCGGAGGGCGCCGATCGCGGCCTCGGCGGACGGGACCTCGCCCGTCGCCACGCACGCGCCGTCGGGGGTGTCGCACTTCCACGGGTTGATCCGCGGGTCGCTGTACGAGAAGCCCAGCGTCCCGTCGAGGCTCACCAGGAGCGACGGCGCGCTGCCGTCCTGCGGGCCGACGACCCAGGCGCCGTCCTTCAGCTCGGCCGGGCCCTCGAGCCCGAATCCCGCTGCGAGCGCCTCGACGGTCTCCGCGTTCGACGCGGCGGCCGCGTCGTAGCCGTACCCCGCGGCGGAGCCCTCGGCGGTCGACAGCCCCGTCGCGTGGAACGCGTTCCGCCCGTACCCGCCCGGGTAGATCATCGAGTCCCGCGCCTGCACCTTGGGGGCGGCGCCCGCGGCGGAGTCGGTCGCGATCTCCTGGGTCGCGCCGCTGCTTCCCGCGCCGTCGAGGGTGATCGGCGCCGCCGCCAGGTCGGAGGGCCCGCCGGTCGCGGCGCCGACGCCGTAGCCGACGGCGCCGACGACCGCGAGCGCGGCGGCCGCGCCGGCGATCGCGACCCAGCGGGGGCGACGCCGGGCGCGCTCGGTCGCGAGGTCGGCGACGGGGGCGGAGGTCTCGGGTTCGGCGTGCACCGGGGCATCCCCCACGCCCGGGGCATCCGTCGCGCCCGGGGCATCCGTCGCGCTCGGGGCATCCGTGACGCCCGTGACCGACGCGACCACCTCGTCGGCGAAGCCGTCGCGCGGCTCGACGCTCGCGGCGGGGTCGGCGGCGCGCAGCCGGTCGACCGGGTCGGCGTCGTGGCCGTCGGTGTGGTCGTGGTCGTCGGTGTGCATGGGGGTCACCTTCCTGGAGGGCGCTTCACCGTGGATATGTGCCGGGCGGCGCGAACCTTGCACCGGCGCGGACTTCACCGGCGGGCGCCGGATGGCCGCGGCGGCGCGCTAGAACGTCAGCCGAGCACCCCACGCCTCGCGGAGCCGCTTGCGCGCGCGCGACAGCGCGGCATCGGCGCCCGAACGCGAGATGCCGAGCACGTCGGCGAGCTCCTGCCCGTCGAGGCCCTCCCACGCGTGCAGGAGGAGAATGCGCCGGTCGCGCTCGCCGACGCTTCGGAGTGCCCCGCGCAGCTCGTCGTCGAAGAGCAGGCTGAGCTCGGGATCCTCGCCGACCCGGGGCGCGGATGCCTCGGGCACGTCCTCGACCGGCAGGTCGACGTGCTTGCGACGGTGGTTCGCGAGCGTGAAGCCGGCGGTGCGGTAGAGCCACGGCAGCACCGCATCGCGCGGCACGTCGTCGCGTCGGCGCCACGCCGTCGCGAAGACCTCGGCCGCGAGATCCTCGGCGTCCTGCCGCGGGCCGCGCCGCGCGAAGTAGCGGACGAGCGCGGTCGAGTGCTCGCGCGCGACGGCCGTGAACCAGGCGAGGTCGTCGGCCGAGGCCGGGGCGCCCTCCCTCGCCGGGGTGCCGTCGTCGGGCATCCTCGTCCCTTCGGTCGGTCCGGCATCTGCTGCGGTGCTCGCGGTCGTCACGTACTGGTTGTGTCGTGACTGCCGCGAGTCTTGCACGCAGGCGGCCGGATCAGTCGAACATCGGCGTCAGGAACCTGCGCTCGTAGCGGCGGAAGCAGCGGGTCTCGGCGCCGAACCGGTTCGCCTCGATGCACTCGGGGTCGGATGCCGCGGCGATCCGGTACCGCTCGTACTCGGCCAGCGAGGGGAAGGTGAACAGCGCGAACGCCTCGTCGCTGTCGCCCTCGCTCGGCAGGAAGTACCCGTGGTGCGTGCCGCCGAGGCGGTTCACCAGCCGGATCCACCGCCGTCCGTACTCCTCGAAGTCGGCGAGTGCGTGGGGGTCGACCTCGTAGCGGAGGTGGATCGTGATCATGCCTCCACGATCGCAGCCCGGCCGTCCCGGAGCGGCCGGGACGACTGCCAATCTCGCGCGGATTCGAGCCGATCTGCGCGGGCGCACGTCGGCTGGCGCCATGGCTGCCGGGATTCGACGGTCGCTCGATGCGAGGCGCGCCGGTTCCACCCGGCGTGCGGCGGGCCGACCCCTCGCGTACGCTGCCGTGTGACCGGCCGCGATCCGTGCGCCTGACGAGAGGTTCCCGGTGAACATCACCTTGCTGCAGCGGTTCGTCGCGCTCGACGCCGAGGGGCTGCACGCCCCGCGCGCCGCGAACGCGCTGGGCATCCCGCTCGCCTCGCTCTACTCGTCGATCGACAAGCTCGAAGCCGAGGTCGGGCACCCGCTGCTCAAGCGCGACACGTCGCCCTGGACCCTGACCCCGGCGGGAACCCTCCTGCTCGAGGAAGCGCAGCGGCGGATCGCCGCCGAACCCGCCCCGGCCGCGAAACCCGTCGTGCCGGCGGGCGGCAAGGCCAAGGCCTCGAAGGGCAAGGGTCGCGCGCCCAAGGTGAAGGGCCAGCCGAAGCCGTACAAGAAGCGCCAGGGGCGGTAGCTACCCGGCGGGCATGCCCACGGGCTCGGCCGGGGTTTCGACGGCCGGCCCTGCCGGGGTTTCGACCGCCGGCCCGACCGCGGCGAGGTACGCCTCCCGGAGGAGCGCGCTCGGGAGCGGGGCATCCGGATCGGGGCGCGGGATGCCCAGGTGCCGCTCCCGCAGTTCGTCCATCATGGCCGCGACCAGCTCGGGTCCGCCGTCGCGCAGCACCTCGGCGCGCACGCGCAGGCGACGGTCGCCGTCGCGATGCGCGAGCCCCCAGTTGCCGAGCGCGACCATGACCGGCAGCACCTCGATGCCGGACTCGGTCAGCGAGTAGGCGGCCCGCTGGCCGCGGCGCGCGTCGGCCCTCGTGAGCAGGCCCGCGTCGACGAGCTGCTTCAGGCGGCTCGCGAGGATGTTGCTCGCGATGCCCTCCTCGGAGCCCGACAGCAGCTCGCGGAAGTGGCGGCGGTCGCCGAAGATCAGGTCGCGCAGCACGAGCATCGTCCACGGATCGCCGAACACCTCGACGGCGGCGTTGATCGCGCAGCCGGATCTCGGGCGGGCCTCCATGGCGGCATCCTACTGCTTGTGGTTCGCAATCACTCGCGCTACCGTCGGGTCGACTGATCTCTGATCGCAACCACTCGAAGGGGCTCACGCATGTCGAAGGTCGTCGTCCAGAACTTCTCCGTCTCGCTCGATGGATTCGCCACCGGCGAAGGACTCTCGTTCGAGGCGCCGTTCGGCCACGCCGGTATGCGCCTGCACGAGTGGATGATCGCCACGAAGTACGGCTCGTCGATCGTCGGCGCCGAGACGGGCAGCCTGGGCGTCGACCACGCGTTCGCCGCACGGCACGACGTCGGCGTCGGCGCCGAGATCATGGGCCGCGGCAAGTTCACCCCGGAGACCGGCCCGTGGGAGGGCCTCGGCACCGACGAGGAATGGCGCGGATGGTGGGGCGAGAACCCGCCGTTCCACACGCCCGTGTTCGTGCTCACGCACCACCCGCGACCGAGCCTCGAGATGGAGGGCGACACGGTCTTCCACTTCGTCGACGCGTCGCCCGAGGAGGCGGTCGCGCTCGCGCGCGAGGCGGCGGGCGACCTCGACATCCGGATCGGCGGCGGCCCGACGATGGTGCGCGAGTTCCTCGCCGCCGGACTCGTCGACCTCCTGCACGTCGTGATCGTGCCGATCGTCCTCGGCCGCGGCGTGCGCCTCTGGGACGGACTCGAAGGGCTCGAGCAGGGCTACGCGGTCGAGGTGGTGGCGTCGCCGAGCGGAGTCGTGCACCTCACGTTCGAGCGGTGAGTGGACGGGCGATGGCATCCCGAGCCCGGCTTCCGGCTCAGGGCCGCGGCCGTGGCCGTGGCCGTGGCCGGAGACGCTGCCGCACGAGGTCGACCTGATCCTCCGCGATCGCCCACTCGAGCTCCGCCGTCGCGGTGCGGATCCGGAGGATCCCGCACGGGCCGGCGATCGGCGCGCGGTCGCGCTCCGACGGGCGACGGGATCCGTCGTCGATGCCCGTGATGCGCAGCTTCCGGTCCTCGAACTCGATCGCGTCGCGTCGGATCGTGGCGATGCCCGCCCGCCAGCCGACCGTGAACCCCGGCTGCCGACCCTCGACGATCCGGATGGCCCCCGCGAAGCGCTCGAACTGCGCCGGCGCCGCGATCCATCGTGCGAAGCGCTTGCCGAGCGGCCCGGTGGGGAGGAACACGGCTTCGAGCACCCATTCGAGCGGCCAGAGGAGGATTCGGAACAGGATGTCGGACATCCGGATCATTCTCGCGCCTCGGCCCCGGCCGTCCGCACCCTCAGCATTCTCCCCGCCTCCACGCAGCGTCGTGTCATCCGCGCCCGATACGGTTCCGATGTCCAGACCACCCGCTCGGAGCGTGCCATGACCGACGACACCACCCTGGGCCTCACGCTCAGCGGCGGGGCCGCGTTCGGTGCTGCCCATGTGGGCGTGCTGCAGGAACTCGCCGCACGCGGCATCCGTCCCGGCATCACCGCCGGCACGAGCTCGGGCGCGCTCGTCGCCGCGGCCTACGCCGCAGGGTTCGATGCGCAGCAGATCGAACGGGCCGCGCTCGCGTTCCGCTGGCGCGACATCGCCAGGTGGTCGTTCGCTCCGCGCCTCGGCCTGCTCGACACCCGCGCGGTCCACGACGGCGTGCGTCGCGCATACGGGCGCGATCCGCTCATCGAGGAACTCCCGCGCAGGTTCGGCGCGGTCGCGACCGACCTCCGTACCCGCCGCGTCGTGACGATCGATCGCGGGCCGCTGAGCGTCGCGCTGCGCTCGACGATCGCGGTGCCCGGGCTGCTTCCGCCCGTGCCGCACGGCGACACCTGGCTGGCCGACGGCGGCATGATCGACAACGTGCCGGTGGATGCCACGCGCGCGCTCGGCGCCTCCCGCGTGATCGTCGTGCGCCTCCACGCGAAGTGGGAGAGCGTGCGCATGATGCGCAGCACCGGTCGTACCGCGGACCTGGAGCGCGATCCCTCGGTCGTGCTCATCCAGCCCGAGATGGAGCGCATGGCGCAGTGGACGATGTCCGACGCGCCGCGCCTGATCGCCGAGGGACGCCGGGCTGCGGCGGCCGCGCTCGACGCGGCGGCACTCGACTGGGCCGCAGTGGATGCCTCGGCCCCGGGCCCCTCGGCGCCGCATTCGCACGCGGCGGACGTTCCCCGGCACGGGGTGCACCGCACGCCGCTCGCGGCTCGCCACCCGCGTTCCCGGGCGCACGCCGAGGCCCGCTGACCGACTTGTTCCCCCGGGCGTGCGCTCGGTAGCGTGACCCGGTGAGCATCCGCATCCCGACGCACCTCGCCGACCACGCGACCCCGGTGGATTCCGATTCCGATGACGGCCGCACCTTCGTCCTGCGGTCCTCCGCCGGCGCGGGCCTGTTCGAGATCCGCCACACGGGTGAGGTGATGCTCGAACACGGCCTCATCGTCGACGAGGACGCACCGACGCTCGTCGTCGCCCGCGCGATCGACACGGGCGAGGAGGTCGTGGTCTTCGATGGCGGACGGCACGGGTACAACGCGATGTTCGCCGACGAGTACGACGCGGACGAACTCGACGCGCGCCGTCCGGAGGCGTTGCTCGAGCGTGACGGGCACACCGTCTTCACCGTCGAGATCCGGCTGTTCGACAACATCGACTGGGACGATGAGGAGGACGAGTTCCGCGACGACGACGGGACGCTGCGCCTCATCACCGGCGAGGCGATCAGCCCGGAGCGCCTGCGCACCGACGGGTTCGATGCCGTGGGCATCGCGGTCACCACGGCGGACGGCCGGCGCTTCGACATCGTCGAGGAAGAACTGGCCTGAACCGATCCGGGCTGCCGGATTCCTCCCGTCGAATCGTTGGAGCCCTGCGAGGCCCGGATGCCGAGTCGCGGCTCCGCAGCGATCCCACCCGGTTTCGTCGGAATCGGCCGGTCGGCCGGAATGACCGGTGATCAGGCAGTCTGAAGCGGGCGAATCTGTGCGAGCTGACCCTCGATGGCGTCCTGCTCGATGTCGAGATCGAACCGCGTCTGAAGATTGAGCCAGAACTGTGCCGTCGTACCGAAGTAGCGTCCGAGCCGAAGCGCGGTATCTGCGGTGATCGCCCGCTTGCCGTGGGCGATCTCGTTGATGCGTCGCGGCGACACACCGATCGCCACCGCCACCTTGTTCTGGGTGATGCCGAGCGGCACGATGAAGTCCTCCATCAACACCTCGCCCGGGTGGACCGGATCAAGCCTCGCCATTGTCATCATCTCCTAGTGGTAGTCCACGATCTCGACGCCCTCGGGACCAGCAGCAGTCCAGACGAAACAGATCCGCCACTGGTCGTTGATCCGGATGCTGTGCTGTCCGATTCGATCGCCCCGGAGCGCTTCCAATCTGTTGCCTGGCGGTACACGCAGGTCATCCAGCACGGCGGCCGCATCGAGCATCGCAAGCTTGCGGAGGGCGACCCGCAGGATCGTCGGATCGAGCTTGCGAATCCGTTCTCGGTGCCAGAGCCTCTCGGTCTCCCGATCCGCGAAGGTTCTGATCACCATGCAATCGTATAACGCTTCGCGTCAATAACGCAATGCGTTAAGTAGAAATCCCCCGCGACCGATCCACGGACTCTCGGACGGGTCGGCCGACGGCGACGCCGATCGACGGGTCGTCCAGGTTGTGACGAGTCGCGGCATCGCCCGCGCCCGTCAGACGTTGAAGCGGAACTCCACCACGTCGCCGTCCTGCATGACGTAGTCCTTGCCCTCCATGCGGGCCTTGCCCTTGGCGCGGGCCTCGACGACGGAGCCCGTCTCGACGAGGTCCTCGAACGAGATCACCTCGGCCTTGATGAAGCCGCGCTCGAAGTCGGTGTGGATGACCCCGGCCGCCGCGGGGGCCTTCCAGCCCTTGCGGATCGTCCAGGCGCGCGACTCCTTGGGCCCGGCCGTGAGGTAGGTCTGCAGGCCGAGCGTGTCGAACCCGATGCGCGCGAGCTGGTCGAGACCCGACTCGTCCTGGCCGGTCGAGGCGAGCAGCTCGGCCGCGTCCTCGGGGTCGAGGTCGATGAGCTCCGACTCGATCTTCGCGTCGAGGAACACGGCCTCGGCCGGCGCGACGAGCGCCGCGAGCTCGGCCTTCTTCGAGGCATCCGTCAGCACCGACTCGTCCACGTTGAAGACGTAGATGAAGGGCTTCGCGGTGAGCAGGCCGAGCTCGGCGATGGGCGCGAGGTCGATCTTCGAGGCCGACAGCGGCGTGCCGCGCTGCAGCTCGTCGCGCGCGGCGACGGCGGCGTCGAGCACCGACGGGTCGAGCTTCCTGCCCTTGACCTCCTTCTCGTAGCGCGTGATCGCGCGCTCGAGGGTCTCGAGGTCGGCGAGGATCAGCTCGGTGTTGATCGTCTCCATGTCGTTCTTCGGGTCGACGGTGCCCTCGACGTGCACGACGTCGGAGTCCTCGAAGCCGCGCACGACCTGCGCGATCGCGTCGGCCTCGCGGATGTTCGCGAGGAACTTGTTGCCGAGTCCCTCGCCCTCGGATGCCCCGCGCACGATGCCCGCGATGTCGACGAACGACACCGTGGCCGGCAGGATCCGCTCCGAGCCGAAGATGCCGGCGAGCACCTGCAGCCGGGGGTCGGGCAGGTTCACCACGCCGACGTTGGGCTCGATCGTCGCGAACGGGTAGTTCGCCGCGAGCACCTGATTCTTGGTCAGGGCGTTGAAGAGGGTCGACTTGCCGACGTTGGGGAGGCCGACGATTCCGATGGTGAGTGCCACGGGCGACCAGTCTACCGGCGGCCGCCTGAGCGTTCGGCGGCGATGTCGGCAGGTGGTGAGAGAGTCTCACCATGAACCTCGAGGCCGCGCATCAGGAGTTGCGCCAGACCCGCCGGCTGGTCGTCGGCGACACGCTCGTGAGCGCGTCGGGCAGCACGTTCGAGATCGTGAAGCTCGCGCGCATCGGGCGGGGCATCCGCGTCGAGTACCGCACCGCCGACGGCACGCCCGGCCGGTTCACGGCCGCACCCGACGCGGTCAGCCGCGTGCTGGTCGCGCCGGGCGACCCGGTTCCGCACGCGGCGTGAGCGCGGCCGGCCCGTCGGGCGCGGCCTCCGCTTCGATGGATGCCCCACGCGAGGCATCCGTGTCGATGGATGCCTCGACCGGGACATCCGTCGCGCGCTGCCGCGGCACCCGCAGCGTGAGGGTCACGCCCGCGAGCACGAGCGCGCCGCCGATCGCGGCGGCGAGTTCGAGCGACTCGCCGAGGGCGACCGCGATCACCACCGTGAACACCGGCAGGAGGTTGAGGAAGATCCCGGCGCGCGTCGGCCCGACGCGCGCGGCGCCGATGTTCCAGAACGCGTAGCCGAGCACCGAGGGGAACAGCGCGATGTACGCGATGCCGACGACCCCGCCGAGGTCGGCCGGCGGCGTGAGCCCGGTGATCGCGACGACCGGCAGCATCGTCACGGTCGCGAACACCGCCTGGATCGCGGTCGAGGTCACCGGGGGCGTGCGCAGGCGCCGCGAGATGAGCGAGTAGACGGTCCAGGCGACCACGGATGCCACGACCAACAGGTCCCCGACGCCGAAGCCGTTCGCGAGCACGCTGCCGACGTCGCCGCCCGTGAGCACGATCGTCACGCCGACGAACGCGAGCGCGATGCCGACGCCCTGGATCCCGCTCAGCCGTTCGCGCAGCACGAGCGCGGCGCCGAGCGCGATCATCGCCGGGTTGATCGCACTGATGACCGACGCCGTGACCGCGCCGGTCAGGCCGAGCGCGGTGTACAGCAGCAGGGTGTAGCCCGTGAGCCCGAGCACCGACTGCAGCAGGTGCTGCTTCCACTCGCGCAGCGCCAGGCGCCAGTCGGGGCGCTCGAGCACCCAGGCCAGCACGACGAGCGGGACGGCCGCGAACACCCAGCGGAAGAACGTCAGCGACGCGGGCGGGACCTGGCTGCCCACGAGCGCGCCGAACACGAAGTTGCCGGCCCAGAACAGGTTCGCCAGCGCGAGGAAGACGTAGACCCGGGCGCGTTGCACCACGCAAGGGTACGTGGCACCTCGCGCGCGGCCGAATCCGGGCGGCTCAGGCTCCGAGCCGTGCCCGGAAGCAGCGCGTCAGGTAGGGCACGTCGACGTCCGACTCCCCCGCGACGTCCGGATGCCGGTCGAGCAGCGCCTCGAGCGCGTCGATCGTGGCCGACTGCGCCCCGGCCTCCGCGGTGATGAAGTACGAGCGCGATCGCACGAGGTCCAGGAACGCGGGGCGGGACATCCGCGCCGTCCACTCGACCGTGTGCTCCTCGAGGTCGCCGAACGGCCGGCCGACCGTCGCGTACGAGTCCCAGGTCGCACTCGCGTCGTGCCGCTCGTGCATGATCTCGCCGGCCTCACGCAGCCAGTCGACCCGGGTGTCGCGCGTGTTCCACACCAGCCCGAGGACTCCGCCCGGCTTCAGCACGCGCGCGATCTCGGGGATCGCGCGCGCCGGCTCGAACCAGTGCCACGACTGCCCCGCGACGACCGCGTCGACCGAGGCATCCTCGATGGGGATGTCCTCGGCCGTGCCGAGGATCCGCGGCACGCCGGGCACCTGCACCTCGAGCTCCTCGAGCATCTCCTCGACCGGGTCGACCGCGATCACCTCGCGGTCGAGCGAGACGAGGGCCTGCGTGAGCTTGCCCGTGCCCGCACCGAGGTCGAGGATGCGCGCGGCGTCCCCGATGAGCCACGACACCGCCTCGACCGGATACCCCGGTCGCGCGGAATGGTAGACGGATGCCACGAGCCCGAAGCTGCGCGCCTGGTCGATCGGCCCCCCGACAGCGGTCATGGGCCCATTCCATGCCCGCGCGGGGCATCCGTCAACCTTCGGCCCGCCGGGCGGCGGGGCGTCGCCGGCACGTCGGACGCTCGTGTCAGGATGCCTCCGTGCCAGTGGACTTCACCGCGATCGACTTCGAGACCGCCAACTCCTCACGTGCGTCGGCCTGCTCGATCGGACTCGTGAAGGTCCGCGACGGCCGGGAGGTCGACCGCCTCTACACGCTCCTGCGCCCGCCGTTCCCGCACGACGAGTTCAACGAGTGGAACGTGCGGATCCACGGCATCACCCCGGACATGGTCGAGGATGCCCCGGGCTGGGACCGCTTCCTCCCCGAGTTCCGGGCGTTCGCGGGCGACGACTGGCTGGTCGCGCACAACGCGGGCTTCGACACGGGCGTCATCCGGGGCGCGAGCGAGGCGTTCGGCCTCGCGGTGCCGGAGCATCCGTTCGTGTGCAGCCTGCAGGTCGCGCGCCGCACGTACACGCTCGACTCCTACCGGCTCCCGATCGCCGCGCGTGCGGCGGGCTTCGAGGACTTCTCGCACCACAACGCGCTCGAGGATGCCGCCGCGTGCGCGGCCATCGTCCTGGACGCCGCACGGCGGCACGACGCGGACGACGTCGGCCTGCTCGCCGAGGCGATCGGCGTGCGCACGGGCCGGATCGGCGGCGGGGTCGCGCCGGCGGCGGTCGCGCCGGCCTCGGTCGTGCCTGCCGCGGGCCCGCTCGTCGAGCACTGGCCCGCGCCGGGCGAGTAGCGCCGCCGTCCCGGTGGTCGAGTAGCGCCGCCGTCCCCCTGGTCGAGTAGCGCCGCCGTCCCGCTGCTCGAGTAGCGCCGCCGTCCCGGCGGTCGAGGAGCGCCGCCGTCCCAGCGGTCGAGTAGCGCCGTCGTCCCGGTGGTCGAGTAGCGCCGCCGAAGGCGACGCGTATCGAGACCCCCGCACCACCCACGCCCCCACCCACGCCCCCGATCCCCGGCCCGGCGCCACGCCGATGTCGGTGGCCGCTGCGACACTCGTGGACATGGAGATCCTGCTGCTCATCATCGGCCTCGTGGTCGGCGGCGCCCTCGGCGCGCTCACGGTGTGGTTCATCGCGTCCCGTCGCACCGGCGACGTCGCCGACCCGGCAGCCGAGTCGCCCGCGCTCGTCGAGGCCCGCCACGAGCAGGCGGTCCTTCGCCTTCGGGCCGACGCCGACGCCGCGCTCGCCCGCCTCGCCGCCGAGCAGCAGGAACTGCAGTCGCACCTCCGCGCCGAGCTCGCCGCGCGCGAGGCCGCGGTCGCCGCGCTCGAGGTCCAGGTCGAGCGACAGGCCGTCGAGCACCGCGACTACGTCGCGCAGCAGCGCGCCGACCAGGCCGAGCGCACCGATCGCGAGCGCCGGGAGCAGGCCGAGCGCACCGAGCGCGAGCGCCAGCAGAGCGCGGTGCTGCAGGCCCTGAGCCCGGTCCGCGAGACGCTCCAGACCATGCAGCAGAAGGTCTCCGAGCTCGAGCAGCAGCGCAGCGCGCAGTACGGCTCGCTCGCCGAGCAGCTCAAGCAGGCGCAGCAGAACGACGAGCAGCTCCGCCAGACCACCGAGTCGCTCGCGAGCGCGCTTCGGTCGAACAGCACGCGCGGCGTGTGGGGCGAGACGCAGCTCCGGCGGGTGGTCGAGGCCGCGGGCCTGCTCAACCACGTCGACTTCAGCGAGCAGACGAACGTGACGACCGACGTGGGCCGCGGTCGGCCCGACATGGTCGTGCACCTGCCCGGCGGCAAGTACATCCCGCTCGACTCGAAGGTGCCGCTCGGCGACTACCTCGAGGCATCCGCGATCCCCGAGACCGCGACCGGCGACGAGGGCGCCCGGCGCAAGACGCTGGTCGACCGCCACGTGAAGGCGATGCGTTCGCACATCGATGCGCTCGCCAAGAAGGGCTACTGGACCGGCCTCGAGAGCCCGGAGTTCGTGATCGCGTTCATTCCGAACGAATCCCTGCTCTCCGCGGCGCTCGAAGCGGACGCCGGGCTGCTGAACTACGCGTTCGAGCGTCGGGTCGCGCTCGCCTCCCCCGTCAACCTCTTCGCGGTCCTGAAGACGATCGACTACGCGTGGCAGCAGCAGGCTGTCTCGGACGAGGCGAAGAAGCTGTTCGATCTCGGCAACACGCTGTACCAGCGCATCGGGGTACTCGCCGGGCACGCCGACTCGCTGCGGAAGGCGATCGAGCGCACGGTCGACAGCTACAACAAGTTCGCGAGCTCGCTCGAGTCGCGCGTGCTGGTCACCGCGCGCCAGTTCCCCGGCATCAACGAGCAGAAGCTCGAACTCGTGGCCGAACCCGCCCCCATCCACGAGCAGCCGCGGCGGCTCGCCGCTGCGGAGCTCGGCACCGGCGACCCGGTGTGGGACGACCGCGGGGTGCCGACCGACACGACGGGCGCCCCGGCGGCCGGCGACCCGTCGGCTGCTGCGGCCGAGGTGGTCCTGCTGGCCGATGACGCCTTCGAGGGCGCCGACATCGACCCCGATCTCCGCCGCACCACGGGCGCGTGATCGCGCGCCGAGCCTGACGCCCCGCCGTCAGTCGCGCGGCAGCTCCGGCGACTCGGCCCCCGCTGCCGCGCCCGCCCCGCTCGTCGCCGTGAGCTCGGCCAGGCCGTCGAGCGGGTGGGCGAGCTCGTCCTTCCCGAGCCGCGCGATCGCGAGCGTCGCGACCGCCAGCAGCGGCGGGATGAACGCCGCGATGAAGAACGCCGGGGCGATGCCGATCACCTCCCCGACGGGGCCCGCGACCGCCATCGAGACGGGCATGAGCGCGAGCGACACGAAGAAGTCCAGGCTCGACACGCGCCCGAGCATCGCGGGCGGCACGCGCCGCTGCAGCAGCGTCCCCCAGAGCACCTGCGCTCCGTCGAACAGCAGGCCGACCGTGAACGACGCGACCGCCATCACCCACAGCCACGACGTGACGCCGATCAACGCGAGCGGGAGGCATCCGAACCCCCACGCCAGGATCATGAGCGTGAGGTACCGGCGCGGGATCCGCAACGACGCCACCACGAGCGACCCGACCGCGCCGCCCAGCCCGAACGCGCCGAGCACGAGCGCGAAGGCGCCCGCGCCGCCGCCCGTCTGGTCGCGCACCGCGAACGGCAGGAGCACCTCGATCGGACCCATGATGAGGAACACGAGCACGATCGAGAAGATCAGGGTCGCCAGCAACCACCTCGTCGCGAGCAGGTAGGCGAAGCCGTCGCGCAGGTCGATGAGCGTCTGTCGGACGGGATGCACGACGACCTCGGTCAGGTCCCGCCGCACGGGCGTGGACCGCATCACCGCGAGCACGACGACCGCGCCCACCTGCAGCACCGCGACGACGGCGAACGCGAGCGACGTGCCCTGCAGCGCGATGAGCGCGCTCGCGATCGCGGGGCCGGCCGCCTGGTTCACGGCGGGCCGGAGCACGCCCTCGACGCCGTTCGCCGCGAGCAGCTGGTCCTCCGGGAGGATCGCCGGCAGCCAGGCGGAGTACGCCGGGTAGAAGAACCCGTCGGCGACGCCGAGCACGAACGAGAGCACCGCGAGGTGCCAGATCTCGATCACCCCCGTCGCGGCGAGCACCGCGGCGACCGCGAACGCGACGCCGCGGACCACCTCGACCGCGATCAGGATGCGCCGCTGCGGGATCCGGTCGGCCGCCACGCCGCCGAAGAGCACGGCGACCACGAGCCCGAGGCTCGAGCCGACGGCGACGAGCGACAGGTCGATCGGCGACCCGCCGAGCTGGACGACCTGCCAGACCGCGGCGACCAGCCAGGCGCCGGCCGACAGCAGCGATGCGGCGAGCGCGACCGCGAGCAGCCGGTACTGGGCGACGCCGAACGGGCGCAGGGCGCGCGGGAGCGTTCGGTCGCGGGTCATCCGCCCATTCTTCCCGACCGCTCACGCGAGCGGGCGACTGCCCGAGGTCAGATATCGGACGGGTCCAGCCATTTCTCGGCGAGGTGCTCGGCCTCGATGCGGCGCAGGGTCCCGGACTTCGAGCGCAGGACGACCGACTCGGTGCGGATGATCCCGCCCTCGCGCTTGACGCCGTTCACGAGGGCGCCGTCGGTCACGCCGGTCGCGACGAAGAACGTGTTGTCGCCGCGGACCATGTCGTCGAGCGTCAGCACGGCGTCGATGTCGAGTCCCGCGGCGATGCCGCGCTCGCGCTCGGCGGCGTCCTTCGGGGCGAGCCGGCCCTGCATGAAGCCGCCGAGCGCCTTCACGGCGCACGCCGTCGTGATGCCCTCGGGGCTCCCGCCGATGCCGACGCACATGTCGATCCGGGTACCGAGGCGAGCGGCGTTGATACCGCCCGCGACGTCGCCGTCGAGGATGAGCCGCGTCCCGGCCCCCGCCGCGCGGATGTCGGCGATGAGCTGCTCGTGCCGAGGCCGGTCGAGCACCGCGACCCGCAGGTCGCCGACGTCCTTGCCGAGCGCGCGCGCGAGTGCGCGGATGTTGTCGCCGATCGGCCGCTCGATGTCCACGACGCCGAAGCCCTCGGGCCCGGTGACGATCTTGTCCATGTAGAAGACGCTCGACGCGTCGAGCATGGTGCCGCGCTCCGAGACCGCGAGCACCGAGAGCGCGTGCGACCGGCCGGCCGCCGTGAGCGAGGTGCCGTCGATCGGGTCGACCGCGATGTCGCACGCGGGTCCCCGGCCCGAGCCGACGCGCTCGCCGTTGAACAGCATCGGGGCCTCGTCCTTCTCGCCCTCGCCGATGACGATGACGCCGTCGAAGTCGACGGTCGAGAGGAACGCGCGCATCGCGTCCACGGCGGCCTTGTCGGCGGCGTTCTTGTCGCCCTTGCCGATCCACGGCACCGCGCGAATGGCGGCCGCCTCGGTCGCACGGACGAGTTCGAGCGCGAGGTTCCGGTCGGGGTGGTGGAAGAGCGGGGCCGGCCCGTCGATCGTCGGTTCGTTCAGGGGGGCGATCGGCATCCGGGATCTCCTTCGTCGGCACTGCGTCGGCCCCGGGCGTTCGCGCCGGGCGACCGTTTTCCTTGTCAGGATACGAGGGAACCAGCCCTGCCCCCGGGGCAGTGGGGTGGAAAGTTCGTCGATTCTTAACGTGGCGGCAAGCCCGCCCCGGCGGGTGCGCGGCTCGTCGAGACGACCGGCGCGCGACCCTCCTGCGCGATCCACACGTCCACGGCGCGACCGGGCGTCGCCGCGTCGGACGCCGTCGTCGGCGCCCCGTCGGAGCGCACGCCGGCCAGCCGATCCGGCCCGAAGTCGAGGTCGGTGACCGCCGCGACGACGCAGAGCGCGGGCCCCGCGCAGAGGTCGTCGAGGTCGAGGAGCCGCCCCTCCTCGATGCCGGCGGCGGCGATCCGGGCCCGCTCGCCCTCGGACTGCGGCGCGAGGCGCGCGCTCATCGCGCCGCCGAGCACGCGCACCGCCGCCGCGGTGAGCACGCCCTCGGGAGCACCGCCGATGCCGACCACGACGTCCAGGTCGGTTCCGCGCCGCGCGGCCCGGAGGCACCGTTCGACGTCGCCGTGCTCGAACAGCACGACCTCGGCGCCGGCCGCCCGGGCGTCCGCCGCGTACGACGCGTTCCGCGGGCGATCCTGCACCGCGACCCGCACGTGCCCGACGGGAACCCCGCGCTCGGCCGCGATCGCGTGCACGAGGTCGCCGAGCGGGCGCTCGAGCGCGGCATCCGGATGCCACGACACGAGCTTCTCGAGATAGTGGGCCGGGCCCAGGTCGGCGAACCCGCCGCGCGGGACGAGCGATGCGACCGCCATGGCGCCCGCACGGCCCGCCGCCGCCAGTCGCGTCCCGTCGACCGGGTCGACGGCGAGGTCGAGTGCGATCCCGCCGGCGCCGAACTCCTCGCCGATGAAGAGCATCGGGGCCTCGTCCTTCTCGCCTTCGCCGATCACCACGCGACCCGAGCACGGCACGCCCGCGAGCGCCGCGCGCATCGCGTCCACGGCCGCGCCGTCCACGGCCACGCCGTCGCCCGACCCGACGAGCGGATGCACCGCGGCGGCCGCGGCGACGCAGGCCGCGGCGATCGCCTCGACGAGGTCCGTGGCGTACGCGGTCGACGGAGCCGGTCGGGGCGCCGCCGGCTCCCGCGTCGGAGACGGATCGGGGTCGGGCTGCGGGGCATCCATGACTCCATCCTGCCGCCGCCCGTGGAACGCCGCGCCCCGCTCGGTAGACTCGTCCGGAAGCCACCCATGTTCCGAAGGAGCCGTCATGCCCATCGCCACTCCCGAGCAGTACGCAGCAATGCTCGACAACGCCAAGGCGAAGGGCTTCGCCTTCCCGGCGTTCAACGTCTCGTCGTCGCAGACGCTGAACGCGGTGCTGCAGGGCCTCACCGAGGCGGGCGCCGACGGCATCATCCAGGTGACCACGGGCGGCGCCGACTACTTCGCCGGCCACACCGTGAAGGCGCGCGCCACGGGCGCCCTCGCCTTCGCGAAGTTCGCGCACGAGGTCGCGAAGTCGTACCCGATCACGGTCGCGCTGCACACCGACCACTGCCCGAAGCCGGCGCTCGCGGACTTCGTGCTTCCGCTCATCGCCGCCTCCGAGGAGGAGGTCAAGGCCGGGCGCAACCCGATCTTCCAGTCGCACATGTGGGACGGCTCCGCGGTGCCGCTCGCCGAGAACCTCGAGATCGCGAAGGAACTGCTCCCCCGCATCAAGAACATCAACGCCATCCTCGAGGTCGAGATCGGCGTCGTCGGCGGCGAGGAGGACGGCGTCCAGCACGAGGGCTCGAACGACGCGCTCTACACCACGCTCGACGACGTGGTCCAGACCGTCGAGGCGCTCGGCCTCGGCGAGCAGGGCCGCTACATCGCCGCCCTCACCTTCGGCAACGTGCACGGCGTGTACGCGCCCGGCAACGTGAAGCTGCGCCCGTCGCTGCTCAAGGAGATCCAGGACGGCCTCGCCGCGAAGTACGGCACCGGCCCGAAGCCGCTCGACCTCGTCTTCCACGGCGGCTCGGGCTCGACCGATGCGGAGATCGCCGAGGCGGTCGCGAACGGCGTCGTGAAGATGAACATCGACACCGACACCCAGTACGCGTACACCCGCGCGATCGCCGACTACATGCTGAAGAACTACGACGGCGTGCTGAAGGTCGACGGCGGCGTCGGCAACAAGAAGCTCTACGACCCGCGCGCCTGGGGCAAGGTCGCCGAGACCGCGATGGCCGCCCGCGTGGGCGAGGCGACCCGCCAGCTCGGTTCGGCCGGCCAGTCGCTCAGCGCGTAGGCGACCGGATGTCGCAGGACGAGGCCGTCCCGGCGCCGGGCACCCCGGCGCCGGACGGCCCGCCCGCCACGCCGGCGTCGCCCGCTGAGCCGGCCGCGGCGCCCGCCACGCCGGCGGCGCCGCCCGCACCCCGGGCACCCGCACCGGTGCCCGCTCCGCAGGCGCCCCCGGTCGACGACCGACCCCGCCCGCGCTACGGCGAGTACGCCCCGCCGGGGTGGACGTGGCAGCCGCCCGGCGAGGCGTCGCCCGAGCGCTCGGCCTCGGCCACGACGCCCGCCGCCGCGGCCCCTGCGGCCGCCGCGACGCCGACCGACGCCGGTGCGACTCCGCCGCCGGCTCCCCCGTTCCCGGCATCCGCGCCCGATGCGGCCTCCCTCGAGGCGGCCCGGCCGCACCCCGTGGACCGGGTCGCGACGCTCTCGCTGCTCGTCTTCGGCGCCTTCGGCGCCTGGAACGCCGCGTCGAGCCTGCTGCTCCTGCCCGCGTCGTTCCGCACCGCGTACGAGCAGCAGGGCATCGGCGAGTTCACCGCGCCCGAGTGGATGTCGACGCTCACGTCGATCGGCGTCGTGGTCCAGCTCGCGCTCTACGCCGCGGTGCTCGGCTGGTCGATCCTCCGCCTCCGCCGCCGCCGGATCGCGTTCTGGGTGCCGCTCGCCGGCGGGGTCGTCTCGACGATCCTGCTGTTCGCGGTCGTCGCGATCGTGTTCCTGAACGACCCGACGTTCCTGTCGTACATGGACGGCCTGCAGGCCCCGTAACGGGCAACGGACACCCGACCTCGCGTCGGACACTCCTGAGCGGGTGTCCGGTGCGAGATCGGGTGTCCGATGCGGATGGGGTCCCGTCGCGTCAGCTGCGCCCGCCGCCCGACCGCGCGGCGAGGGCCGCGGCGAGCCCGCCGGGCACGGCCGGGAGTGCGGCCTCCTCGTCGTCGATCGGCGCCGAGAACTGCGCCTCGTAGAGCCGCGCGTACGCGCCGCCGGCCGCGACCAGCTCGGCGTGCGTGCCCTGCTCGACGATCGCGCCCTGCTCCATGACGATGATGAGGTCGGCATCCCGGATCGTCGAGAGCCGGTGCGCGATCACGAAGCTCGTGCGATCCTCGCGCAGCGCGTTCATCGCGTGCTGCAGCAGCAGCTCGGTCCGCGTGTCGACCGAGCTCGTCGCCTCGTCGAGGATCAGCACCGACGGGTCCGAGAGGAACGCGCGCGCGATCGTGACGAGCTGCTTCTCACCGGCCGACAGGTTGGATGCCTCGTCGTCGAGCACGGTGTCGTAGCCGTCGGGGAGCGTCCGCACGAAGCGGTCGACGTAGGTCGCCCGAGCGGCCTCGAGCACCTCGTCGTCCGTGGCATCCGGGCGCCCGTAGCGGATGTTCTCGCGGATCGTCCCGGCGAACAGCCAGGTGTCCTGGAGCACCATGCCCATGCGCGAGCGGAGCTCGTCGCGGGTCATCCGCGTGACGTCGACGCCGTCGAGCGTGATCCGCCCGCCGTCGACCTCGTAGAACCGCATGATGAGGTTCACGAGCGTGGTCTTGCCCGCGCCCGTCGGTCCGACGATCGCGATCGACTGGCCGGGCTCGGCCGTGAGCGACAACCCGTCGATGAGCGGCTTCTCGGGGTCGTAGCGGAACGAGACATCCTCGAACTCGAGCCGGCCGCTCGTCGCGCCCGGGCGCGCGGGCACCTCCGGGTCGGCCGACTGCTCGTCGGCGTCGAGCAGCTCGAAGACGCGCTCGGCGCTCGCGACACCCGACTGGAGCAGGTTCACCATCGCGCCCAGCTGGCTGAGCGGCTGCGTGAACTGGCGCGAGTACTGGATGAACGCCTGCACGTCGCCGAGCGAGATGGAGCCGGCGGCGACCATGAGCCCGCCGACGACCGCGATCGCGACGTAGACGAGGTTCCCGACGAACATCGTCGCGGGCATGATGATGCCGCTCACGAACTGCGCGCCGAAGCTCGCGCCGTAGAGCGCCTCGTTCTCGTCGTCGAACCGCGCGCCGACCTCGCGACGCCGGCCGAACACCTTCACGAGTGCGTGGCCCGAGTAGGCCTCCTCGATCTGCGCGTTCAGCGTGCCGGTCTTGGCCCACTGCGTCACGAACAGCTTCTGCGACCGCTTCGCGATGACGGTCACGATCACGAGCGTGAGCGGGATGGTCACGAGCGCGATGAGCGCGAGCACGGGCGAGATCACGAACATCATGACGAGCACGCCGACGACTGTGAGCAGCGACGTGAGCAACTGGCTCATGGTCTGCTGGAGCGACTGCGAGATGTTGTCGATGTCGTTCGTGACGCGCGAGAGGAGCTCGCCGCGCTGCATCTTGTCGAAGTACGCCAGCGGGAGCCGGTGGATCTTCGCCTCGACCTCCTCGCGGAGCGCGAACACGGTCCGCTGGGTGACGCCGTTGAGCACGTAGCCCTGCGCCCACCCGAACAGCGCGGACACGACGTACAGCGCGAGCACCCACGCGAGCACGGTCCCGAGGGCCGCGAAGTCGATGCCCTGCCCCGGGTGCAGGTTCATCGCGGCGACCATGTCGGCCTGCTGGTCGTTGCCCGACGCGCGGAGCCCGGCCACGACCTGCTCCTTGGTCGCGCCCTCCGGGAGCTGCGCCGAGACGACGCCCTCGAAGATGAGGTTCGTCGCCTGGCCGAGGATCTTCGGCCCGAGCACCGCGAGCACGACGCTGACGACGCCGAGCAGGACGACCCACACGATCGCCACGCGCTCGGGGTGGAGCCGGCCGAGCAGGCGCCTCGCGCTGCCCTTGAAGTCCTTCGACTTCTCGACGGGCATGCCCATGCCGCCCATCGGTCCGCCGCCCATGGGTCCGCGCCGCACGGGCGGGCGGGCCGGTGCGGCCGGCTGCTCGTCGGGCGCCGCCTCGGGCGCGCCCGCCGCCGACGTCGAGCCGGTCGGGGTGCTGTCCTGCTGCCCGCTCACGCGGCCGCCTCCTCTGCGCTCAGCTGGCTCTCGACGATCTCGGCGTACACCGTCGACGTCTCGAGCAGGTACTCATGGGTGCCGCGGGCGGTGATCCGCCCGTCCTCGACGACGAGGATCTGGTCGGCGTCGACGATGGTCGCGACGCGTTGCGCGACGACGAGCATCGTGGCGTCGGCGACGTCGCGCGCGAGCGCGGCGCGCAGGCGCGCGTCGGTCGCGGTGTCGAGCGCCGAGAACGAGTCGTCGAACACGTAGATCGGCGGGCGCTTCACGAGCGCCCTGGCGATCGAGAGCCGCTGGCGCTGGCCGCCCGAGACGTTGGTGCCGCCCTGGGCGATCGGCGCGTCGAGGCCGCCGGGCATCGCGGCGACGAAGTCGCGGCCCTGCGCGGTCGCGAGCGCGTTCCAGAGCTCCTCGTCCGAGGCATCCGGGTCGCCGTACCGCAGGGTCGACGCGATCGTGCCCGCGAACAGGTACGGCTTCTGCGGCACGAGCGCGAACTGCGCGTTGAGCACCTCGGCGTCGAGGTCGCGCACGTCGACGCCGCCGACGAGGACGGATCCGTCGGTCGCGTCGAAGAGCCGCGCGGCGAGGTTCACGATCGTCGTCTTGCCGGCGCCGGTCGCGCCGATGATGGCCGTGGTGCGGCCGGGCTCGGCCGTGAAGCTGAGGTCGTGCAGCACGGGCGCCTCGGCGCCGGGGTACGAGAACGTGACGTTCCGGAACTCGAGCGTGCCGGGCGTGGGGAGCGCGACGACGCCGTCGGCCGGGTCCGCGACCGAGGGCTCGGTCGCGAGCACCTGGCCGATGCGGCCGCCGGAGACCGCGGCGCGCGGGAGCAGGAACGCGATCATCGTCGACATCATCACGGCCATGAGGATCTGGATGAGGTAGCTGAGGAACGCGGTGAGCGCGCCGATCTGCATCTCGCCGGACTCGATCCGGAACGCGCCGAACCACAGCACGGCCACGCTCGAGGCGTTGAGCACGAGCATCACGATCGGGAAGACGAGCGCGAACAGGCGGCCGGCCTTCAGCGCGGTGTCGGTGAGCTGCGCGTTCGCGTCGGCGAAGCGCTCGGTCTCGACGCCCTCGCGGACGAACGCGCGGACGACCCGGATGCCCGTGAGCTGCTCGCGCAGCACGCGGTTCACCTGGTCGATCTTCACCTGCATCGAGCGGAACAGCGGCACCATGCGGCTGATGATGATGCCGACCGCGATGAGGAGCGCAGGCACGGCGACGACCATGATCCACGACAGCGTGACGTCCTCGCGGAGCGCGAAGATCACGCCGCCGATGCCGAGGAACGGCGCCGAGACGAGGATCGTCGAGCCCATGAGCACGAGCATCTGCACCTGCTGCACGTCGTTCGTCGTGCGCGTGATGAGGCTCGGGGCGCCGAAGCGGGAGACCTCCTGCTCGCTGAACTCGCCGACGCGGCGGAAGATCGCCTTGCGCACGTCGCGCCCGAACGCCATGGCGGCGCGGGCGCCGAAGTAGACGGCCGCGATCGAGCACGCGACCTGGACGAGCGTGACGCCGAGCATGATGCCGCCGAGCCTGATGATCGCCTCGGTGTCGCCCTTGGCGACGCCCTCGTCGATGATGTCGGCGTTCAACGCGGGCAGGTACAGCGAGGCGAACGACTGCGCGAGCTGGAAGACGACGACGCCCAGGAGCAGTCCCCAGTAGGGCCTCAGGTATCGGCCGAGGAGTTTCAGGAGCATGGTTCGGTCACCTTTCGAGGGTGGTGGGCGTCGGTGCGGGCGTGCGAGCGGATGCCTCGGTGCGAGCGGATGCCACGGGCCGTTCGATCCCGTGGACGACGAGGCTCGCGAGCTCGTCCGGCTCGAGCGCGAGCCCGCCCGCCAGGTGCGGCATGGCGGACGAGAACGCGATCAGGCGGATGAGTGCGAAGACCTTCGCCGGCGGCACGCGGAGCCGGTCGAGGTCGGGTTCGAGGAGTGCCTCGAGGATCCCGATGATGACCGACGCATCCGGGGCGACCGGCGGCCGTGGATGCGTGCCGAGCGAGTGGAAGACGCCGAAGATGCCGCTGAACCGGTCGCGGAAGCGGTCGATGACGAGTTCGAGCTTGAGTTCGAGCGGCAGGCTCGGGTCGATCGCCCGGATGGCCTCGCGGAACGGCCCGGGGTCGAGGAAGGCCTCGACCGCGGCGTCCACGATCGCCTCCTTGTCGGCGAACACGCGGAAGAGCGTGCCCTCGGCGACCCCGGACGCCTCGGCGATCTGGCGCGTGGTCACGTCGCGACCGTGCGCGATGAGCAGCGGCACGGTCGCCGCGGCGATCGCGGCCCGACGGTCCTCGACGGACATCGGCTTCGCGCGGGTGGTGCGGGCGGGCGTGGTCACGAGCGACGATCCTACGCCGGAGTGAGCGCTCACTCCACTCCTCGGGGCATCGTGTACGCCCACAGCGGAACGGCCCGCCGGAGGGGGCCTGTCGCCCGGCGCGGCGCCTGCACTACCGTGACCTGATGCCGACCGTTCCCGCCGTCCCGGGCGACCGGATCTCCCGGATCGCCACGCGCGTGTCCACCATCGAGCTGCTGTTCGACCTCGTGTTCGTGTTCACGATCAGCCGGGTCGCCGAGATCGTCGTGCACCACCCCGACTGGACCGGCGTGGGCCAGGCGGCCGTGGTGCTCGCGCTCGTCTGGTGGATGGTCGACGCGTACGCCTGGCTCACCAACCAGACCGCGCCCGACACCACGTTCGTCCGCCTCGCGCTCATCGCCGCGATGGCCGGATTCCTCGTGCTCGCGCTCGCCGTCCCCGAGGCGTTCGGCGCGACCGGCGTGCTGTTCGGCGCGGCATGGATCGCGGTCGCGGTCATCCACGCGGCGCTGTTCATCCAGCGCGGCGGCCGCGGCGCCGCCGGGCGCATGCTCGTGGTCGGGCCCGCCAACGTGCTCGTCGGCGTGCTCCTGATCTGCTCCGGGTTCGTCGAGGGCCCGATCGACTGGGTGCTGTTCACCCTCCCGTTCGTCGCGTTCCTCGGCTCCGCGCTGCTGAGCGCGCGCGGCGGCTTCGACCCGGGCGTCTCGCACATGGTCGAACGGCACGGGCTGCTCATGATCATCGCCTTCGGCGAATCGATCATCTCGATCGGCGTCACGGCGTCCGCCCACGAGCTCGACGCCGCGCTGCTCGCGGGCATCGTGCTCGCGGTCGGCGTCGTCGCAGCCCTCTGGTGGTGCTACTTCGCGGGCGACGATCGACGGGCCGAGGAGGCGATGTCGGCCGCCGATCCGCGCCGTCGCACGGGCCTCGCGCTCACGGCGTTCTACCTCGAGCACCTCGCGATGATCTTCGGCCTGGTGCTGCTGGCCGCCGGACTCCACGACCTCCTCGCCGAGCCGACGCACGCGGTTCCGCTCCCGGCCGCGCTCCTGACCGGCGGCGGCGCGGGGCTCTACCTGCTCGCGGACGCGTCCTATCGGACGACGCTCCGGCTCGGCCCCGCGGGCTGGCGCGCGCTCGGCGCCGCGGCGGCGACGGCGACCGCCTGGGCGGGGGTCGCCGGCTCCGGCCTGCTGCAGCTCGCGCTCCTCGTCGCGGTCGTCGTCGCGCTGCTCGCGCTCGAGCGCGCGGGTGCGCGACGCACCGTGCGCGACCGGTCCACCGCGGCGGACACGGCGGGAGCCGTCGGCTAGACCGCCGCGCGCGAGCGGCCGCCGAGGGCGCGCGCGTCGCGGTTCCCGGCGAGGTCGCGGCGCAGCTCCTTCGGCAGCGAGAACATGAGGTCCTCCTCGGCGGTCTTCACCTCGGAGACATCCCGGTACCCGGCGTCGGCGAGCTCGATCAGGACCTCCTGCACGAGCCCCTCGGGCACGGATGCCCCGCTCGTGACGCCGATCGTCGCGACCCCGTCGAGCCACTCCTGGCGGATCTCCGTCGAGAAGTCGACGCGGTAGGCCGCCTTCGCGCCGTTCTCGAGCGCGACCTCGACCAGGCGGACGCTGTTCGAGGAGTTCGCCGATCCGACGACGATCACGAGTTCGGCCTCGGAGGCGACCTTCTTGATCGCGACCTGGCGGTTCTGCGTGGCGTAGCAGATGTCGTCGCTGGGCGGGTCCTGCAGGTTCGGGAACCGCTCGCGCAGGCGCCGCACGGTCTCCATCGTCTCGTCGACGCTGAGGGTGGTCTGCGAGAGCCAGACGACCTTGTCGGGGTCGCGGACCTCGATGTTCGGCACGTCGTCGGGGCTGTTCACGAGGGTCACGTGATCGGGTGCCTCGCCCGCGGTGCCCTCGACCTCCTCGTGTCCCTCGTGGCCGATGAGCAGGATCTCGAAGTCGTCGCGCGCGAAGCGCACGGCCTCGCGGTGCACCTTCGTGACGAGCGGGCAGGTCGCGTCGATCGCGTGCAGGCCGCGGTCGGCCGCGGCGTTGACGACCGCCGGCGAGACGCCGTGCGCGCTGAACACCACGTGCGCGCCCTGGGGCACCGCGTCGACCTCGTCGACGAACACCGCGCCCTGCTGCTCGAGCTCGGCGACGACGTGCTTGTTGTGCACGATCTCCTTGCGCACGTACACGGGCGAACCGTAGTGCTCGAGCGCCTTCTCGACCGCGATCACGGCCCGGTCGACGCCCGCGCAGTACCCGCGCGGGGCGGCCAGCAGCACCCGCTTGGGTCGATCCACCGGGGTATCCTTGAGGCGGCCGCGCACGCTCGGGATCCTCGGCATGCCGAGGCCGATCCGCGGGGCATCCGTCGAGCTCGTCACGGTGCCATCCTACGCGGGCGCAGGAGACGGGCGTCTGGGAGCGAGCATGGCCGAGGACCCCACCGCGCGCGACGGCGCCTCCACACGGGATGCGCCGTGGAGCGTGTCGACCGTGTCGACGAAGATCCGCGACTGGATCGACCGGCTCGGGACCGTCTGGGTCGAGGGCGAGATCACGCAGTGGGGGCTGTCGGCGGGCAACGTCTACGGCAAGCTCAAGGACTGCGACGTCGACGCGACCGTGTCGTTCACGATCTGGTCCTCGGTCCACCGGCGCCTCCCCGAGAAGTTCGCGCAGGGCGACCGCGTCGTCGCGCTCATGAAGCCGAACTGGTGGGTCAAGGGCGGCACCCTCACCATGCAGGTGCACGACCTCCGCCACGTCGGCCTCGGCGACCTGCTCGAGCGGATCGAGCGGCTCCGCGCCCAGCTCGCCGCCGAGGGGCTCTTCGCACCCGAGCGCAAGCGCCCGCTGCCGTTCCTGCCCGGCGTGGTGGGACTCGTCACCGGCCGGGACTCCGACGCCGAACAGGACGTGCTGCGCAACGCGCGGCTGCGGTGGCCCGCGGTCGAGTTCCGCATCGCGTACGCGGCCGTGCAGGGCGACCGGGCCGTGCCCGAGGTCGTCGCCGCGATCGAACGGCTGGACGCCGATCCCGAGGTCGAGGTGATCATCGTCGCGCGCGGCGGCGGCGACTTCCAGAACCTGCTCCCCTTCAGCGACGAGCGCGTCGTCCGCGCCGCGGCCACGGCGGCGACCCCGATCGTGAGCGCGATCGGCCACGAGGCCGATCGCCCGCTGCTCGACGAGGTCGCGGACCTGCGCGCCTCCACCCCGACGGATGCCGCGAAGCGCGTCGTGCCCGACGTCGTCGACGAACTCGCGAAGGTCGAGCAGGTCCGCGCGCGCCTCGGCATGCGCATGGCCGCGATGCTCACGCGCGAGACCGACCGCATCGGGCACCTCCGCTCGCGTCCGGCGCTCGCCGACACGGGCTGGATCGTCGACCGCCGCGCCGAGGAGCTCACGCGGTGGGTCGCGCGCGGCGCCGACGTGCTCGACCGCGTCGTCGAGCGTCAGGAGGCGCGCACCGCGCAGCTGCGCGCGCAGCTCCGCGCGCTCTCGCCGCAGTCGACGCTCGACCGGGGCTACGCGATCGTGCAGGGAGCGGACGGTCGCGTCGTGCGCGCGCCCGAGGATGCCCCGTCGGGGCATCCGCTCGCCATCGCCCTCGCGGGCGGGCGGCTCGTCGCGGAATCGCGCGGGGCCGCACCCGCCGTGGCCACCGGCGCCGCACCCGCCGGCGCACCCGACCGAGCACCCAGCGCCGCCGAATAGAATGCCTCCCATGCCCACCCCCGCCACGGACGTCTCCGCGCTCAGCTACGAGCAGGCGCGCGACGAGCTCATCGCCGTCGTCGCCGAGCTCGAGCAGGGACAGGCGACCCTCGAGCACTCGCTCGAGCTGTGGGAACGCGGCGAGGCGCTCGCCGCCCGCTGCGAGGAGTGGCTCATCGGCGCCAAGGCCCGACTCGACGCCGCGCGCGCCGCGCGCCAGGCCGCGGGGGACGACGCCTGATGGCCCGCCAGCCCCGCGTCGTCGCCGAGCTCGGCCGGCCCGAGACGCCCGCCGAGACCGCTGCACGCAAGGCCGAGAACTCGAAGCGGTACCGCGATGCGAAGACGCTGAAGAACCTCGTGTGGGCGCTCGGCGCCTCGCTCGGCATCATGCTCCTCATCGTCCTGATCGTGCCCCGCAGCGACACCCCGCTCGACCGGGACGTCGACGTCGACGCGATCGCCGCCCAGGCCGCGCCGGTGTCGGACTCGCCGCTCGCAGTGCCCGAGCTCCCGGACGGGTGGCGCGCGAACGCGGCCGAGCTCCGGCGCAGCGAGGCCGACCGGGTCACGGCCTGGTACGTCGGCGAGCTGACCCCGAGCGACGAGTACATCGGCCTCTACCAGGGCTTCGGCGCCAACCCGACCTGGGTCGCCGCGCAGCTGAACAAGACGCTCGCGACCGGCACGACCACCATCGACGGCGTCGAGTGGACGGTCTACGACAACCGCGAGTCCTCCGAGGACGTCGGCAACGCCCGCTACGGCCTCGTGACCGAGTCGGGCGGCACGACCTTCGTGCTCCTCGGCACCGGCACGCCCGAGGAGTTCGTCGACTTCGCCACCGCCCTGATCCCCACGATCGAGGCGCAGCAGTAAGCCGGAGCGGCCGGCGACCGCCGGACCGCCGGGACGACCGATCCGCGAGAGGAGCTCACATGACCGAGCCCGCCCCCGCCCGCCCCGCCTCCCCCGCCGACGCCTGGCGCGAACTCCGGAACGGCAACGACCGGTTCGTCTCCGGCACTCCGCAGCATCCGCGCCAGGGCGTGGAGCGGCGCTCCGAGCTCGCGAACCAGCAGCGGCCCCGCGTCGCGATCTTCGGCTGCAGCGACTCGCGCCTCGCGGCCGAGATCATCTTCGACGTCGGCCTGGGCGACGCGTTCGTCGTCCGGAACGCCGGGCAGGTCATGTCGGACTCGGTGCTCGGTTCGCTCGAGTACGCGGTGGGCGTCCTGGGCGTCCCCCTCGTCCTGGTGCTCGGCCACGACCACTGCGGCGCCGTGCGCGCCGCGATCGACTCGCAGGCCGCGGATGCCCCGGCCCTGCCCGCCCACATCGCGAAGCTCGTCTCGGGCATCGTGCCCGCCGTCCGCCGGGTCGCGGGCGTCGAGGAGGGCGCCCCGATCGTGCCCGGCGACCTCGACGCCGGCTTCGTCGGCCGCGAGCACCTGCGCGACACCGTGCACGAGATGCTGGAGCGTTCCGAGATGATCAGCGACGCGGTGGCAGCGGGTACGCTGGCTGTCGTCGGCGCGAACTACCGCCTCGTCGAGGGGCGCGCCGAGACCGACGTGGTCGTCGGCCGCATCTGACCTCCGCCTCCGCCGGACACCGGCCCGAGGCATCCGAAGCTTCCCGGCGGGCCGCAGGCGCTCGCATCGAATCCCGGCCTGCAGAACAGCACATCGAAGGGAAACACACCGTGGTGGACAGCGCACCCGAGTACCGCATCGAACACGACACGATGGGCGAGGTGCGGGTTCCCGCGTCGGCGCTCTACCGTGCGCAGACGCAGCGCGCCGTCGAGAACTTCCCGATCTCGGGCTCCGGACTCGAGCCCGCGCAGGTCGCCGCGCTCGCGCGCATCAAGAAGGCCGCCGCGCAGGCGAACGCGCAGCTCGGCGTGCTCGACGGGGACATCGCGCAGGCGATCGTCGACGCGGCCGACGAGGTCATCGCGGGCCGGTACGGCTACGTCGAGCACTTCCCGGTCGACACGTACCAGACCGGGTCGGGCACGTCGTCGAACATGAACATGAACGAGGTCCTCGCGACCATCGCCACCGAGAAGCTCGGTCGCCCGGTCCACCCGAACGACCACGTGAACGCGTCGCAGTCCTCGAACGACGTCTTCCCGACCTCGGTGCACATCGCGGTCACCGCCGCCCTCATCGACGACCTGATCCCGGCGCTCGACCACCTCGCGGTCGCCCTCGAGGCGAAGTCGACGGCGTGGGCCGACGTCGTGAAGTCGGGCCGCACGCACCTCATGGACGCGACCCCGGTGACCCTCGGCCAGGAGTTCGGCGGCTACGCCCGCCAGGTGCGCCTCGGCATCGAGCGCGTGCGCACCGCGCTCCCCCGCGTCGCGGAGGTCCCGCTCGGCGGCACCGCCGTCGGCACCGGCATCAACACGCCCGCCGGGTTCCCGCAGCTGGTCATCGAGATCCTCCAGCGCGACACCGAGCTGCCGATCACCGAGGCCGCCGACCACTTCGAAGCGCAGGCGAACCGCGACGGCCTCGTCGACGCGTCCGGCGCGCTGCGCACGATCGCGGTCAGCCTCACCAAGATCTGCAACGACCTCCGCTGGATGGGCTCGGGCCCGAACACCGGCCTCGGCGAGATCTTCATCCCCGACCTGCAGCCGGGCTCGTCGATCATGCCGGGCAAGGTCAACCCCGTGATCCCCGAGGCGGTCCTCATGGTCGCCGCGCGCGTCATCGGCAACGACGCGACGGTCGCGTGGGCCGGGGCATCCGGCTCGTTCGAGCTCAACGTGCAGATCCCCGTCATGGGCACCGCGCTGCTCGAGTCGATCCGCCTCCTGACCAACTCGACGCGCGCGCTCGCCGACAAGACCGTCGACGGCCTCGAGGCGAACGTCGAGCGCGCCGCGGCGCTCGCCGGCATGTCGCCGTCGATCGTCACGCCGCTGAACAAGCACATCGGCTACGAGGCCGCCGCGAAGATCGCGAAGCACTCGGTCAAGCAGGGCATCACGGTGCGCGAGGCCGTCGTCGACCTCGGCTACCTCGAGCGCGGCGAGCTCACCGAGGAGCAGCTCGACACCGCGCTCGACCTGCTCTCGATGACGCGGCCGCCGCAGGCGAAGTAACCGCCGGGATCGATCGGATGCCCCGTGCCGCACCCGCGGCCCGGGGCATCCGTCGTCTCGCGCGCGCCCGTCGCGAGGGCGGGCGTACGTTGGAGCCATGGATCACGGAGGAACGCCGGTCACGTCGGTCGCCGAACTCGAGGAACTGATCGGCACGCCGCTGCCGGCCGCGCGGGACAAGTCGCGCGACCGCCTGCACGAGATCGACCGGGCCTGGCTCGCCGCCGCCCCGCTGTGCTTCATCGCGACGGCGGATGCCTCGGGCGACGCGGACGTCTCGCCCAAGGGCGACCCGGGAGGGTCGCTCGCACTCGTCCTCGACGACCGCACGATCGCGCTCGCCGAGCGCCCCGGCAACCGTCGCGCCGACGGCTTCCACAACGTGCTCGAGAACCCGCACGTCGGGCTCGTCTTCGTGCTGCCCGGCCGCGGCGACACGCTCCGGATCAACGGGCGGGCCCGGCTCCTGCGCGACGCCCCGTACGCCGAGCGCCTCGCCGTGAAGGGCCACGTCCCGATCCTCGTGCTCGAGGTCTCGATCGACGAGGTCTTCTTCCACTGCTCGAAGGCGTTCCTGCGGTCCCGGACCTGGCAGCCCGAGAGCTGGGCGCCCGACGCGGCACCCCGCCGCGCGATCATCGCGAAGACGCTCGACCGCCCCGCCGACGACCTCGCCGAACTCGAGGCGTACTACGGCCCGGCCTACGCCGAGCGGCTCTACTGCTGAACTGGACGCGCTGGGCTCGGTCCCGCCGAGCGCCGACGCCAGTCGCCGGGCGCCACCGCACGGCGAGGGCCCGGCCGCCGCGGCGACCGGGCCCAGCCCCGGCTCAGGCCAGTTCGTTCCCGTCGAGCATCTCGCTCACGAGGGCCGCGATCGCGCTGCGCTCGCTGCGGGTGAGCGTGATGTGGGCGAACAGCGGATGCCCCTTCAACGTCTCGATGACCGACGCGACGCCGTCGTGCCGTCCGACGCGGAGGTTGTCGCGCTGGGCGACGTCGTGCGTGAGCACGACCCGCGAGTTCTGGCCCACGCGGCTGAGCACCGTGAGCAGCACGTTCCGCTCGAGCGACTGCGCCTCGTCGACGATCACGAACGCGTCGTGCAGGGACCGCCCGCGGATGTGCGTGAGCGGCAGCACCTCGAGGATGCCCCGATCCACGACCTCGTCGAGCACGTTGTCGCTGACCACCGAGCCGAGCGTGTCGAACACGGCCTGCGCCCAGGGGTTCATCTTCTCGGCCTGGTCGCCGGGCAGGTAGCCGAGCTCCTGGCCGCCGACCGCGTAGAGCGGGCGGAACACCATGATCTTCTTGTGCTGCTGGCGCTCGAGCACCGCCTCGAGGCCCGCGCACAGCGCGAGCGCCGACTTGCCGGTGCCCGCGCGACCGCCGAGCGAGATGATGCCGATCTCGGGGTCGAGCAGCAGGTCGATCGCGAGCCGCTGCTCGGCCGAGCGCCCGTGCAGCCCGAACGCGTCGCGGTCGCCGCGCACGAGCTTCACCGCGCGCTCGCCGACGACGCGACCGAGCGCCGAGCCGCGGTCGGAGTGGATCACGAGCCCGGTGTTCACCGGGAAGGCGTCGACGCCGTCGATCTCGAGCGACTCGTGCTCGTAGAGCTTCGCCATGTCGTTGGACCCGAGGTCGAGCTCGGCCATGCCGCTCCACCCGCTGTCGACCGCGAGCTCGTGCCGGTACTCCTCCGCCTCGACGCCGATCGAAGCGGCCTTGACGCGCAGCGGGAGGTCCTTCGAGACGATCGTGACAGGGACGCCGTCGTTCTGGAGGTTCGCGGCGCACGCGAGGATGCGCGAGTCGTTGTCGGACATCTGCAGCCCGCTCGGCAGCACGGCCTGGCTCGAGTGGTTGAGCTCGACGCGGAGGGATCCCCCCTCGCCGACGGGGATGGGGAAGTCCAGCCGTCCGTGCTCGACCCGGAGTTCGTCGAGCAGTCGGAGCGCCTTCCGGGCGAAGAAGCCGATCTCCGGGTCGTTGCGCTTGGCCTCGAGCTCGGTGATGACGACCACGGGAAGGACGACCGGATGCTCCGCGAACCGGAACAGCGCCCGCGGGTCCGACAGCAGCACCGACGTGTCCAGCACGTAGGTCCGCTCGGACTGCGCGACGTTGCCGGAGACAGCGACGCGGGGATGCACCACCGTGCTCCCCGCGTTCCGACCGACGGTCTTGGACGACTCAGTTGAGGTCACAACCGCTCCTGACCCCGAGCGACCCCGCTCGGCTCTCGGGCCGGGCCGGCGATCCGCTCGCGAGCGGTCCACCGATCCGTCTCGACCGGGCACCCTGCCCGATGCCCCGAACGCTACGACTGCCCGCCGACATCCGTGGAATCGACACGCGGCGCGACACGTGCTGTTCATGCGCGCGCGGCACGACGGCAACGATCCCGGTCGCGAGCGGGCGCGCCCGCCCGGCCCGTCGGGTCAGTACGAGGCGGCCCGCGGGTCAGTACGAGGCGGTCACTCGGGTCAGTACGAGGCGGCGGTGGAGTACGAGACGAACGCGGCCCGGAGCATGTCGAGCGTCTCGTCCGTGGTCGCGGCGTGCACGCTGATCCGGACCCCGCCGAGCCGCGTCGTGGCGGTCACGCCGTGGTTGTGCAGCGACGCGCTGAGGAGCGTGACCTGGTCGGCCGGGGGCTCGAGCACGACGAGGCCCGCGCGCTCGCGCTCGTCGCGCGACGAGGACACGGCGATCGCGAACTCGTCCGCGAGGTCGATCACGCGGCTGGCCCGCTCGGCGATGGCCGCGTTGATCGCGGGCACGCCCGCGGCGTCGATCTCCTCCAGCGCGGCGGCGAACCGGGCCTCCGCGATCGGGTCGGGGTTCGACACCCGGTAGGCGCGCGCGGTCGCCGCGGGCGGGGGCACGTGGTCCCACACCTCGGCGTCGTCGGTTCCGGTGTAGCCCGAGAACACGGGCGTGAGTCGTTCGAGGGCGCGGTCGCTCAGCGCGAGGAACCCGGTCCCCCAGCCGGCGCGGCACCACTTCTGCCCGCCGGTCGCGATGACGTCGGCGACCTCCCACGGGGCATCCACGATGCCGAAGCCCTGGATCGCGTCGACGATGAGGAGCCGGTCGCCGATGACCTGGCGGATCCCCTCGAGGTCGCAGAGGTAGCCGGTGCGGGAGTCGACGAGGCTGACGGCGACCGCCGCGACGCCCTGTTCGAGCTGCTCGCGGATGATCCCCGGCGTCACCTTGCCGTGGTCGGTCTCGAGCCACGCGGGCTGCACGGCGTGGAGCGCCTCGTTCGCGCGCACGGCCGCGATCGGCAGGCTCGGGAACTCGCCGGGCGACAGCAGGACCGTGCCGGTGAGGCCGAAGCACGCGTGCAGGAGTCCCTGCGTGGTGTTCGGCATCGCCACGATGCCCTCGGTCGCGACGCCGGTGAGCGCGGACACGGCGGCGCGCAGCCGGTCGTCCTGCTCGGCGAACACGTCGATGCTGCTGTGCCGCACCCGGGAGAGCACCTGGGTGAGCGCGAGCAGTTCCTCCTCGGCGGCCCTCGACAGCGGGCCGAATCGGCCGTAGTCGAGGTAGCCCGGTTCCTCGCCGAATCCGGCGAGGTATCCGTCGATCGTCACGGGGTCGTCTCCTTCTCCGCGCTCATCCTGACAGAACCGGACGCGGCGACTCACCCCTGCGCGCGAAGTGGCCCCCCGACTTGGGGGTAGGGGCCGCGATGCGCGACGGCCGGCTCAGCCACCGAACCGGCGGTGGCGGTCCGCGTAGTCGCGGAGCGCGCGGAGGAAGTCGACGCGGCGCAGGTCCGGCCCGAGCGCCTCGACGAAGTAGAACTCGCTGTGCGCGGACTGCCAGAGCATGAAGTCGCTCAGCCGCTGCTCCCCCGAGGTGCGGATCACGAGGTCGGGGTCGGGCTGCCCACCCGTGTAGAGGTGCTCGCCGATGAGGTCGGGCGTCAGCCGCTCGGCCAGGTCTTCGAGGCTCCGGCCCTCCGCGTGGTGCGAGGCGACGATCGAGCGCATGGCGTCGGTGATCTCGGTCCGCCCGCCGTACCCGACCGCGAGGTTGACGTGCAGGCCGCCCTTGTCGGCCGTGCGGTGCTCGGCGGCGTCGAGGGCCGCGACGAGCGGCTCGGGCAGGCCCGCGTCGCTGCCGACGTGCTGGACGCGCCAGTCGCGGTAGTGGCTGAGCTCCTCGGCGAGGTCGGCGATGATCTCGAAGAGGTCGCTGAGCTCGGTCGACGCGCGGTTGCCGAGGTTGTCGCTCGAGAGCAGGTACAGCGTGACCACCTCGATCCCGAGGTCGTCGCACCACTCGAGGAACTCGCGCATCTTCGCGGCGCCCGCGCGGTGGCCGTCGGCCACCGAGTCGTAGCCGAGCTGACGCGCCCACCGCCGGTTGCCGTCGATGATCATCGCGACGTGGCGCGGCAGCGCGGCGCGGTCGAGGTCGCGTCGAAGGCGGCGCTCGTAGACGCGGTAGAGGAAGCTGCGACCCGACGAGCGATCGGGCTGGTTCTGCACGGGACTACGCTACCGCTCGGCGTCGCGGCGCACTCACAGCAACCGCCGACCGGTTGGCCATACGCTGGGCGCATGACCCCCGCCGAATCCGCGCGCCCGGAAGACGTCGCAGCGCACCTCGAGCGCCCGATCGACGAACTCGACGCCGCCGACGCCGCAGTCGCCCTCGACGAGCGCCGCGGACCGGACCTCCCGAACATCCCGCTGCTCGACGCCTCGGTCGCGACCCCCGAGGAGTTCAAGCCGACCTGGCGCGGGTGGATCCACGCGGGCACGTTCCCGGTCGCGATCGCGACCGGCATCATCCTGATCTGCCTCGCCGAGGGGGCCGTCGCGAAGTGGGCCTCGGCCGTCTTCATGACGACGTCGCTGCTGCTGTTCGGCAACTCGGCGCTCTACCACCGGTTCGACTGGAAGCCGCGGACCAAGGTGATCCTGAAGCGGATCGACCACGCGAACATCTTCCTGCTCATCGCCGGCACCTACACGCCGATGTCGCTGCTCGCGCTCCCGGCCGACAAGGGCGTCGTCCTGCTCACCGTCGTGTGGGCCGGTGCGCTCGTCGGCATCGGGTTCCGCGTGTTCTGGATCACGGCGCCGCGCTGGTTGTACGTGCCGATCTACCTGCTGCTCGGCTGGGCCGCGGTGATGTACCTCGGCGACCTCCTGGCCGCGAGCGTCGCGATGATGGTGCTCGTCGCCGTCGGCGGCGTCCTGTACACGATCGGCGCGGTGATCTACGGGATCAAGCGCCCGAACCCGTGGCCGGGAGTCTTCGGCTTCCACGAGATCTTCCACACGTGCACGGTGCTCGCCTTCCTCTGCCACTGGACGGCGTCGCTCATCGTCGCGCTCGCGCCGCTGTCGACCTCGGTCGGCGGCGTCGGCGGCTGACGCCGGGCGCTCGGCCGGGCGGTCGACGCCCGTCGATCGGACCCGTCAGCGACCGTCGTCGGCCGCGGGCGGCTCGACGTCGTCGCCGCCGAGGTCGGCGGCCTGCCGCTCGGCCTCCTCGGCGTCGAGGCGCGCCTGCGCCTCCGCGCGGTAGTTGACGCGGCGGATGCGCCGGACCATGTCGAGCACGAGCAGTACGACGATCGCCATGATCGCGAACGTCGCGATGAAGCCCCACACTCCGGGCGTCACCTGGTTCTCGTCGAACTCCTGGTCCGCGAATCGGACCGCGACCTCCAGCACCGCGTTCACCGGGCGGTTCCGACGGCGGGGCGGTGGTCGGATCGGACGGGCGCGACGAGCATCAGGGGGGCCTCCACGGGCGGGTTAAGCTGTCATGGAAGCCTAATCGATCGGAACCGGAGGACCCCGCGAGGTGACCGAGCAGCAGGCCGCGCTCGACGCGCGATACGGCCGGACGCCGCGCAACCGCGGACGCGACCGGCTCGTCCTCGTGCTCGGGGCGATCGCCGTCGCGATCGTCCTCGTCGCCTGGGTCGTCTGGGCCGGCCTCGACGGCTCGAAGCCGCAGATCGAGGCGACCGACCTGGGGCACGTCGTCCTCGACGACGAACGCGCCGTCGAGGTGACCTGGCAGCTCTCCGTGCCCGCGGGGAACGCCACCGCGTGCGCCGTCCAGGCCCTCAACGAGGACCACACCATCGTCGGGTGGAAGGTCGTCGAGATCCCGGCGTCCGACCAGCCGCTGCGGACCTTCACCGAGCGCATCCGCACCGCGCAGGCGGCGAACACGGGTTTGATCTCGACCTGCTGGCTCACCTAGAATCGGTGTTTCGCTCCGGCACCCGCCGGGGCGACATGTCTATCCACGGAGCGTGCACCATGGCAGCGCAGGAAGCCACCGTCACCTGGCTCACCCAGGAGGCCTACGACCGGCTGGCCGCCGAGCTCGAGCACCTCTCCACGCACGGCCGCACCGAGATCGCCAAGCGCATCGAGGCCGCGCGCGAGGAGGGCGACCTCAAGGAGAACGGCGGCTACCACGCCGCGAAGGACGAGCAGGGCAAGCAGGAGGCCCGGATCCGCCAGCTCACCGAACTCCTCAAGCACGCCCAGGTCGGCGACGCGCCGCAGTCCTCGGGCATCGTCGAGCCCGGCACCGTCATCACCGCGATCATCGCGGGCGACGAGGAGACCTTCCTCATCGGCAGCCGCGAGATCGCCGGCGACTCGGAGCTCGACGTCTTCAGCGCCCAGTCGCCGCTCGGCGCGGCGATCCTCGGCCTCAAGGTCGGCGACAAGGCCAGCTACACGGCCCCGAACGGCCGCGAGATCGCCGTCGAGGTCACCGGCGTCGACACCTGGGCCGGCCAGTAGATCCGACTCCCGCGGCCGCAGGCCGCGACGGAACGGCGGATGCCCCGGGCGGGGCATCCGCCGTTCCCGTCTCAGGGCCCGGGGTCAGTCGTCGAGCACGACGGGGTCGTACCCGGCCTTCCGGAGCACGTCGACGACGTGCTCGCGGTGCGCGGGGCCGCGGGTCTCGACCGAGATCTCGATCTCGACCTCGGAGATCTGCATGCCGCGGCCGTGCCGCGTGTGCAGGACCTCGACCACATTGGCGTGCGTGCCCGCGAGGAGCCCAGCGACCCGTACGAGCTGGCCGGGGCGATCCGGCAGCCCGAGCCGCACGGTGAGGTAGCGGCCCGACGCCGCGAGGCCGTGGCCGATGACGCGCTGCATGAGCAGCGGGTCGATGTTGCCGCCGGAGAGCACGGCGACCACCGGGCCGTCCGAGGCGACCTTCCCGGTCATGAGCGCGGCGACGGGGACCGCGCCGGCCGGCTCGACGACGAGCTTGGCCCGCTCGAGGAGCACGAGCATCGCCCGCGCGATGTCGTCCTCGCTCACGGTCACGATGTCGTCGACCGTGTCGCGGACGATCTGCCAGGTGAGCTCGCCCGGGCGGTAGACCGCGATGCCGTCGGCGATCGTCGGTACGACCGGGACGTCGGTGAGCTCGCCCGCGGCCATCGACGCGGCGAACGGCGCCGCGTTCTCGGCCTGGACGCCGATGACGCGCACGTGGCGCCCGCTGCGCGCGGCCTCCTGCTTGACCGCACTCGCGACGCCCGCGATGAGGCCGCCGCCGCCGATCGGCACGACGATGGTCGCGACATCCGGAACCTGCTCCAGGATCTCGAGGCCGAGCGTGCCCTGGCCGGCGATGACGTCGTGGTGGTCGAACGGCGGGATGAAGACCGCGTCGGTGCGCTCGGTGAACTCGAGCGCGGCCTGCTGGGTCTCGCCGAAGCTCTCGCCGGCCAGCACGACCTCGGCGCCGTACGCCTTCGTCGCCTCGAGCTTCGGCAGCGCGACGCCGACCGGCATGAAGATCGTCGCCCGGATTCCGAGCTCCCGCGCGGCGAACGCGACGCCCTGCGCGTGGTTGCCCGCCGACGCGGCGACGACGCCGCGCGCCCGCTCGTCCTCGGTGAGCCCGGAGAGCCGGTTGTACGCGCCGCGCAGCTTGTAGGCGCCCGTGCGCTGGAGGTTCTCGCACTTGAGGTGCACCGGGACGCCGAGCTGCGTCGCGAGGTGGCGCGAGGATTCCATCGGCGTGCGCCGGGCGACGGCGGCGACGGTCTCCCGCGCGTGCTCGAACTCGGCGAGCGAGGGTCCGGCGATGGTCTCGGTCACGTGGTCTGGTCTCCTCTTCTGAAACGGGGTCGCTCGGGCACCGTCCGCCACAGGGGCGAACGGGTCTCCGCCGGAGACGGCGGGTCGGCGGACTTCCACGACCCGCGCGAGACGTAGAGGATCATCACGTTCACGACCGCGGCGACCGGCACCGCGAACAGCGCGCCGGGGATGCCCGCGACGAGCGATCCGGCGGTCACGGCGACGACGACGCCGAGCGGATGCACCTTCACGGCCGTGCCCATGATGAGGGGCTGGAGCACGTGCCCCTCGACCTGCTGCACGAGCAGCACGACGCCGAGCATGATCAGCGCGATGACCCAGCCGTTGTAGACGAGCGCGACGAACACCGCGAGCGTTCCGGTCGCGACCGCGCCGACGATGGGGATGAACGATCCGAGGAAGACGAGGATCCCGATCGGCACCGCGAGGGGGACGCCGAGCAGGAACGCGCCGAGGCCGATGCCGATCGCGTCGATCGTCGCCACGAGGATCTGCACCTTCGCGAAGTTCTGCAGCGTCGCCCACCCGGCCTGGCCGGCGCCGTCGACCGCCGCGCGCGCACGGCGCGGGAAGATCCCGACCATCCAGTTCCAGATCCCGCGGCCGTCGATGAGCATGAAGAGCGTCGCGAACAGCGCGAGGAACATGCCGGCGACGAAGTGACCGAGGGACGACCCGACCGAGAGCGCGCCGCTCACGAGTGCGCCGGAGTCGGCGCGGATCGCGGCCCCGATCTGGTCGACCCAGTCGTCGAGCTGCTGCTCGGTGATCTGGAGCGGGCCGTCCATGAGCCCGGACCGCAGCTCCTCCCACGCGATCATGGTCTGCGCGGCGAGCTCGTCGGATCCGCGCACGATCTGCCACACGCCGAGCGTGAGCAGGCCGCCGACGACCGCGAGCGCGCTCACGAGCGCGGTCGTCACGCCGAGCCACTTCGGCCAGCGGTGGCGCTGGAGGAACGCGGAGAACGGCACGAGGAGCGCGCTGACGAGCACGGCGACGAGGATCGGGATGACCACGAGCCGGAGCTGGACGATGAGGAAGAGGCCGACCGCGAGCAGCGCGACGACGAGCAGCAGTCGCCACGACCACGCCGCGGCCAGCCGCATGCCGTACGGGATGCTCGCGACGACGGATGCCTCGGAACCGGGCGCGGTCGTCTCGATCCCCGGTCGTCCGGACGTTCCCCCGGGCGGCCGGACGCCGCGTCGCGCGCGGCCCGACGGCGCCCGAAGCGCGACTGCGACCGCCCCGCTCGCTCTGCCATTGCACCAGTCTAGGAGCGGCCCATGTCGGCGGCGGCATGTAGCCTCACGGCATCATGGTCGATTCCGTCAGCCCCGCTCTCGCCCGTCGCATCGCGCTCGCCGCGCAGGGCTTCGGCAGGCGGCCGACGCCCGAGGGCGCGGGGCGGCCCGGCCTGCGGCAGGTGGGCGCGGTCTTCGACCGGCTCGGGCTCCTGCAGATCGACTCGGTCAACGTGTTCGAGCGGAGCCACTACCTCCCGGCGTTCAGTCGGCTCGGTCCCTACGACAGGTCGCTGCTCGACCGCCTGACCGGCCCGCGCGGCCGCACGGTCGAGTACTGGGCGCACGAGGCCGCCTTCGTCCCGCGCGACTGGTGGCCGCTGTTCGCGTTCCGGCGCGACGAGTACCGTGCCAAGGGCCACGCGTGGGGCGGCTGGGTCGCCGAGAACCAGGACCTCGCGCGGTTCCTCGAGGCCGAACTCCGCGCGAACGGCCCGATGCCCGCGAGCGCGATCGAGCACGACGCGAACCGTCGCAGCGGGCCATGGTGGGGCTGGTCGGGGGTCAAGCGGACCCTCGAGTGGATGCTCCGCACGGGCGACGTCGTCTGCGTCGAGCGCCGACGGTTCGAGCGCGTCTACGCGTTGCCCGAACAGGCGCTCGCGCCGGCGTTGCTGGCCGACCGGGTCGACGACGACGAGGCGTTCCGGCGGCTCGTCGGGCACGCGGCATCCGCGCTCGGGATCGCGACCACGCGCGACCTCGCCGACTACTGGCGCATGCGCGGCGAGCACGTGAAGCCCGCGATCGCCGACCTGGTCGACGCGGGCGAGCTGCTCCCGGTCGAGGTGCCCGGCTGGGGCGCCGGCGGCAAGCCGGGCGCGGCCTGGCTGCACCGCGACGCGCGCCGTCCCCGCCGCCTCGACGCCGCAGCCGTGCTCTCGCCGTTCGACCCCGTCGTGTGGTTCCGACCGCGGGCCGAGCGGCTGTTCGACTTCCACTACCGCATCGAGATCTACACGCCCGAGCCGAAGCGCGTGTTCGGCTACTACTCGCTCCCGGTGCTGATCGACGACGACGTGGTCGGCCGCGTCGACCTCAAGAGCGACCGGAAGGCCGGGATCCTGCGCGTGCAGTCGGCGTGGGCCGAAGCCGGTGCACCGGCCGACACGGCCGCTCGGCTCGCGCCCGTGCTGCGGCAGGCGGCCGACTGGCAGGGACTCGGCGACGTCGTGGTCGGCGAACGCGGCGGGCTCGCCTCCGCCCTCGCGGCCGAGGTGCGCGCCGCGGCGTGATGCCGGAGGTCTTGCCGCGGCGTGACGCCGGAGGACGGCGTCGCCCGGTCGGGTCGGCTAGAAGCCGCCGCCCATCTGCTCGAGCCGCTGCACGCGGTCGGCGATCGGCGGGTGCGTCGCGAAGAGGCGGTCGACGATGCCCGGCTTCAGCGGGTCGGCGATCCAGAGGTGCGCCATCGACGAGTTCTGGCGCCGCATGGGCCGGCCGTACGCCTCGAGCTTGAGCAGGGCGCGCGCGAGTCCCTCGGGGTGCCGCGTGGTCATCGCGCCCGTGGCATCCGCCAGGTACTCGCGCTGCCTGGAGATCGCGAGCTGCACGAGTGAGGCGACGAGCGGCGCGACCAGCATTGCGATCAGGCCGAAGATCAGCACGACCGGGTTCTGGTTGTTGTTCCGGTTGCCGCCGAAGAACGTCATCCGCACGAGCATGTCGGAGATGAAGCCGATCGCGACGACGAGGCCGAACACGATCATCGACAGGCGGATGTCGTAGTTGCGGACGTGCCCGAGCTCGTGCGCCATCACGCCCTCGAGCTCGGTGTCGTCCATGATCTCGAGCAGGCCCGTCGTCGCGGCGACGACGGCGTGCTCCGGGTCCCGGCCCGTGGCGAACGCGTTCGGCGCCGGGTCGTTCACGATGAACACGCGCGGCATCGGCGTGCCGGTCGTGATCGCGAGGTTCTCGACCGTGCGCCACAGGCGCGGGTGGTCGGCCTTCGACCGCACCTCGATCGCGCCCGACATGGCGAGGGCCTGCCGGTCGGCCGTGAAGTACTGGAAGAGCGCGTACGCCGACGCGACGGCGATCGTCAGGAGGAAGATCCCGAACGACCGGTACACGTAGGCGGCGAGCCATCCGAGCCCGCCCACGATCAGCAGGAAGAGCAGGATGGTGAAGACGGTGTTGCGCTTGTTCCGGGCGATCGCTCGGTACATCGGGGGTGGTCAGCGCTCCTTTGCCGGGGTCTCGAGACGCGTCGCGCTCCGCGCGGCGCTCCTCGACCTTGATGGACGCCTGGCGGCGCCCATCAAAACTGGACGCGCGGCGGCTCGGCGATCGCCGCAGCCTCGGCGACCTCGAAGAAGGCGCGCTCGTGGAACCCGAGTCCGCGCACGAACAGGGTGTTCGGGAACACCTTGACCTTCGTGTTCAGCTCGCGCACGCCGCCGTTGTAGAACCGGCGCGACGCCTGGATCTTGTCCTCCGTGTCGACCAGTTCGGACTGGAGCGAGAGGAAGTTCTGGCTGGCCTGCAACTGCGGGTACGCCTCGGCCACCGCGAAGATCGACTTCAGGGCCTGCTGCATGTGGTTCTCGGCCGCGGACGCCTCGGCCGGACCCTGCGCCTGCAGGGTCTCGGCGCGCGCACGCGTGACGTTCTCGAAGACCGCCTTCTCATGCGCCGCGTAGCCCTTCACCGCCTCGATGAGGTTCGGGATCAGGTCGGCCCGGCGCTTCAGCTGGACGGTGACGTCGCTCCACGCCTCGTCCACGCGGACGTTCAGCGTCACGAGCGAGTTGTAGGTCGCCCAGAGGTAGATGCCGATGATCACCACGATGGCGACGACGACGATGACGGGGATGAGCCATTCCATGGCCGAGACACTCCTCGAGGGGCGATGCGGACGGTGCCCTCATCCTACGACGGTGCACCGACCGCCTCATGCGTTTCCCATGGGACTCGAAGGAAGCCCCCGGAGCCCGCCGGGCGCACGCTCAGCGTGCGGGCACCGTGCGCGTGACGCCGAGCACGCGCTCGAGGTACGGGTTGAGCAGGACACCCCGCGGATCGAGCTCGTCCCGCACCGCGAGGAACTCGTCGAACCGGGGGTACGCGCCCCGCAGGTACTCGGCGTCGCGCGTGTGCATCTTGCCCCAGTGCGGGCGTCCGCCGCGCTCGACCATGATCTGCTCGACCGCCTGGAAGTACTCGGTCGGGTCCTCGCGGAAGAACCGGTGCACGGCGATGTAGCCCGTCTCGCGCTCGTACGCGGTCGAGAGCCAGTTCGCGTCGGGCGCGGCCGCGCGCACCTCGATCGGGAAGCTGATCTTCCAGCCCTTCCGCTCGATGAGCGCCTTCACCTCGCGGAGCGCGTCGGGCACGCGCTCGAGCGGGATCGCGTACTCCATCTCGCGGAAGCGGACGGTGCGGTTCGTCACGAAGACCGACGGCGACCAGTCGGTGAAGTCGCGCGTCCCGGTGAGGCGGTCCGCCTGGCGCGCGACGAACGGCGTGATCCCGGGAAACCACCGTGCGTGGTTGCACGCGACCCGGTAGAGGCCGTTGGCGACGAGTTCGTCGTCGACCCACCGCGAGACGCGGCCGAGCGGCCGGCGCTCGGCGTCGGCCGGCAGGCGCGTGTTGGTCTTCGTGAGCGCCGTCTCGGTGTGCGGGAACCAGTAGAACTCGAAGTGGTCGGCGCCGCGCACGCGGTCGGTCCACGTGTCGAGGACCTCCTCGAGCGGCTCCGGGCGCTCGACGGCGTGCAGGAGGTAGCGCGGGACCAGCTGGAGCGTGACATCCACCAGCACGCCGAGCGAGCCGAGGCCGAGCCGGACCGCGGGCAGGAGTTCGGGCCGCTCGTCGGGGGCCACCCGGATCAGCTCGCCCTCACCCGTGACCAGGCGCGCCGCGACGATCTGCGTCGCGAGCCCGCCGAACCCGAGCCCGGTGCCGTGCGTGCCGGTCGAGGTCGCGCCCGAGATCGTCTGCCGATCGATGTCGCCCATGTTCGCCAGCGCGAGGCCGTAGGGCTCGAGGAGCGCCGGGAGCTGGTGCAGCCGGGTGCCCGCGCCGAGCGTGAGCCGGCCCTCGGATGCCTCGGAGTCGTCGAGGACGCCCTCGAGCGCGGTCAGGTCGAGCTGGACGTCGGGTGCGACCGCGATCGCGGTGAAGCTGTGACCCGAGCCGATCGGCTTCACGCGCAGGCCCTGCCCGGCGGCCGCGACGACCGCGCGCTGCACGGCCTCGGGCGACGACGGCCGCTCGATGCGCCTCGGACGGACCTGCTCGCTCCGGCCCCAGTTGCGCCAGACTTCTCCGCTCGCGGTCACAGGAACGCCTTCCCCTCTCCCCGGTAGGTGGGGATCTCGTCGATCACGCGGTCGTCGTCGACGAGCGCGAAGGTGGTGAGGTGCTCGGCGAGCTCCCCCGACTTCGTGTGCCGGAACCAGACCCGGTCGCCGGGCCGGAGCCGGGAGATCCCGGCACCGCTCAGCGGCGTCTGCACCTCGCCGGCGGCCTCGCGCGGCTGGTAGTGCAGCCCTTCGGGCCAGACGATCTTCGGCAGGCGGTCCGGTGCGGGCGGTCCCGACGCGACCCATCCGCCGCCCAGCACCGTGCGGTGCTCGGCACTCGGCGCGCGCACGACGTCCATCGCGAACGACGCGGCCGGTGCGGGCGTGAAGTGGGCGTACCCGTCGAAGAGGTGCCCGCCGAACACGCCGCTGCCGGCGCCGATCTCGGTCACCGAGGCATCCGCGCCGGTCGCCTCGAGCGAGCCGGTGCCGCCGCCGTTCACGAACTCGAGGTCGGCGACGCGGCGGACCGCGGCGACCGCGCGTGCGCGACGGTCGAGGAGCTCGGGCATCGACTGCCCCTGCATCCAGCGGTTCACGGCGCCCGCGACGGGCTTGCCGGGCGGGCGGTTCGTGACGCCCGCGATCTGCGCCTCGTACGACATCATGCCGACGAGGCGGAAGCCCGGGCGTGCCGCGATGTACGCCGCGAGGGCCCCGGCCTGCTCGGGCGAGTGCACGGGCGAGCGGCGGACGCCGAGGTGCCCGAGGACGGGCGCCTTCCACGAGGCATCCAGTTCGAGGCAGACGCGGATCTCCTCGCGCTCGCCAGGCGGCAGCACCGCGTCGACCAGGTCGAGCTGCTCGGGCGAGTCGACCATGAGGGTGATCCGCGACGCGAGCCGCGGGTCGGTCGCGAGGCGCCGGATGCCCGCGCGCTCGGCGGTCGGGTACCCGATGACGATGTCGTCGACGTTCTCCGCGAGCCAGATCGCCTCGGCGAGCGTGTACGCGAGCACGCCGTGGTAGCCGGGCAGGCGCAGGAGCGCCTCGATCACCCCGCGCACGCGGATCGACTTGGACGCGACGCGGATCGGGGTGCCGCCCGCACGGCGCACGAGGTCGGCCGCGTTGTGCCGGAGCGCGCCGAGGTGCAGGGCGCCGACCGGGGCGTCCAGGTGGGCCGTGGCATCCGTGAGCCCGCCCCAGTACCGGGCCGGGTCGAGCCACGGCATCGCGGACGCGTCGCGCGAGGCGTCCACCGCGGTCGCGGGGCCCACGAGGTCGAGGTCGCGCGCGGTCATCGGACGCTCCGCACGCGGGCGACCGCGAACGCGCCGCCGAGTGCGAACACGGCCGACAGGACGAACACGAGCGTGAAGGACCCGGTGAGCACCACCGCGACCGCGCCGATGAGCGGGCCGACCGCCTGCGGGACGGCGGTCGCAATGTTCATGATGCCGAGGTCCTTGCCGCGCGACGCCGGGTCGGGCAGGACCTGGGTCGCGAGCGCCTGGTCGACCGAGAGGAAGCAGCCGTAGCCGAGGCCGAGGATGCCCGCCGCGACCATCGCGGCGGTCAGGTCGGGCACGATCGCGAGGACGAGCGCGGCGACCGCCTGGAGCGCGGACGCGAGGAACACGAAGCCCTTCCGCTTTCCGGTGCGGTCGCTCAGCTTGCCGAGGAGCAGCGACGCGAGGATCACGAACACCATGTAGATGAGCGTGAGGATGATCAGGTCGTCCTCGGCGTGCTCGTCGTCGAGCTGGAACATGAGGAAGTAGAGCAGCAGGCTCGTGCCGAGGGCGTTGCCGACCGAGACGAGGATGCGGCTGAGCAGCGTCCAGCCGAAGTCGGGGTACCGGCGCGGGCTGATCCAGAAGCCCTCGAGGATGCCGTGCGCGGTGACGCGCGCGCGCTCGCCGACCGCCAGCGGACGGTCCCGGCGGCCGAGGAACGGCAGCACGAGCACGATCATCGCGGCCGCGAGGACCGCGTACCCCGCCTCCTGGCCCTTGACGAGCATGGTCACGATGACGAGCCCGACGATGACGCCCACCGCCTGCGGCGCCGACATCCACCCGGACACGAACCCGCGCTGGTCGACCGGCACCTGGTCGGAGATCGTCGCGGTGAGCGCGGAGGTCACGATGCAGAACCCGATGCTCGCGAGCACCCAGCACAGCCCGATGCCCACGATGTCGCGCTGGAACCCGAGGGCGACGAGCGCGAGCGCGAACGCCAGCGTCCCGGCCGCGATCCAGGGGCGGCGGCGGCCGAACCGCGACGTCGTGCGATCGCTGAGCGCGCCCGCGAGCGGGTAGGCGATCACCGTCGCGATCGCCGCGATGCCCGACACGATGCCGAACGCGAGCACGCTCTCGGTCCAGTCCTCGGGGTGGAGCACGGCGTCGATCTGGGCCGGCAGCAGCAGCTGAACGGGCGCGAGCTGCGCCATCCAGATGCCGAACCAGGCCGTGGCGAACGCGGCGATCCAGCCGGCGCCCACCTTCCGGACGGGCTCGGCGAACGCCCCGGTCGCCGGGGCGGCGGCGTCGGAGCGTTCGGCGTCGACGTCGGTCATGCGGGGTCCGCCATTCTCGAGAGGGCGTCGGCGGCCGCGGCGACGACCCGGCGGGCCGCCACTTCGTCGCGGCCGACCAGCCAGGTGGTGGTGAGTCCGTCGGTGAACGCGACGAGGGTGTGGGCGACCTCGGCGACCGGGATCCGCCAGCGGGCGCCCGAGGCGGCCGCCGCGATCTCGAGGGCCTCGGCGGCGAGCTCGGCGTAGCGCGCGTACTGCATGACGGCGAGCGGATGCCGCTCCGGCGAGCGGAGCGCGTAGAGCGTGAGCTCGAGCATCGCGAGCTCGCGCGCGGGCTCGACGCGGAGGTGGTCGAGGTAGCGGAGCAGGCCCGCCTCGAGGAGGTCGCGCAGGCCCACGCCGTGGCCGAGCTCGGCGAAGTCGCCGAAGTCGGCCGGTCCGGGGACGACGGCCTGCTGCTCGCGTGCGACGACCGTGCGGATGACCTCGTCGATGAGCGCATCGCGCGAGTCGAAGGCGTAGTGGAAGCTCGCGAGGCTCATGCCGGCCTCGGCGACGATCGCGCGCGTGGTGGCGTGGGCGATGCCCTCGCGGGCGACGACGCGGATGGCGGCCTCGACGAGCGCGGCACGGCGCTCGGCGGCGGGGATGCGGGTCACCGGTGCTCCCTTCGCGCCGTCGCGTTGCCTGAAGTGGGACGTTCGTCCCAGTCGCATCATTATGCACGAACGCGGCTAGCCTCGCATCATGCGCCTCGGAGTCCTCGACGTCGGCTCGAACACGGTCCACCTGCTCGTCGTGGACGCCCACCCCGGCGCACGGCCGATCCCGGCGGCCTCGCACAAGTCCGTGCTCCGGCTCATGCGCTACCTCGAAGACGACGGATCGATCGGCGAAGCGGGCGTCCAGGGCATCATCGACGCCATCCGCGACGCCGTCGACGCCGCGCGCGCCGACGGCATCGAGGAACTCCTCCCCTTCGCGACGTCCGCGATCCGCGAGGCCGCGAACGGCGAGGAGGTGCTCGCGCGCATCACGCAGGAGACCGGTGTCGAGCTCGGCGTGCTGTCGGGCGAGGACGAGGCGAGGCTCACGTTCCTCGCCGTGCGCCGCTGGTACGGCTGGTCGGCCGAGCGGATCCTCCTGTTCGACATCGGCGGCGGGTCCCTCGAGATCGCCCAGGGGCTCGACGAGGAGCCCGAGGTCGCGCTCTCGGTGCCGCTCGGCGCCGGGCGCGCGACGATCGAGTTCCTCCCCGACGACCCGCCCACGTCCGTCCAGGTCGACCGACTCCGCGACCACGCGCGCGCCGTGCTCGCCGACGTCGTGCGGGACTTCCCGTTGAAGCCCCGCGCGGACCTCACCGTCGGGTCGTCCAAGACCATCCGCTCGCTCGCACGGCTCGCGGGCCTCACGAGCGACGGCTCCGGGACATCCGAGCGCGCGGTGCTGCCGCTCAAGGGCCTCGACGACTGGACCCCGCGACTCGCGCGCATCCCCGCCGACGCACGCCCGGCGCTGCCCGGCATCACGCCCGATCGCACGTTCCAGATCGTCGCGGGCGCCGTCGTGCTCAGCGAGGCCATGCGCGCGTTCAAGGTCGCCGAACTCGAGGTCTCGCCGTGGGCGCTGCGCGAGGGACTGATCCTGCGCCGGCTCGACCAGCTCGCGTGAGCCGCGGGCCGGCCCGCCGGCCGGGCTACGCCTCGCGCAGCAGGTCGGCGGTCACGCGCGCCGAGAAGTAGAGGCTCTCGACCGGCACGTGCTCGTCGGCGGTGTGGAACTGCCCGAAGACGTCGAACCCGTCGGGCACGCGCAACGGCACGAACCCGTACCCGGCGATGCCGAGGCGGGACAGCTGCTTGTTGTCCGTGCTCGCCGGCAGCAGGTACGGCACGACCACGCCGTCGGGATCCTCGCGCGCGATCGCGCGCTGGAGCACGCCGATGAGCGGCGCTGCGGGGTCGGCGTCGATCGGCGGGATCCACCGGCCGAAGTCGACCTCGACGCCGTCGCCCGCGAGCGCGTCGAGCTCGGCGCGGACGATCCCCTCGTGGCCCGGCAGGATGCGCACGTCGAGCGCGGCCTCGGCGACCGCCGGGATCACGTTCGTCTTCGAGCCCGCCGCCAGCACCGTGGGCGAGACCGTGTCGCGCAGGGACGCGCCGATGAGGTCGCCCGTGAACCCGAGCGACGCGAGCTGCCCGTCGATGCGGTCGTCGTCGAAGTCGATGCCCGCGGCCTCGCCGAACCGGTCCAGGAGCTCGGCGACCGCCGGGGTCCGCGTGACCGGGAAGCGGTGCGCGCCGATCCGGGCGACCGCGCCGGCCAGGCGCACCACCGCATTGTCGGGCCTCGGCCGGGAGCCGTGCCCGGGCCGACCCGACGCGCGGAGCCCGACCCAGGCGACCCCCTTCTCGGCGGTCGCGACGAGGTAGGCACGGCGGCGATCCCCGAACGGCACCGAGAACCCGCCGACCTCGCTCAGCGCCTCGGTCGCGCCGGCGAACACCTCGGGGTGGTGCTCGACGAGCCAGCGCGCGCCCCAGACGCCGCCCGCCTCCTCGTCGGCGAAGAACGCGAACACGAGGTCGCGGGCGGGCACGACGCCCTCCCGCTTGAACGCGCGCGCGACCGCGAGGATCACGCCCGCGAAGTCCTTCATGTCGACCGCGCCGCGGCCGTAGAGGATCCCGTCCTCCACGACCGCGTCGAACGGCGGCCGCGTCCAGTCCTGCCCGTCGACCGGCACGACGTCGAGGTGCGCGTGCACCACGAGCGCGCCGCGGGCCGGGTCGGCTCCCGGCAGCCTCGCGATCACGTTGCCGCGCCCGGGATGCGACTCCAGGTAGGTCGTCTCGTAGCCGACCTCCTCGAGCGCATCCCGGACGTAGCGGGCGGCGCGTGCCTCCCCGTCGCCGACGGTGTGGAGGTCGCCGGTGTTGACGCTCTCGATGCGGATCAGGTCCCGGATGAACCGGAGCGCCTCCGCCTCGAGCGCCGATCCGGCCCGGGGCACGCGTTCGCCCATGCGACGATCCTCCTCCTCCGCCGGGACTACCCGGCGGCCTTCCACGCGGCGACCAGCGAGTCGAGGCGCGAGTCCGCGCCGAGCGAGACGCCGTGGACGGTCTCCTGCGTGCCGAGGATCGACGTCAGTTCGTGCACCGGCACCTGGTGCACCTGCTCCGCGAGCCGCGCCTGCGCGTCGGCGAGCACCTCGTCGCGCGCAGCCGGATCGGCCGTCGCGGCCTGCTCCTGCAGCAGCTCCTCGAGCTCCGGGTCGTCGAGGTGCAGTCGGTTGGTCGCGGCGACGGAGTACGACGTGCGGAGCACGTCGCCGTCGGCGCGCGACAGGTTCTGCCACGACAGGTCGAAGTCGCCGGCCTCCTGCAGCTTCAGGAACTCGGGCACCGCGCCGCCGACCAGGTTCACCTCGACCCCGACCTCCTTCAGCTGCTGCTGGATGAGCTCGAGCGAGGTCTGGTTCGGGCCGAAGTTGGTGATCCACGCGAGGTCGAGCGAGAGCCGCTGGCCGTCCTTCTGGCGGATGCCGTCGTCGCCGACCGTCCAGCCCGCGTCGTCGAGCAGGTCCGCGGCCTCGTCGGGGTCGTAGGCGAAGGCGTCCGACTGGTCGGCGTAGCCGGGCGTGGTCGCCGCGAGCGAGCTCGTCGCGACGGCGAACAGGTCGTTCAGCGCGGTGTCGCGCACGAGCTCGGGGTCGATCGCCGCGGCGATCGCCTTCCGGACCGCGAGGTCGGCCACGATCGGCCGCGCCTCGTTGAAGTAGATGCCGAAGGTCGCGCCGGGGTTTCCGCGGTGGACCAGCGGGAACCCGGCATCCTCGATGACCTGGGTGTCGATGGGCTGCACGCCGCCGATCACGTCGACCTGGCCAGAGATGAGGCTGCCCGTGCGCACGCCCGCCTCGGGGACCACCTGGAAGGTGACCGAGTCCAGGTGCGCGGCGCCGTCGTTGCCGAGCGGGGCGGGGCCCCACGCGTAGTCGTCACGGCGCTCGAGCACGGTCTGGACGTCCTTCTGGTACTCGCCGAGCGTGAACGGCCCGCTGCCGACGACGGCCTTCCCGTCGGCGCGCTCGGCGTACGGCGTCGCCCGGGTCGAGGCCGCGACGATGCCGAGCGCGACCGTGGCGGTCGAGTTCGGGAACGCGGCGTTCGGGCTGGCGAAGTGCACCTCGACGGTGTCCTCGTCGACGACGACGGACTCCTGGTAGCCGATGACGAAGGACGCGGCTTGGCTCTGCGCACCCGCCGCGACGATGTCGTCGAGCGTGCCCTTCACGTCCTCGGGGGTGAGCGGGGTGCCGTCCGAGAACGTGACGTCGTCGCGGAGGTCGAAGGTGAACACCGTCGCGTCGTCGTTGCTCGACCAGTCGGCGGCGAGCCACGGCTCGAGCCCGCCGGTCGCCGGGTCCTGGTAGAGCAGCGAGTCGACGAGCTGGCGGGTCACGTAGAGGGTGTCGTTGCCGGACCCGACCCCGGACGGGTTCAGCGAGATCGGGTCGTTGCCGATGGCGAAGACGAGGTCGCCGCCCTCGGTCACGGCGTCGGCGGTGGGCGCGGCCGCCTCGTCCGCGCCGGCGCAGCCGGCGAGGATCAGGGCGGTGACCGCCGCCGAGGCGGCGATCACGGTGGGTCGGAGGATGGACATGCGTGGCTCCTGGTGTGGTGGACGGGGACGGTGTGGATGGTCTGGAGGGGCGGATGGAGCGGACGGTGGGGGCGGTGGGGGCGGTGGGGGCGGTGGGGGCGGTGGGGGCGGTGGACCGGCTGACCGGCGCGCGGCCGGTCGACCGCGCGGTCGCTAGACCGGCGCGAGGCCGGCCCGCGCCGAGCGCCCCGGGATCGCGTCGAGCAGCTCGCGCGTGTACGGATCGCGCGGCGCGCGGAAGACCTCGACGGTCTCGCCCGCCTCGACCACGCGGCCCGATCGCATGACGGCGACCTCGTGCGCGATCCGTCGCACGACCGCGAGGTCGTGCGAGATGAAGAGGTAGCTCACGCCGAACTCGGCCTGGATCCCGGCGAGCAGGGTGAGCACCTGGTCCTGGATCGACACGTCGAGCGCGGAGACGGGCTCGTCGAGCACGAGCAGCTCGGGCGCGACCGTGAGCGCGCGGGCGATCGCGACGCGCTGCCGCTGCCCGCCCGAGAGCTCGGCCGGGCGCCGGTCGAGCACCGTGCTCGGCAGCGCGACGACGTCGAGGAGCTCGGCCACGCGCCGCCGCCGATCGGCCCGCGTGCCGAGCCCGAACGCCTCGAGCGGGTCCGCGACGATGCGCTCGATCGTGAGCCGCGGGTTGAGCGACGCGTACGGGTTCTGGTGGACGAGCTGGGCGCGCCGGCGGAACTGGCGGAGCGCGCCCCCGCGGAGCCCGGTGATGTCGACGCCGTCGAACTCGACGCGCCCCTCGGTCGGGTCGGCCAGGCGGAGCACGAGCCGCGCGGTCGTCGACTTGCCCGACCCCGACTCCCCCACGAGCGCGAGCGTGCGCCCGCGCGGGATGGCGAAGCTCACGTCGTCGACCGCGCGCTGCACGCCACCGCCCGCGGCACGCGCGACCGGGAAGTCCTTCACGAGCCCGTGGGCCGCCAGCACGCTCGGCCCGCCGGGGGCGAAGCCGCCGTCGCCGTCGGGTCGCTCGCCGAACGGGTCGCCGGGCCGGCCCGACACCGCGACCGCCGGGCGCGCCGGCGGAGGGGCATCCGCTCCGGCCGTGCCGGGGACATCCGCTCCGGCCGTGCCGGGGGCCGGGGCCTCCGCCGCCCGCCCGTCGAGGCTCGGCGCCGCGCGGATCAGCGCGCGCGTGTAGGGATGCGTCGGGTTCCCGAGCACCTGGGCGGGCGTGCCCTGCTCGACGACCTCGCCCTGCGACATCACGACGATCCGGTCGGCGCGGTCGGCCGCGACGCCGAGGTCGTGCGTGATGAGCAGCACGCTCGTGCCGAGTTCGTGCTTCAGGCGGTCGATCCGATCGAGGATGTGCCGCTGCACGGTGACGTCGAGCGCGCTCGTCGGCTCGTCCGCGATGAGCAGCGCCGGCCGCGCGATGATCGCGATCGCGATCAGGACGCGCTGCCGCATGCCGCCGGAGAGCTCGTGCGGATACCTCGCGGCCGTGCCGACCGGGTCGGGCAGGCCCGCCTCGGCGAGCGCGTCGACCGCGCGGAGCGCCGCGGTCCGGCGGTCGGCGAGGCCGTGGATGCGGAGCACCTCGGCGACCTGGTCGCCGACCCGGCGCACCGGGTTGAGACTCACGGTCGGGTCCTGCGGGACGAAGGCGATCGCACGCCCGCGGATGCCCCGGAGCTCGGCTCGACCCGCTGCGATCAGGTCGCGGCCGCGGAACCGCACCGCCCCGCCCGCGATCGACGCCGACGACGGGAGGAGCTGCACGACGGCGTGCGCGGTCGTGGACTTGCCCGAGCCGGACTCGCCGACGATCGCGACGGTCTCGCCGACGCCGACCTCGAGCGACGCCTCGCGGACGCCGTCGATGACGCCGCCGTCGGCGGTGCGGTAGCGGACCGCGAGCCGGTCGATCGCGAGCAGCGGCTCGGCGCCGTCCGGGCGGGCGGCCGGCCGCGACCGCGCCCGCGGCGACGATGCCGGCGACGCGGCGCGGGGCGTGGTCTCGTCGGCGCTCATCGGGTGCGCCTCCCTTCGACGTCGAGGGCCCGGGAGAGCCGGTTGGCGGCGAGCACGGTCGCGACGATCACGAGGCCGGGCAGCGTGGTCAGCCACCACGCGGTCCGCAGGTAGTCGCGCCCGCCGGCGACGAGTGCGCCCCACTCGGGCGCGGGCGGCTGCGCGCCGTAGCCGAGGAAGCTGAGCGCCGACACCGCGAGGATCGCACCCGCGAACTCGAGGACCGCGAGCACCAGGACCGGCGCGGCCGCGTTCGGCAGCACGTGGCGGAACAGGATGCGCCCCCATCGGTCGCCGGACGCCCGGGCGGCGTCGACGAAGAGCGACGTGCGCACGCGGAGCACTTCGGACCGGGAGATGCGCGAGACCGTCGCGATGCTCGCGAACCCGACCGCGACCGCGACGTTCACGGTGCCGAACCCGAGCGCGGTGACGATCGCGAGGGACAGCAGCAGGGCCGGGATGGCGAGCAGCACGTCGGCGATCCGCATCACGGCGTCGTCGACCCAGCGACCGACGAAGCCCGCGACGAGGCCGAGGAGCGTGCCGAACACGAGTCCCGTCGCCACGGCGATCGCGGCGGCCGTCACCGTGAGGGAGGAGCCGTGCACGACGCGCGTGTACAGGTCCCGCCCGAGCTGATCGGTTCCGAACCAGTGCGCGGCGGACGGCGCCTGGAGCCGGTCGGCGGGCACGCCGTCCAGCGGGTCGCCGGGCGCGAGCACCCACGGCGCGACCGCCGCGACGACGACGAGCGCGAGCACGACGGCGGACAGGAGCACGGTCGGCCGCCGCGCCGACCAGGCGAGGCGGTGCCGCGCCCGGCGTGCCGCACCGGCCGAGCGGCTGCGGACGGCGTCGGCGAAGCGGGCGCCCGCGGTCGCTGCGAAGACGTCCGCCGACTCCTGCCGGCGGTCGGGGACGAGGGCCGTGGTCTCGCTCATGCCGCCTCCCCCGTCGCCGAGGCGGTCGCGGGTGCGGGCGCGGACGTCGGCGGTGCGAACGCGCGCGCCGCTGCGGCGGGCCGCTGCCGACGGTGTCGAGCGCCGAGGATGCGCGGGTCGAGCAGCGGGTACGCGAGGTCGACCGCGAGGTTCGCGACGACGAAGACGGTCGCCGCGAGCAGCACGACGCCCTGGACGACGGGGACGTCCTGCTGCTCCACCGCGCTCGCCGTCACGCGCCCGATGCCGGGCCGCGAGAACACCGTCTCGGTGACGACCGTGCCCGAGAGCAGCTGCCCGACGATGAGTCCCGTGATGGTGAGCGCCGGCAGCACGGCGTTCTTCAGCGCGTGGCCGAGGTGGACTCGCGCCCGTGTCGCGCCCTTGGCCCACGCGGTGTCGACGTACGGTTCGGTGAGCGTGGTCGCGATCCCCTTCGAGAGGAGCTGGGCGATCATCGCGCCTGTCGGCACCGCGAGCGTGATCGCGGGCAGGACGATCGACGCGAACCCGCGGTCCCCGACGGCCGGGAAGACCGGCAGCGAGAACGAGAACCACTGCAGGAGCATGAGCCCGAGCCAGAACGCCGGGACGGCGACGCCGAGGGGCGGCAGGCCGAGCAGGACGTTCGCCAGCCAGCGGTGCCGGGTGAGGTTCGCGAGGATCGCGAGGGCCGCGCCGAACACGACCGCGAGCAGCAGCGCGGACGCGGCGATCGCGATCGTCGGCGGCAGCGCCTCGCCGATGATCTCCGTCACCGGGCGGCCGCTCACGATCGAGGTGCCCAGGTCTCCGCGCACGACCGCGGCGAGCTGGTCGAGGTACTGCACGAGCAGCGGCCGGTCGAGGCCGTACTGTGCGCGCAGCGCGTCGAGCTGCTCGCGGCTGAGGTCGTTCGCGTCGGCGCCCGCGAGCAGGGACACCGGGTCGCCGGGCAGCGCGTAGAGCACGAGGAACGAGACCGTGTACGCGGCCCACAGCACGCCGACGGCCTGCAGCAGCCGGACCCCTCCGTAGCGGAGCATCAGGTCGGCCATCCGTCCGCCTCGAGGCGGCGCACGATCCGTGCGAACGCGATGCGCACGCGCCGGTCGCTGAACGTCGCACGACGTCCGCGCGCGGGGCGGCGCACCGCCAGGGCCGGTGTCACGAGCTCCGCGGGCGCGCCCGCGGCGAGCGCGGCGGCGGCGCCGGCGGCGGCGAGCACCGCGGGCGCCCAGTGGGCGCTCACCGCGACCACCGGGATCGGGTCACCCGCGCGCATCGACGGCTCCGCCCTGTTCGTGCGCGCCGCCCGGCGTCCAGCCGAGCTCGGGCGCGATCCGGGTCACGACGTCGTCGAGGATCTGCCGGTAGTCGTCGATCGAGAACTCGTACGGCAACTCGAGGCGCAGGTCGGTCACGTCGGCGACCACGGGGTCCGCGAGCAGCTGCTCGAGGATCTGGTCCGACGGGCCGACGAGGTCGGGCGCGAACCGGATGCCCCGCTCGCCGTGCGGCCCGAGCGTGCGCTCCTGCCGGCTCGCGCGGTACTCGGCGTACCGCGCCTGCGTCGCCCGATCGGCGCCGTCGGTGGGCACGATCACGCGGCCGAGCGCGACGCGCGGGCCGCCGTCGCCGCGGAAGCTGCGACGGTACTGGTCGAGCACGCGCGTCTGGACCCCGGCGAACCCGGCCGAGCCGTCGGCGTCGCCGGCCACGATGTTGCCGGTCAGCAGCCCGAGACCGTGCTCGCCCGCCCACGCCGCGGAGGCGATCGACGCGGCGCCGTACCAGACGCGGTCGCGCAGGCCCTCCGCGTAGGGCTGGAGCCGCGGTCGCTGCACGTTGCCGGGCGAGCGGATCACGGCGTCGGGTCCGCCGAGGAATCCGCCCTCGAGGTTGCCGAGCAGCCGTTCGATACGGGCGTAGGAGAAGTCCTGGCCGCTCCAGTCGCCGTCGAACACGCGCTCCCCGATGAGCTCGACGTGCGGCGGGCGCCCGGCGCTCACGCCGACCTCGAGGCGTCCGCCCGAGAGCACGTCGGCGGTCGAGAGGTCCTCGGCGAGGCGGAACGGGCTCTCGTACCCGATCGGGATGACCCCGACGCCGAGGCGGATCCTCGCGGTGCGCTGCGACGCCGCGGCGAGGAACACGGCCGCCGAGGAGACCCCGTGCTCGAGGTGCCGCTGGCGCACTCAGGCGCCGTCGAAGCCGAGGCGCTCGCCGTACTCGAACAGGCGGAGCGTCTCCTCGAGGCCGACCTCGGGTCGCTCGTCGTCGTAGTTGCCGGGCGTGAGGAACGCGATGCTGCGGATGCCCCGCCCGGCGGCCGCGCCGGTCGCGGGGGCCGTGTCGGCACGCTCGGCGGTGCCGCCGCCGGTCGGTGGCGGAAGGGTCTCGGTGGTCGACGTCACTGGATGCCTCGCTTCGTTCGGTCCCTGGTGTTCGGCGTCAGCGCCCACTGTCGGGGCATCCGACGAGGCCCGACAAGCCGGGTCGCGAAGCGTGACCCCGCGTGAACGCCCGTTGCGGAACGGGTCGCCCGGAGGCCCGGTGCCCGGCCGTTCCGAGACCTCGCATGACACCGCCGGGAGCGCCTCGATGAAGGCGTGTTGCGATTGCGGCGGCGCGTGACGGCATGCCTTGCGGGCCGCCTGCGCGGCCCCGGAAGGTGTCGGTCATGACTCGACGACCCACCATCGCCGTCGCGCTCGACGGGGCCGGTTGGCACCCCGCCGCCTGGCGCGACCCGTCGGCCCGACCGGCCGAGCTGTTCACCGCCGGCTACTGGCGATCGCTCGCGCAGCTCGCCGAGCGCGCCGACGTCGACCTCGTGACCATCGAGGACGCCCTGGGCCTGCAGACCCGCCCGTTCGGCGGGCCCGACGAGCGCGTCGACGAGGTGCGCGGTCGCCTGGACGCGCTGCTCATCGCCTCGTTCGTCGCGCCGGTCACGAGCCGCATCGGCCTCGTCCCCACCGTGACGACGACCCACACCGAGCCGTTCCACGTCGCCACCGGGCTGCAGACGCTCGACTTCGCGAGCCGCGGCCGGGCCGGCTGGCGCCCGCAGGTGTCGAGCTCGCCGCACGAGGCGCAGCACTTCGGCCGCCGCGTCGTGCCGCCGTTCGACGCCGAGGCCGTGCTCCGCGGCGACTCGGCGCTCGTGCGCGAGCTGTTCGGCGAGGCCGTCGACGTCGTCGAGGTCGTGCGCCGGCTCTGGGACAGCTGGGAGGACGACGCGATCATCCGCGATCAGGCGACCGGCCGGTTCATCGACCGCGAGCGCATCCACGGCGCGCACTTCGAGGGCGAGTGGTTCTCGGTGCACGGCGCCTCGATCGTGCCGCGGTCGCCGCAGGGCCAGCCGCTCGTCGCCGCGCTCGCGCACCAGACCGTGCCGTACGAGTTCGCCGCGACGAGCGCCGACCTCGTGTTCGTCACCCCGTACGACGAGGCGCAGGCCGCGTCGATCCTCGGCGAGGTCCGCGACGCCGAGACGCGCACCGGCCGCACCGGGCGCCCGCTGTCGGTGCTCGGCGAAGTGCTCGTCGTGCTCGAGTCGACCGAGGCCGCCGCGCGCGCCGCGCTCGACCGCCTCGACGAGGAGCACGGCTCGCCCGTGGCATCCGACGCCCTCGTCTTCGCCGGCACGCCCGACCGACTCCTCGAGCTCATCGCCGCCTGGGGCGACCTCGGCTACGACGGCGTACGGCTGCGCCCCGCGCGCCTGCCCCGCGACCTCGAGCAGATCGCCGACTGGATCGTCCCCGAGCTCCACCGAGCGGATGCCCCGGGCCGGACGCTCCGCGACCGCCTCGGCTTCGAACGCCCCGCCAACCGCCACACCGAGCAGGAGGTCGCCGCATGACCAGCCGCAAGCGCCAGGTGCACCTGGCCGCCCACTTCCCGGGCGTGAACAGCACGACCGTCTGGTCGGACCCGCTGCACCGCAGCCAGATCGACTTCCGCGCGTTCGAGCACTTCGGCCGCACGGCCGAGCGCGGCCGGTTCGACTACGTGTTCCTCGCCGAGGGCCTGCGCCTGCGCGAGCACAAGGGCCGCATCCACGACCTGGACGTCGTCGGCCGGCCGAACACGCTCGCCGTGCTCGCGGCCCTCGCGGCCGTCACCGAGCACGTCGGGCTCGTCGGGACGCTGAGCTCGACGTTCAACGAGCCGTACGAGCTCGCGCGGCAGCTCGCGACGCTCGACCACCTCTCCGGCGGGCGGGCCGGCTGGAACGTGGTCACCAGCTCCGACGCGTTCCACGGAGCGAACTTCCGCCGCGGCGGATTCCTCGACCACGCCGACCGCTACGCGCGTGCGAACGAGTTCGTGGCGCTCGCGAAGGAGTTCTGGGACTCCTGGGCCGCCGACGCGATCGTCGCCGACCGCGCAGACGGGCGGTTCCTGGCGGACGACGCGATCACGCCCGTCGTCCACCGCGGCGCGCAGTTCGACGTCTCCGGCAGCTTCAACGTGCCCCGGAGCCCGCAGCGCCACCCGGTGATCGTGCAGGCGGGCGACTCGACCGACGGCCGGGACTTCGCCTCCGAGCACGCCGAGGTGATCTTCTCGCGCCACAGCGCGTTCGAGGAGGCGAAGGCGTTCTACGCCGATGTGAAGGGGCGCCTGCCCGGGTGGGGTCGCACCGAGGACTCGCTGAAGATCCTGCCGGCCGTCACGTTCTCGATCGGCGACTCGCAGGCCGAGGCCGAGGAGCGCGCCCGCGAGACCGCGCTCGCGCAGGTGAGCCCGCAGACCGCGATCACCGTGCTCGAGCAGGTGTGGGGCACCGACCTGTCGGACCTCGACCCCGACGGACCGCTGCCGTCGTTCGACCCGGATCCCGACGGCGGCCTCTCGAAGGGGTGGGCGGCCGCGGCGCGGCTCGCGAACGCCGTGCAGATCGCCCAGGCGTGGCGCGAGCAGTCCGAGGCGGAGTCGCTCAGCGTGCGCGAGTTCGTGATCCGCATCACGAGCCGCCAGTCGTTCGTCGGCACGCCGTCGCACATCGCCGCCGAGTTCGATCGCTACGTGCAGGAACGCGCCACGGACGGCTTCGTGGTCGTCGGCACGACGTCCCCGCACGGGCTCGACGAATTCGTCGACCGCGTCGTGCCCGAACTGCAGGAGCGCGGCGTGTACCGCACCGACTACGAGCCGGGCGCGACCCTGCGACGGAACCTCGGCCTGCCCGAGCCGCGCGACGCGGCCGACGCCGAGGAGGTGCGTCGTGCCGGCTGAGCAGGATGCCCGTTCCGGTGCACGCGTGCCGCTGTCGGTGCTCGACCTCGTGCCGGTGGCCGCCGGGTCGAATGCGGGCGAGGCGCTGCACCGCTCGATCGACCTGGCCCGGCGCGCCGAGACGTTCGGCTACGCGCGGTACTGGCTCGCCGAGCACCACCTGAACCCGGGCGTCGCGGGCTCCGCGCCGCACACCTTCCTCGGGATCCTCGCGGCGTCGACCGAGCGCATCCGCGTCGGCACCGCGGCGACGATCCTCGCCAACTACGAGCCGCTGCAGGTCGCGGAGGCGTTCGGCACGGTCGCGGCGCTCTGGCCCGGCCGCGTCGACCTCGGCCTCGGCCGGTCGGGCTTTCCGCCGCCCGACGCGGGCGCGCGCGCCGCGGGTGCGGACGCCCCGGGCAGCGGCGCTCCTGGCGGCGGCGCTCCCGACGACGCGGGCGCGCCCCCGGCACCGGATGCCCCGCCCGTCGCCCGACCGTCGGCGGACACGCCGAACGCGGTCGTCGACGGGCTCGTGATCCCGCCGGCGCGGCCGTTCGCCTTCGACCGGGCCCGGCTCGCCGTGCAGGCCCACCTGCTCGGCCGCTCGCCCGGCGACGGCGGCCGGTTCGCCGACGACGTCGACGACCTCCGCGCGTTCTTCGCCGGCGGGTACACCCGCGAGGGCATCGCGGTGACCGTGCTGCCGGCCGAGGGCTCGGACGTCGAGCTGTGGGTCCACGGCTCCAGCGCGGGCGAGAGCGCCCGGCTGGCCGGCCGGCTGGGCCTCCGGTTCGGCGCGAACTACCACGTCGCGGGCAGCGGCGTGCTCGACGCCCTCGCCGAGTACCGCGCGCACTTCCGACCTTCGGCCGGACTCGACCGCCCGTACACGACCGTCTCGGTCGACGTGGTCGTCGCGGAGACCGACGACGAGGCGCGCCGGCTCGCCGCCGGCTACGCCGAGTGGGTGCTCTCGATCCGCGAAGGGCAGGGCGCCGTCCCGTACCCGTCCCCGGAGGACGCGATCGGCGAGGAGCTGCTCGGCGCCGCCGAGCGCGCCGCCGTGCAGGACCGGCTCGACACGCGCTTCGTCGGCTCGCCTGCGACCGTCGTCGAGCGACTCGAGACGCTGCAGCGCGTCACCGGCGCCGACGAGCTGCTGGTCACGACGATCACGCACGACCACGAGCGGCGGGTCGCCTCCTACCGCCTCCTGGCCGAGGCGTGGGGTGCGGTGCGGCCGCACGACGCGGGAGCGGAAGCCTCGCGAGCGGACGCCACGCGAGCGGATGCCACGGCCCAGGATGCCTCGGTCGCCGGGGCATCCGTCGCCGTCGATCCCTCCCCGGCCGCCGCCCCGGCCCTCTCGCGGGCGTGAGCCGGTGACCGCGTCGGCGGCGCACGGCGTGCGCCTGGGGCCCGCCCCGACCACGCCGAGCTCCCGGTACCTCGACGAGCTCGCGCGGGAGGCCGCGCGGCGGGCCGCGCTGGCCGCGCCGATCACCTCGGACCACGCCGGGGCTCCGGCCGAGGTCCGCCGGGCGCTCGCCGACGCGGTCGAGGCGGCCGCGCCCGACCTCGCGCGCCTCGCCGACCGGATCTTCGCGCTCGCGGAGCCCGGGTTCGCCGAGGCGGGCAGCGTGGCGGCGATCGCCGATGCGCTCTCGTCCGCGGGCCTGCCGGTCGAGGTCGGCGTGCACGGCCTCCCGACCGCGTTCGTGGCCGAGCTGCCCGGCGGCCCGGCCGACGGCCCGACCGTCGCGCTCCTCGCGGAGTACGACGCGCTGCCCGGCATCGGCCACGCCTGCGGCCACCACCTCATCGCGGCATCCTCGGTGGGCGCCTTCCTCGCGCTCGCCGCGGTCCGCCGGCGCGACCCGGCCGCGCTCCCCGGCCGCGTGCTGCTCATCGGCACGCCCGCCGAGGAGGGCGGCAACGGCAAGGAACTCCTCGCCCGGGCGGGCGCGTTCGACGGCGTGGACGCCGCGCTGATGGCGCATCCGTTCGACGCGGACGTCGCCGACCCGCGCTTCATCGGGCGGCGGATCGTGCGCGTCGCGTACCGCGGCGTCGCCGCGCACGCGGCGGCCGCGCCCTTCCAGGGCCGCAACGCACTCGACGCCGTCGCCCTGAACTACCAGGCCGTCGGCCTGCTGCGCCAGCACCTCGTGCCGGGCGACCGGATCCACGGCGTCGTCGTCGACGGCGGCGAGCGGCCGAACGTGGTGCCCGAGCGCGCCGAGCTCGAGTATTACGTGCGCTCGGAGACCACGGACGGGCTCCGCGAGCTGTCCGCGCGCGTCGAGGACATCGCGCACGGCATCGCGCTCGCCACCGGCACGGGCGTCGAGGTGCGCTGGGATCCGCAGCCGTTCAGCCTCCCCATCCGCCACAACGGGCCGCTCGCCGCGCGGTGGGCGATCGCCCAGCGCGAGCGCGGCCGGATCGTGCGACGCGCGGCCGACGCACCGGCCGGGGCGAGCGCCTCGACCGACTTCGGCAACGTGAGCGTGCGCCTGCCGGGCCTGCATCCGGTGATCGCGGTGGCGCCGCCGGGTGTCGCGCTGCACACGCGCGAGTTCGCCGAGCACGCCGGCTCCCCCGAGGCGCTCGCGGCGGCCGCGGATGCCGCGTACGGGCTCGCGGCGACGGCGGCCGACCTGCTCGCCGACGCGGCCCTGCTCACGGCTGTGCGCGACGAGTTCGCGGACGCCGGCGGGCCGCTCGACGTCGAGGGCACGTTCGCGTGAGCCGCGTCGCATGACCCGGGGCGCCGCGCGGGACGCCGACCGGGACCCCGACCGGGCCCCGGACCGCGTCGCCGACGCCGCAACCGACGCCGCATCCGACGCCGACCGCGCCGCCGCGCGCCTCGACGGCCGGCTGCTCGCGATCGGCGTCGGGACCGCGGTCACGACGCTGCTCGACCAGGCGGTGTTCTCCTTCGCGGTGCCGGGGCTCCGCGACGACCTCGGCGCCGACCCGGCGCAGGTCCAATGGCTGGTCGCGGGATACTCGCTCGCGTTCGGCCTCGCGCTCGTGCCCGGCGGGCGCATCGGCGACCTGTTCGGCCGACGCGCGCCCTACCTCGCGGGCCTCGCGCTGTTCGGGATCGGGGGCGTGTTCGCCGCGACCGGCGGCGACCCGCTGCTCGTCATCGTCGCGCGGATCGCACAGGGCCTCGGCGCGGGCCTCGTGAACCCGCAGGTGCTCGGCTGGTTCCAGGACCGCTTCACCGGCGCCGCGCGCGCGAAGGCGCTCGGCGCGTACACGACCGCCGGCTCGATCGCGGGGCTCGCGGGCCCGCTCCTCGGAGGCTGGGTGCTCGCGTCGAGCCCGCCCGACGTCGGCTGGCGACTCGTGCTCCTGCTGCCCGTCCCGTTCGCCATCTGCCTGCTCGCGGTCGCCTGGGCGATCCTGCCCGGACGCGTCCGCGCTCCCGGCGCGGGCCGAAGACCCGGCGTGGATGCCCCCGGCCTCGCGCTCCTCGTCGCCGCGACGCTGTGCCTCATGCTGCCGACGACCGGCGGCACGCCGGGCGGGGCGTGGTGGCTCGTCGGCGCGGCGGTCGCGGCGGGCGGGTTCCTCCTCTGGGAGCGGCGCGCCGGGCGCACCGGCGGCGCCGTCCTCGACCGATCGCTCGCCCGCTCGCGCGGGTTCCTCCTCGGCACGGCGGTGGCGACCCTCCTGTTCGGCTCCGGGCTCGGCCTCGGGATCGTCACGACCCTGTTCCTCATCGACGGCCTCGGCTTCGACCCGTTCACCGCTGCGCTCCTGCTCGGGCCGCGAGCGGTCGGCACCGCGATCGGGTCGGCGCAGAGCTGGCGGGTCGCGACCCGCGCGGGGCGGCGGGGCACGACGCTCGTGCTCGCCGCGGGCGCCGTCGCGATCGCCGTGGAGGCGGCGCTCGTCGCGACCGCGTCGATCCCGCTCGTCCTCGTCGCGCTCGTGGGCGTGGGGACGGTGCACGGCGTGCTGTCGGGACTCGCCATCCCCGCCAACCAGACCCTCACGCTCGAGCACGCGCCGCCCGACCGCGCGGGCGTGGGCGCCGCGTTCATGCAGCTCAGCCAGCGCCTCGCCGCGGCCGTCTGCCTCGCCGCCGGCACCGGCCTCATCCTGTCGGCGGATGCCCCGGCCGACAGCTTCGTCCGCGCCGCCGTCGCGTTCGGGGCGGTCGCCGCGGCGGCCGCGGCCGTGTCGCTGTTCGACCGGACGGCGCTCGTGCGCGCCGCGTCGACGAGCTCCATGGTGCCCTCGATGACGCCCCGTGACGCCCGATCGACATGTGCCGTCACGACCTCCGCAGGGGGCTTGCGCCGTGCCAGCATGCCGAGCATGACCGACACCCTCATCGACCTCGACCGCTCCGCCATCGACCGCGCGGCCTTCGCCCGCGACTGGGAGGAGTGGCACCGAGCCCACGAAGCCGCCCGCGCGAACGGGCACGGCTTCCTCGCCATCACCGGCCTGCACTGGCTCGGCGAGAGCCCGCAGCGCATCGAGGGCGTGCCCGGTGCCTGGTCGACGGGCGAGGCCGGCCCCGTGGTCGAGCTCGACGAGGGCGACGTGCTCGAGCTCGACGGCGAGGCGCTCGCGGGGCGCCACGCGTTCGGCCCCATCGCCGAGCGCGACGGCCTCACGCTCCGCTCGGGACGGCTCGCGATCGAGCTCGCCAAGCGCGGCGGGCACGACATCGTCCGCCCCCGCGACCCCGAGTTCCCCTACCTCGCCCGGTACACCGGCACGCCGACCTACCTGCCGAACCCGCGCTGGCTCGCCGCCGGCCGGTTCCTCCCGTTCGACGCCCCGCGCGACGTGACCGTGGGCGCGGCCGTCGAGGGCCTGCAGCACGTCTACGAGGCTCCCGGCGAGGTCGAGTTCGTGCTCCGCGGCGAGACGTTCCGCCTGACCGCCTTCAACGGCAGGGCGCCGGGGAGCCTCTTCGTGCTCTTCACCGACGCGACCAGCGGCCTCACCACCTACGCGGCGAACCGCAGCCTCGCGATCGACGCGCCCGACGCCGAGGGCCGCGTGGTGCTCGACTTCAACCGCGCGGTCAACCTGCCGTGCGCGTACACCGACTTCGCGACCTGCCCGCTGCCCCCGGCGGAGAACCGGCTGCCGGTCGGCATCGAGGCCGGCGAGAAGACCCCTCTCGAGCGGCAGGCGGCCTGAGCATGCGGTTCCAGCTCCTCGACATCGTCCCCTACGTCGAGAATCCGATCACCGGACGGCTCGTGAGCCCCGCCGAACGCCTCGACCAGGTGATCGAGCTCGCCCGCCGCGCCGAGCGCCTCGGGTTCGACGCGTTCTCGGTCGGCGAGCGCCACGCGGGCCGGTTCCTCTCCTCCTCGCCGACGGTCCTGCTCGGCGCGATCGCCGCGTCGACGTCGGCGATCCGCCTGCACTCGGGCGTCACGGTGCTCTCGGTGCTCGACCCGGTGCGCGTCGCCGAGGATTACGCGACGATCGACCAGCTCTCGCGCGGCCGGCTCGAGCTCACGATCGGCAAGGGCAACGAGGTCGCGCAGTTCCCACTGTTCGGCCTCGAGATCGACGACCAGTGGGAGCTCCTGGCCGACAAGTACGCGCTGCTGCGCCGGCTCTGGCGCGAGACCGCGGTCGACTGGGATGCCACCCCCTACACGCGCGCGCAGCGCGGCACCACGACGCTGCCACGCCCGTACGCGGGTGCGCCGCGAGTCTGGCACGGGTCGGCCACCACGCTCGCCTCGGCGGCGCTCGCGGCGAAGTGGGGCGACCCGCTGTTCTCGGCGAACGCGATCCAGCCGCTGCCGAACTACGCCGTGCTCGTGCGCCACTACCGCGACGAGGTCGCCCGCCACGGCCACGACCCCCGCTACGCCTACGTCGGCGCCGGATCGGGTGCGCTCTTCATCGCCGACACCACGCAGGAGGCGAAGCGCCTGTACGGGCCCGTGTACGAGGCGCTCCTCGCGGCGACGAACGTGCCGGGCAACAACTCGCCCTTCCACGACATCGACCACGCGATCGAGGAGGGCCCGGCCCTCGTCGGCAGCCCGCAGCAGGTGATCGACAAGATCGGGCGCTTCCACGGCGCGCTCGGCCACGACCTCCAGTCGGTGAGCCTGCCGACGACGCTGCCGATCGAGCAGCAGCACGAACTGCTCGAGCGGCTCGCCGCCGAGGTGTTCCCGGTGCTGCGGCGCGAGTTCCCGACGACCCTCTGGGGTCCGGGTGATCCCTACGCCGACCGGCCCGCGTTCGCCGGCGGCAGCCAGGCCGACGCCGCGAGCGCGATCGAGTCCACCGGCCGCGCCGAGGCGCGCCCCGCGACCACGGCCGCGGCCCGGTGAGCGCGGTCGTCCGCCCCGCGCGCCCCGACGAGTGGCCCGCGGTGGGCGCGCTGACCGAGCGCGCGTTCGCGGCGGGCCCGTACGGCCACCTCCCGGTGTCGGCCGAGCGACGCGCGCTCGTGCACGCGGTCGGCGAGCGGGCCGCCTCGGGCGCGGTGCTCGTCGCCGAGTCCGACCGCGGGCTCGTGGGCACCGTGAGCCTGCTCCGCGCGGGCACGCCGCAGTCCCGCCTCGCGACCGGCGACGAGGCGGAACTGCGCCTCCTCGCCGTCGACCCGGCCGCGGGCGGACGGGGCCTCGGCCGTGCCCTCGCCTCGGTCGCGCAGGAGGCGGCGCTCGGCTGGGGCGCCTCCGCCGTCGTGCTCGACACGGGCACGCGGAACCGCACGGCGCAGTCGCTGTACGACCGGCTCGGCTACCGGGTGCTCGATCGCGCGAGCCGGACGGGCGAGGCAGGCGGCGCGGGCGGCGCTCGCGGTGGGGGCGGCGCGGGCGACGCCGAACGCACGCCGGGAACCGCCCCGGCCGGCGATCGCATCGACCACGTCGAATACCGCCTCCCGCTCCGCGAGCGCGACGACCTCGTCGTGCGCCTCGTGCGCGACCACGAGATCGCGGCCGTCGCCGCGCTGTCGCTGCGCGCCTACGAGCACGACTACGACGTGTCGCCCACGTACCGCGCCTCGATCCTCGACGTCGGCGAGCGCGCCCGCGAGCACCAGGTCTGGGTCGCGACGGATGCCTCCGACGGCACCCTGCTCGGGACGGTCGCCACGCCCGGGCGCGGCGCGACGATCTCCCCGCTCGCCAGGGCGGGCGAACTCGACTTCCGGCTGCTCGCCGTCGACCCGGCAGCGCGGGGCCGCGGCGTCGGCGCGGCGCTCACGCGACACGCGATCGAGCTCGCGCGGCTCCGCGGGCTCGAGCGCGTGGTCATGAACAGCGGGCCGCAGATGACGGGAGCGCACCGCCTCTACGGGCGACTGGGCTTCGCGCGCCTGCCCGAGCGCGAGCACGAGATCTCCGACGGCGGCCGCACGTTCCGGCTCCTGGCGTTCTCGATCGACGTGCCCGATGCGCCGGTTACGATCGCCTGATGACCGTCCACGATGTCATCGTCATCGGCGGCGGCGCGATGGGGTCGGCCACGGCGTGGGACCTCGCCCGCCGCGGCCGCGACGTCGTGCTGCTCGAACGCTTCGCGCCGGGCCACGCCCGGGGCGCCTCGCACGGGGCATCCCGCAACTTCAACGTCGCCTACGCCGAACCCGCGCACGTCGCCCTGCTCGTGGAGGCCGAGCGCCGCTGGCGCGAGCTCGAGGCCGAGACCGGCACGTCGCTGCTCGCCCAGGTCGGCATCGTGAACCACGGCGACCACCCCGAGCTGGACGAGGTGCACGCCGCGCTCGCCGCCGCCGGGATCCCGAGCCAGTTCCTGCCGCCCGAGGAGGCGTCGCGCCGCTGGCCGGGCATCCGCTTCACGACGCGCGTACTGCACACGCCGACCGCGGGCCGGCTGCACGCGGACGACTCGGTGCGCGCGCTGCAGCAGGCCGCCGCCGCGCGCGGCGCGATCGTGCGGCACGAGGCGCCGGTGCGGGGCATCCGGGTGCTCGGCGACGACCTCGTGGAGGTCGACCTGGACGACGGGGCGCTGCGCGCCCGACGCGTCGTCGTGACCGCCGGTGCGTGGACCTCGAAGCTGCTCGACGGCCTCGTGACGCTGCCGTCGCTCGTGGTCACGCAGGAGCAGCCCGCGCACTTCGCCGTGCTCGACACTTCGTTCGAGTGGCCGGGCTTCAACCACCGGCCGGGCCCGGACGACGACTGGTGGTACTCGGGCGTCTACGGCATGCTCACGCCCGGCGAGGGCGTGAAGGCGGGATGGCACGGGACCGGCCCGGTCGTCGATCCCGACCGGCGGGACTTCGAGGCCGAACCCGTCCAGCTCACGGCCCTGCGCCGGTACGTGCGCGAGTGGCTGCCGGGCGCCGACGCCGACCGGGTCACCGCGATCAGCTGCACGTACACGACGACGCCCGACTCGGTCTTCCTGCTCGACGCGGTCGGGCCGATCGTGGTGGGCGCGGGGTTCTCGGGCCACGGGTTCAAGTTCACGCCCGCCATCGGGCGCGTGCTCGCCGACCTCGCCGACGGGCGTCCGGCGCCCGGCGTGTTCCGGCTCGGGCGGTTCCCGCGGGCGTAGGCGTCCGCGCCGCCGGCGTGCGAACCCACCCGCGACGCCTCACACCGCCTGTCGGCGCACCTCCTCGACGAGGCGCCGCCGCACGCGGCGGTCGTCCTCGGACTCGATGAGCCCGACGACGTGCAGCGTCTCGACACCGGCGCGCCGGTAGGCGTCGATCTCCTCGGCGACCCGCTCGACCGAGCCGACGAGCAGGCCGTCGAACACCCGGTCGACGTACGCTGCGCCCGCAGCCCGGAGGTCCCGCTCGGAGGCGAGCTCCCGCTCCCTGGCGCGCGCGAACTGCGCGGACGCGGCGAGCACGTCGACCGGCGTCCGCGCGACCACGGCGTGCGCGCGGGCGCGCAGCTCGGCCGCGTCCTCTCGCGCCTCCCGGTCCGTGTCGGCGGCGTGCACGAAGAACTGCTTCCAGTAGCCGAGGCGCCGCCCGTGCGCGGCCGCGAGCGCGTCGACCTCGGCGACGACCGCGGCCGCGGCCCCGGCGGTCGGGTAGGTGCCCGCGTAGACGTCGGCGTGGCGCGCCGCGAGTTCCTTCGCCTCGGGCGACGACCCGCCGACCGAGATCGGCGGTCGGGGCGACGCGGCGGGCCGGAAGCCCGTCCACGCGTCCTCGACCCGGTAGAACTCGCCCTCGTGGTCGAACGGCTCGTCGCTGAGGAGCGCGCGCGTGAAGACCTCGAGGTACTCCCCCGCGCGCCGGTACCGGTCGCGCTTGCCGAGCCGGTCGCCGTCGCGTCGCACGTCCTCGTCGGACGATCCGATCACGATGTGCACCCCGGCCCGACCGCCCGACAGCCGGTCGAGCGTGGCGAACTGGCGGGCCGCGACGGTCGGCTCGGTGACGCCCGGCCGGTGGGCGACGGTGATGCCGATGCGCGACGTCGCGGCCGCCGCCCAGGCGCCGACGAGCGCGGGGTCGGCCCACGCGCTGTACAGGTGCACGAGTGCGCGGTCGTAGCCGTCGGCCTCGTCGAGCGCGGCCTGCCACGCGATGTGCTCTGGCAGGACCTCGCGCGCACGCGGGTCGGGCGTGAAGTTGCGCGCGCGGCGCTCGGGCAGGTCGTCGCCGCTGACGGGTGCGGACAGCACGCCGCCGACGAGTTCGATGGGCATGGGGGCCTCGTTCCGTGTGGTGGGTGGATGGGATCGTGGAGCCGGTGGGCCGGTGGGCTGGTGGGCTGGTGGGCTGGCTGGCGAGCGGGTGGAGCGGGTCGGTCCTCAGCCGGTCGGTGCGGCGACCGGTTCGGACCGGGATGCCCCGGGCGACGGGGACGCCCCGGACGCCGAGGTTGCCCCGGGCGACGGGGATGCCCCGGGCGACGAGGATGCCTCGCCGGTCGGCGCGCCCGCGGCGGGGTCGTGGAGCCGCCCGTCCCGCACCTCGAGCACGCGGCTGCACAGCGCGGCGACCGCGGCCGGATCGTGCGAGATGAGCAGGATCGCCACGCCCGTCTCGCGCCGCAACCGGTCGAGGAGCCGGAGCACGGCGGCCCGGTTGACCGGGTCGAGCGCCGACACGGCCTCGTCGCACACGAGCACGTCGGGCTCGGTCGCGAGCGCCCGCGCGAGCGCGAGCCGTTGCCGCTGGCCGCCCGAGAGCTGGGCGGCTCGGCGACCCTCGAGCCCGGGCGGGAGGCCGACGCGCCCGAGCAGGTCGACACGGCGAGCCGAGCGCGCGACCGCGGGCACCCCGGCCGCCGCCATCGCCTCGTCGAGCAGCCGGCGCACCGTCCAGCGCGGGTCGAATGGATCGACGGTGTCCTGGTGCACGAGCTGGATGCGGCTCCGGCGCGGACGCCGGGCGGACTCGGCCCGACCCGACCACGCCTGCCCGTGCAGGCGGACGACCCCCGAGTCCGGCTCGGCGTACCCGAGCGCGAGCCGGGCGATCGTGCTCTTGCCGGCCCCGGACGGACCCACGATGCCGACGGCCTCGCCCGCCGCGAGCGCGAACCCGACGTCGGTCACGCCCCGCCCGCCGCCCGGGTGCGCGTAGGAGACCTCGTCGAACTCGAGCACCGCGGGGCCGCCGGGCGGCGGCGCGGCGCGCGGCAGGGCGGGCCGCGCCGCGTCGACGAGCGCCGACGTGGCGGGATGCGCCGGTCCGGCGAGGAGCCCGACGGCGCTGCCGGCGTCGACGATCCGACCCCCGTGGACCACGACGACGCGGTCGGCGACGGCCTCGACCGCGGCGAGGTCGTGGGTGATGAGCAGCACCGCCCCGCCCGCGTCGCGCCGCTCGGCGAGGAGTCGCAGGATCCCGTCGCGGGCCGCACGGTCGAGCGAGGCGCTCGGCTCGTCGGCGACGAGCAGGGGCGGGTCGGCGGCGAGCGCCGACGCGATGAGCGCGCGCTGGCGCTGGCCGCCCGACAGCTCGTGCGGGCGGGCGTCGAGCCGGTCGACGAGTTCGGCGGCGTGCGCGTCCGCGAGGAGCCGGCCGACGAGGGCCCGCCGGTCGCCGCGGCGCACGAGCCGATGCGCGACGGCCGCGTCGGCCACCTCGCGACCGATCGGGCGGAGCGGGTCGAGCGAGCTGAGGGCGTCCTGAAGGACGAAGCCGACTCGCCGGCCGCGGAGGCGGTTCCAGTCGCGCTCGCGGAGGCCGCGGACGTCGGTCCCGGTGACGCGCAGCTCCGACGCCTCCACGATCGCGTCCGGGTCGAGGAGGCCGAGGACGGCCCGTGCCAGGGTCGACTTGCCCGAGCCGGACGCCCCGACGACCGCGACGCACTCCCCGGCGTCGACCCGGAGGCTCACCCCGGCGAGCGCGTCCTCGGCGGTGCCCGCGTAGCGCACCCGCAGGTCGTCGACGACGAGTGCGGGCCCGCTCATCGCTCGACCTCCCCGCCGAGCCGGCGCTCGAGCGACCGGCCGAGGGTCGTCACGGCGAGCACGATGAGGGTGATGGCGATGCCGGGCGCGAGCGCGACCCACCAGGCCGATCCGATGACGTTGCGCCCCTGGGCGAGCGTCAGGCCCCACTCGGCGGCGGGGGCGCGGCGCCGAACCCGAGGAAGCTGAGTCCGGCGGCGATGATGATGTTCGTGCCCGCGCTGATCGTGGCGAGCACCACGACCGGCCCGACGGCGTTGGGCACGACGTGCCGCACGGTCGCGACGATCGGGCGCACGCCGAACCCCTTCGCGGCCTCGACGTACAGCGCGGTCTGCACGACCCGCGCACGCGAGCGCAGCAGGCGCGCGAACCCGGGCGCGGAACCGACGCCGATCGCGATCGCGGCGTTCGCCGGCCCCGGCCCCAGGACGGCGATCACGAGCAGCGCGAGCAGGATCTCCGGGAAGGCGAGCCCGATGTCGGTGACCCGCATGAGCAGGTCGTCGAGCAGGCGCGGTCCGAGCAGCGCCGCGCCGGCGATGACGAGGCCGAGCGCGAGCCCGACGACGGTCGCCCCGATGCCGATCGCCAGCGACGGCCCGGTGCCGTGCACGAGCCGCGCGAACAGGTCGCGTCCGAGTTCGTCGGTCCCGAGCGGATGTCCCGGGCTCGGCGGTCGCAGCACCGCGGAGATGTCCGTGCGGGCCGGGTCGGTCGCGGTGAACACGCCGGGCGCGACCGCGGCCGCCGCGGCGGTCGCGAGCACGAGGATCGCCGCCGCGGTGCCGATCCTGGAGGCGGGCCGGCCCCCGCGCGCACGGACGCGCTCGAGGAGGTCGGTCATCCGGTCACCGCCGCGGTCCGCTCGGGCGAGCGTGTCCGACGCGACGTCGCCCCGGGGGCGTGGGCGCCCGGCCGGCCGCCTCGGAGCCGCGGGTCGACGATCGGGGCGAGCGACTCGACGACGGTCGTCGCGACCGCGAAGCCGATCGCGGAGACCAGGACGATGCCGGTGATCACCGGCACGTCCCGGGTGACGACGGCGTCGACCAGGGCCCGGCCGAGGCCGGCCCGCGCGAAGACGGTCTCGATGAGCACGGCGCCGCCGACGAATCCGGCGACGGCCCAGCCCGCGAGGGTCATCGCCGGGATGGTCGCGTGCCGCAGGCCGTGCCGCACGACCGCAGCGGTGCGCGAACGGCCGCGCGCCCGCACGGTGGCCCAGAACGGGCGCGCCTCCGCGTCCTCGAGGGATCGCAGCATGACCTGCCCGAGCACGCACCCGATCGGCAGGCCGAGGGTCACGGCGGGCAGTACGAGGGCGGCGGGCGACCCCGAACCGGTCGCGGGCAGGAGGCGAAGCTGGAACGAGAACACCCCGAGCAGCACGAGCCCGACCCAGAAGGCGGGCGTCGAGCTGCCGACGAGCGCGATCCCCGACACGATCCGGCGCCCGGAGGGGCGCGCCGCCCCGCCGAGCACCGTGATGGCCAGGGCGATCACGGCGACGACCACGGTCGCGGCCGCCGCGAGCTCGAGCGTCGGCGGCAGCTTCTCTGCGAGGAGCTCCGCGACGGGCCGGCCGAGCCGGTAGGAGCGGCCGAGGTCGAGCACCGCGAGGCGCCCGAGGAAGGCGACGTACCTGACGGCGAGCGGCTGGTCGAGCCCGAGGTCCTCGCGGATGGTCTCGCGCAGCTGCGGCGTGGCGCCGACGTTCGGGCCGAGCAGCGCGTCGACGGGGTCGCCGGGGAGCAGTTCGAGCGCGAGGAACGAGACGGTGGCCGCCGCCCACGCCACGGCGACGAGCGCGGCGAGGCGCCGGCCGCCCCAGCGCAGGAGGCGGCCGGCGCGGCTCATCCGAGCGGCGTCCATGCGTCGTAGAGGGCGGGCAGGACGGTGGTGCCGTACGCGAGCCCCTGGAGGTGCTCGGCGTGGGCGGTGAGCACGGGCGCGCCGTACGCGGGGATCCCGTAGACGCGGTCGATGATCAGTTCCTGCGCCTCGCGGTAGATCGGCTCGCGTGCGGCCGGGTCGGTCTCGCGGATGCCGTCGGCGAGCAGCGCGTCGAGCTCCGGGTCCGACGCGTGCGAGCCGTTCCCGCCGCCGTCGGCGAGCTGCTGGTCGGAGCCGTAGATCGTGCGAAGCACGTCGGGATCCGATCCGGACCAGGCGAACGCGACGACGTCGTACGCGCCCGTGTTGCGCACGTCGATGTAGGTGCCGTCGCCGATGGCGGTGATGACGAGCTCGATCCCGAGCGTGCGGAGCGCGTCCTGCACGGCGGTGTCGTAGGTGATCCGCTCGGGGCGCTGGTAGGTCGGGTCGTAGATGAGCTCGATGCGCAGCCGTTCGCCGTCCTTCACCAGGTAGCCGTCCGCGTCGCGCTCGGTGTAGCCGAGCTCGGCGAGCAGCGCCTCGGCGCCGTCCGGGTCGTAGCCCCAGGCGTCGCCGAGGTCGGGATGCGCGGCGACCGTCGCGGGGTTGAGCGGCGCGGTGGCGGGCGCGTACGCGCCCTGGAAGATCGCCTCGGTGATGGCGTCGAAGTCGACGCCCTCCTGGACCGCCCGTCGTGCCCGCTCGTCGTCGAACGGCGGGTGCGACGTGTTGAGGAAGTACGTGTACGGGATGCCCGTGGGGTCGGCGGTCTCGAGCACCACGCCGGGCGTGGCCTCGACGGCGGCCAGGTCGGTCGTGGCGACCTGGTCGATGAAGTCGACCTCGCCGCTCGTGAGCGCACCGAGGCGAACCGAGCTCTCGGTGAGGAACCGGTAGTCGACCTCGGCCAGGTGCGCGGGCCCGTCGTGGGCGGCGCCGTCGGGTGCCCAGTCGTAGTCGTCGTTCCGGGTGAAGCGGAATCCCTCGCCGTCGACGACGGAGTCGAAGACGAACGGACCGGTGCCGACCTGTGCGGCCCCGCCCTGGCAGAGGTCGTCGCCGTATTCGGCGATCGAGGCCGGCGAGTGGAAGCCCAGGTTCGTGCTGGCGACGGCCGAGAGGAACGGGCTGTACGGCGAATCGAGGTGCACCGCGACCGCGTGGTCGTCGAGGATCTCGGTCTCCCGGTACGGCGCGATGAGGGCGCCCGCGTACTGCGAGGCGGTCGCGGGGTCGACGATCCGGTCGAAGTTCTCCTTGACCGCCTCGGCGTCGAACGGCGTGCCGTCGTGGAACACGACGTCGTCGCGGAGCTGGAACGTGTAGGTGAGCCCGTCGGCGGAGACGTCCCACGAGGACGCGAGCCACGGCGAGAAGCTGCCGTCGGCGTTCTGGGCGACGAGCGAGTCGTAGACGTTCCGGAGGACGGCCGCGGTGATGCCGGCCGGGCTGACCTGCGGGTCGAAGCAGTCGATGACGGTGCCGAGCCCGATCGCGAGCGACCCGCCGTCGACGGGCTCGCCGCCGGCGGCGGCGTCTCCGTCCGGGGTCGCGCACGAGGTCGCGGCGAGCGCGACGCCGAGGGCGACGGCGGTGGCGGCCAGCGCGCGGCGGGCGGTGCGGCCCGGCGGGCGGGTGGATGACGCGGGCATGGGGATCCTCTCGAAGGGGGCGGACGAGGCCCAGTCTTCGGCGAGGCCGCACGGCCAGCCAGTTCCCGATTCATGCGGTGATCCCTGGTCACAGGCTGCGGGCGCCGGCTCCCACGAGGTCGGGCACGCGGTCGACGGCGAGCAGCGCACGGTCGCGTGCCGTCCGGGCGCGCTGGAGGATGACGAGTTCGCCGCCGCCGAGCCGGAGTGCCGACTGCCACGCGGTCGCCGGTTCGCCGTCGACCCGGTAGTGCACGTCGTGGTCGGTGAGCGCGTCCATGCTCTGGCAGGTCCACCAGTCCGACAGGTCGGGTGCCGCGCGATGGAGGGCGTCGTAGAGGCGCTGCAGGCGCGGATGCCCGCGGTGCACGGCCGTCTGCGAGCGGAAGTGCCCGAGGTGCCGACGCAGCACGTCGAGTCGGGCGTCGCCGAGGATCGCACCGCTGCGCGCGGGATCCGCGAGCAGGAGGATGAGGTTCCGTTCGTCGGCGGGCTGCTCGGCGGGGTCGCCCCAGACCCGCGTGAACGGGCCGTTCCAGGCGAGGAGGTCGAACCACGGATCGACTGCGAGGGCGGGGCCGTGGGTCCAGTCCTCGACGATGAAGGCCAGGGCCGCGGCATCCGCCTCGCTCCTCGGCCGCGTCGCGGGCGTCGCGTAGCCGCCGAGCGAGAGCAGGTAGTCGAAGGCGCCGTCGGAGAGCTGGAGCGCGCGTCCGATCGCGGCGAGCACCTGGCGGGATGCCGAGACGCGACCCTGCTCGAGCCAGGTGTACCAGGCGACCCCGACGCCCGCGATCGTCGCGAGCTCCTCGCGGCGCAGACCGGGCGTGCGCCGGCGCGCGGTCCGCGGGAGCCCGACGCGCTCGGGCGGCGTGTGCTCGCGGTGGGCGCGGAGGAAGTCGCCGAGCGCACGCGCCTCGGCCGTGATCTCGTCCGTCGCGGTGAGGGTCATCGGTCTTCCGTCCCTTCGTCGAACGCCGACGGCGGATGCCGCCCGGCCCGGTCGGCCGCGCGGCATCCGCCCGCATCCAGGTCGAGGTTCACTCGGCCTTCGGCAGTCCCGGCGGGTTGATCTCCGACTTCTCGACGCCCTCGCTGGTGAGTGCCCAGCGCTCGAGCACCTCGGCGTAGGTGCCGTCGTCGATGATCGACTGGAGCACGATCTGCACGGGCTCGATGAGGCCGTTGCCCTTGGCGGTTCCGGCGGCGATCGGCGCCGTCTCGGGCCATCCGCCGTTCAGGGTGCCGACGAGCTTGGTCTCGCCGGTGGTCGCCGCCTTGTACGCGGCGGTCGCGTTCGGGCCGAAGCTCGCGTCGGCGCGGCCGGACGTGAGGGCGAGGTCGCCCGCGGCCTGGTCGTCGAAGTAGAGCAGCTCGGCCGGCTCGTCGCCGGCGGCCTCGAGCTCCTCGTTCCAGGCGAGCAGGATCTTCTCCTGGTTCGTGCCGGAGCCGACGACGATCTTCAGGCCCGAGATGTCCTCGGAGCCGTCGATCTCCTCGATCTCGCTGTCGGCCTTCACGTAGAAGCCGAGCAGGTCCTGGCGGTAGCTGGCGAAGTCGTAGAGCTCCTTGCGCTCCTCGGTGACGGTGACGTTCGAGGCGATGAGGTCGTACTTGCCCGACTGGATGCCGAGCGGCCAGTCCGCCCAGTTGACCGCGACCGGGTTGTACTCGAGGCCGAGGCCGTCGGCGATGAGCGAGCCGAAGTCCGCCTCGGTACCGATCACGGTCTTGTCGTCGTCCGACGCGAGCACGCCGAGCGGCGCGGCGAACGGCGAGATCGCGACGGTCAGCTTGCCGGCCTCGATCGGCTGGAATCCGCTCGCCTCGAGGGCGTCGACGGCCTCCGCGACCGGGTCGATGTGCGGGCGGTCGGCAGCGTTCTGCGAGGTGAGGTCGAACTGCGAGGCTGCCTGGACCTGCTCCTCGGTCGACGCGGTGTCCTCGGCCGACGCCGAGGAGGTGTTCGAGCCGACGGCCCACCAGATGCCGCCGCCGACGAGCGCGAGCGCCGCGGCGCCCGCGACGATCACCCCGACCTGCTTCTTGTTGATTGCCATGAGGGACTCTCCTATGGTGTGTTCCGTCCGATAGCCGGGTCGGTTTCTCGGATCACCCGGCGCCGCATGGCCGTGCGGCGCCGGGTACGCTCCTCGCGAGGTGCGGTGGACGCGGTGCTAGAGCACCTTCGCGAGGAAGTCTCTGGTGCGCGGATGCCTCGGGTTGAGGAGCACCTGCGCGGGCGTGCCCTGCTCGACGATCTCGCCGTGGTCGAGGAACACGACCCGGTCGGCGACCTCGCGGGCGAACCCGATCTCGTGGGTGACGACGACGAGCGTCGTGCCGTCGCGGGCGAGCCCGCGGATCACGTCGAGCACCTCGCCGACGAGCTCGGGGTCGAGCGCGCTCGTCGGCTCGTCGAACAGCAGCACCTTGGGCGACAGCGCGAGCGCGCGGGCGATCGCGACGCGCTGCTGCTGGCCGCCCGACAACTGCCGCGGGTAGTGGTCGGCCTTGTCGGCGAGGCCGACGCGGGCGAGGAGGGCCTTCGCGAGCTCGCGCGCCTGGGCCTTCGTGTGCTGCCGCAGCGCGACCGGCGCCTCGACGACGTTCTCGATCGCGGTCAGGTGCGGGAACAGGTTGAAGTTCTGGAAGACCAGGCCGACCTGGGTGCGCCGCCGGAGGATCTCGGCCTCGCGGAGCTCGTGCAGCCGGTCGCCCTTCAGCTCGTACCCGATGTACTGGCCGTCGACGGTGATCGAGCCGCGGTCGACGGTCTCGAGGTGGTTGATGGTGCGCAGCAGGGTCGACTTGCCCGAGCCGGACGGCCCGATCAGCACGACGACCTCACCGGGCTCGATCGTGAGCGACACGTCGCGGAGCACGGGGTGCGGCCCGTACGACTTCGTGACGTCGGTGATCTCGACGCGGCCGACGGTCGCCGCGCGCCGCAGCGGCACGAACTGCTCGTCGAACGACGGCGCGAGGGCCGGCGCGCTGGTGGTGTTCGCGCCGCTCATGCGGCACCTCCGCTTCGGGTCTGGTCGGACTGGCGGCTGGACGCCCCCACGAGGGGTCCGGGTTCGGGTCCCACAGCCTCGGGCGGGGCATCCACCGGCTGCTCGTCGCCGAGGCGACGCCACTGCTCGGCGATCCAGCGGCGCGCCCGCTGGATCGGCGTCGGCGGGAGCTCGCGCAGCGCACCGCGCGCGAAGCGGCGCTCGACGTAGTACTGGGCGATCGACAGGACGGTCGTGATGATCGCGTACCAGACGACCGCGACGAGCAGCATCGGGATGACCCGCTGGTTGCGGTTGTAGATGACCTGGACCGTGTAGAAGAGCTCGGGCAGGGCGACGATGAACACCACCGAGGTGCCCTTCACGAGGCCGATGATCTCGTTGAACGCGTTCGGCACGATCGCGCGCGCCGCCTGCGGCAGCGTCACGCGGAAGAAGCGGATGCGCCGGGGCAGGCCGAGCGCCGCGGCCGCCTCGAGCTGGCCCTGGTCGACCGAGAGGATGCCCGCGCGGATGATCTCCGCCGAGTACGCGGCCTGGTGCAGCGACAGCCCGATGGTCGCGGCCGCGAACGCGCTGAGCAGCGTCGTCGTCGGGAACTCGACGAGCCAGAAGTCGGTCGTGAACGGGGTGCCGAGGCCGAGCGTCGGATACAGGTAGCCGAGGTTGTACCAGACGAGGATCTGCACGACGAGCGGCACGGAGCGGAAGAACCAGATGTACCACCACGCCGCGGCGTTGAGCAGCGGCGACTTCGAGAGGCGGAACACCGCGAGCACGGCGCCGAGCGCGAAGCCGATCGCGCCCGAGATGACCGTGAGCTGCAACGTCAGCACGAGCGACTCGAGCACCGAGGGCGCGAGGAAGTACTCGGCGAAGACGTCCCACTGCCACTTCGGGTTCGACGCGAGCGACCACAGGAACTGCAGGATCACGAATGCGACGAGGACCGACGCGACCCAGCGGCCCCAGTGCTTCACCGGCACGACCTTCGGGCCGTGCGCGATGGGCGACGAGGATGCCCCGTCGCGGGCGTCGACCGCGGCGCCCGCGCCGGTCGCCTCGGTCGGGGTCGGCTGGATCGTGCCCGCCTCGGTCGCGGACGCCCCGGTCGCGGCCGCCCCGGTCGTGCCCGCCTCGACGGCTGCCGCGCGTGCGTCGACCTGCGCCCCCGGGCGCGCGGACTCGACGGCTCCCGCGCGGCTCACGCCGGCACCTCCACGGTGACGAGCGACTTGGTGAACGCGTGGGCGGCGAGCTCCTCGCCGTAGCGGTCCGGGTCGAACTGCGGCGTGTAGCCGGCGGCCAGGTAGAGGCGGAACGCCTCGGGCTGCCGCGGCCCGGTCGTCAGGTAGACGTCGGTGTACCCGCGACGCAGCGCCTCGGCCTCGAGTTCCGCGACGACCCGACGGCCGAGTCCGCGTCCGCGGTGGCCGGGGTGCGTCCAGATGCGCTTCAGCTCCGCGGTCGTCGCGTCGTAGCGCTTGAACGCGCCGCCCGCGACGACCTCGCCGCCCTCGGCGAGCACCACGAACGCGCCGGACGGCGGCGCGAACTCGGCGGACGGGTACCGCTGCAGTTCGGCGCTCGCCGGCTCGCCGAAGATGTCGCCGTAGCGCTCGTCGTACTCGCGGGCGAGGTCGTCGATGAGCGGCTGGGCGATGACGTCGTCGGGATCGACGAATCGGACATCGAGTGCGGGCATCGGGCGCTCCTCTCAGGTCGGAAGACGGGTCCGCGGGGTCCTCCCGCGGTGGTTCGACCGACGATATGGAGCGGCCTCGCGGCTCTGCAACGGCCTGCTTCACGCGATGAGAGAAATCGTCACCTCGGGTCGCCGGCGGTACTCGGACGTCACGCGAGCGGGTTCGCCGGATGACCTCGGATGACATCGCGGAGGTCGACGGAGGTCGACGGGAGGCGTCGGCGCCGTCACGCGGCGACGCGGAGGGGGTGCTCCCGCCGGGATTCGAACCCGGACTGAGGCGAGTTTAAGTCGCCTGCCTCTGCCGTTGGGCTACGGGAGCGTGGGTCCACGCTATCGTCCGGGAACGCCGCAGGGGGCCGCATCCCATGGATGCGGCCCCCTGCAGGGTTCGTGGTCCCGTTCGCGCGCTACGCGGCGTTGACGGGCTCCTTCTCAGCGTCCTTCTTCGGCTCGGCCTTGGCCGGAGCGGGTGCCGGCGCCGACTCGGCCGCCGGCCTCGGGCGCGAGGCGAACGCCTCGAACGCGGCCCGCGGTTCCCGCGTCGCGGCGAGCGACACGAGGTCGCGACCGAGGAAGAAGTTGTTGATCCAGCCCCAGAACACGCGGAACTTGCGCTCCCAGCTGGGCATCGCGAGGCCGTGGTAGCCGCGGTGGGCGAACCACGCGATCAGGCCCTTCAGCGCGATTCCGCCGGACTGGAAGACGCCCTGGCCGATGCCGAGGCCGGCCACCGCGCCGAGGTTCTTGTGGACGTACTGCTTGGGCTCCTCGCCGCGGAGCACCGCGACGATGTTCTTCGCGAGGAGCTTGCCCTGGCGCACGGCGTGCTGCGCGTTCGGCACGCAGTAGCCGCCGACGCCGCCGCCCGAGAGATCGGGGACCGCGGCGATGTCGCCGGCCGCCCACGCGTCCGCGACGAAGCCGTCCTCGTCGCCCACGCGGAGGTCGGCGCGCGCCTGGATGCGGCCCCGCTCCTCGACGGGCAGGTCGCTCGTGCGGACGATGCCGGGGTTCGCCATGACGCCCGCGGTCCACACGATGAGGTCGGACTCGAAGGTCTCGCCCGTGGAGAGCTCGATGACGCCGTCGACCGCGCTCTTGAGCTGCGTGTCGAGGTGGACCTGCGCGCCGCGCTGGGCGAGGTGGTTGATCACCCAGTGGCTGGTCGGCAGCGACACCTCGGGCATGATGCGGCCCATCGCCTCGATGAGGTGGAAGTGCGTCTCCTCGAACGTGAGCTGCGGGTAGAACTCCAGCAGCGAGCTCGCGAACGAGCGGAGCTCGGCGAACGCCTCGATGCCCGCGAACCCGCCGCCGACGACGACGAAGGTCAGGAGGCGCTGGCGCTCGGGCCCGGGCGGGAGGGCCGCGGCCTTGTCGAAGTTGGTGAGCACGCGGTCGCGGATCGCGACGGCCTCCTCGATCGTCTTCAGGCCGATCGCGTTCTCGGCGACGCCGGGGATCGGGAAGGTGCGCGACACGGCGCCGCCGGTCACGACGACGACGTCGTACTCGAACTCCCACGGCTCGCCGAGCGCGGGCGTGATGGTCGCGGTCTTCGACGCGTGGTCGATGCGCGTGACCTTCGCGGTGATGACGTTCGTCTTCTTGAGGTGGCGGCGCTGCGCGACGACCGCGTGGCGCGGCTCGATCGAACCGGCGGCGACCTCGGGGAGGAACGGCTGGTACGTCATGTACGGCAGCGGGTCGACCACCGTCACCTCGGCCTCGCCGCGGCGCAGCCACTTCTCGAGCTTCCACGCGGTGTAGAAGCCCGCGTAGCCGCCACCGACGATCAGGATCTTGGGCACGGTGAAAACAACTCCTCGTCGTTCTGGGGATGAGGCTCAGCGATCGTGTGGTCGAGCGCTCCGCCTGATGTGCCTTGAAGCTCCGATGCCCAACAGCGCTGCAAGCGTACCAAATGCCGCTGTGAGGGAGAGCGGCACCGTCACGTAGGCGAGCGTCCACGGCGTCGGCAGCAGCGTCTTCGCGCTGTCCGATCGCGGCAGCGGCGGATCCTCGATCGGCACGACGGGCGCCGCGGTCTCCGGCGGCGCGGTCGATCCGGAGTCGGCCCGCCGGTGGACGCGGATCCACTCCTCGAGGCTGCCGAGCGGGTTCGCGGTCACGGCCGGCACGTCGGCGGTGAGCGCCTCGACCGGATCGATGAGGCCGTAGCCGTACAGCGGGCTCGGCAGCGGGTCGCCCTTGGGGTCGGCGGTGCGGATGACCCGGTTGATCACGTTCGCCGCGTCCAGGTCGGGGTATTTCGCGCGCACGAGCGCGACGAGCCCCGACACGATCGGCGCCGCGCCGCTCGTCCCGTTCCACTGCACGTAGCTGCCGTCGGGCATCACGCCGACGAGGTCCTCGCTCGGCGCGGCGACCGCGATCGTGATGCCCTGCGAACTGGCGTCGAACGACGCGTTCTGGTCGCGGTCGACGCCCGCGACGGTGAGGACCCCCGGGATCGTCGCCGGCGCGCCCACCTCGGTCGTGCCGCTGCCGCGGTTGCCCGCCGCCGCGACGACGACCACGTCGTGCTCGAACGCGTAGAGGAACGCGTCGTCCCAGCTCTCCGGCCAGTCGCGCGTGTTGCGCGTGAGCGACATGTTGATCACGGACGCGCCGTTGTCGACCGCCCAGCGGACCGCCTGCGCGATCTGGTCGTCGTTCGTCACGGTCGACCCCGTGTCCTCGCCGAACGCGACCGACACGCTGAGGATCGAGGCGTCCGGCGCGACGCCGATGACCCCGTTGCCCGGCGTGGTGCCCCGGCCCGCGAGCAGCGAGGCCACGAGCGTGCCGTGCTGCGACTCGGATCCGACCGGGGTCTGCCCGTCCGGCGAGCCGAGGCCCGAGACATCCGTGCCGCCGACCACGACCCCCTCGAGTTCCGCGACCGCGCCGTTCACGCCCGTGTCGATCACGGCGACCTTGACGCCGCCGCCGCGCGACGTGGTCCACGCGTCGGTGAAGCCGTACTCCGCGAGCCAGTACTCGAGGTCGCGCACGGTGTCCGCGCGCGCCGGCGCGATGCCGACGCCGAGCAGCACGGCCGATGCGAGCGCCGTCGCGGCCGCCCGCACCGCGACCCGGCGTGCGCGGCCGTCCCGACGACGGCGCTCGGTCACGCGGGGTCCACCCCGTAGTCGGGACACTGGCACACGTTCGGCGACCACGGCGAGCGCTCGAGCGCGATGTCGCCGATGGGGTTGGCGCCCGGCCCGGCGGCGAGCGCGTGCGCGGCGAGCGCGTGCAGGCACTTCACCCGCGACGGCATGCCGCCCGCCGAGACGCCCTCGATCTCGGGCACGACGCCGAAGGACTCCCGGTCGGCCAGGTAGTCGAGGTGGGCGCGCGCGTAGCCGGCCGCGACCGCGGGATCCTCCGCGAGCAGCAGGTTGCACTCGACCATCACCTGCGCCGCCTCGAGGAAGCTCATCGCGGCCGTCGCGACCGGGTGGCTCAGGTAGTAGAACGTCGGGAAGGGCGTGCCGTCGCCCAGTCGGGGCATGGTCGAGACGACCGTCGGGGCGCCGCACACGCACCTGGCGGCGATGCCGACCACGTCGCGGGCGGGACGGCCCAGCTGGGCCGAGACGATCGCGATGTCGCGCTCGGTGACCTCGTCGAACGGCGGGCGGGTCATCCGTCTCCTCCTGTGGTGGTGGGCTCGGCGGCGTCGGGCGCGAGGCCCGCGGTCATGACCGACCGCAACAGCGTGCGCATCCAGTCGCCCTCGCGCTCGGTGACCTCGGCGGAGACGCCGATCTCGGCCTGCTGCTTGGCCGCCTCGGTGCGGTCGTCGATGACGAGGTAGCTGACCTCGCCGGGGATCACGTAGTAGAGCCGCTCGCGGGCCTGCGTGATGATGAACGTCTCGTCGCTCCAGCGCTCGCGCTCAGCCTGGAGCCGTTGCACCTCGGCCTCCTGCTCGGAGACCTCGGCTCGGAGGGCGGCGATCTGCTGCCGCTGCGCGGCGTACGAGGCGATCGTGGGCGCGAGCACCACGACGCCGAGCAGGATCACCCCGAGCATGATCACGGTGAAGCCGGAGAACCGGATGCCGCTGAGCCAGCCCGCGCGTGCCGCGGCCGCGGCCCTGGCGGCCTGCAGCCGGCTCGCCGCGCGGTCGCGGCGGGATCCCGACGGGGGCGTGCGATCACGTGCCATCGCCCCTCCTCGTCTCTCCCGCAACGCCTCCGTTCGCGCCGCCCGGTCGTCTCGGACCGGCGATTCGCGCGGAGACGGCGGTGGCGGGGCGCCTCGACGCCCCGCCACCGCCGATCACGTCACGCCGTGAAACGGGGGAACGCCGAGCGACCCGCGAACACCGCGGCGTCGCCGAGCTCCTCTTCGATCCTCAGGAGCTGATTGTACTTGGCCACGCGCTCCGACCGGGCGGGCGCGCCCGACTTGATCTGACCCGCGTTCACCGCGACGACGAGGTCGGCGATCGTGGTGTCCTCGGTCTCACCCGAACGGTGGGAGAGCATCGCGGTGTAGCCCGAGCGGTGCGCGAGGCTCACGGCGTCGAGCGTCTCGGTGAGCGTGCCGATCTGGTTGACCTTCACGAGCAGCGAGTTCGCGACGCCGCGGCGGATGCCCTCGGCGAGGCGCGTGGGGTTGGTGACGAACAGGTCGTCGCCCACGAGCTGCACCTTCGAGCCGAGCGCCTCGGTGAGCGACTTCCAGTTGTCCCAGTCGTCCTCGGCGAGCGCGTCCTCGATCGTGACGATCGGGAAGTCGCGCACGAGGCCCTCGTAGTACCCGATGAGCTCCTCGGCCGACCAGTCCTTCTGGTCGAGGCGGTACACCCCGTCGTTGAAGAACTCGGTCGCCGCGACGTCGAGGCCGAGCGCGATGTCGGTGCCGGGCGTGAAGCCCGCCTTCTCGATCGCCTTCACCAGGAAGTCGAGGCCCTCGCGGTTGCTGGGCAGGTCGGGGGCGAAGCCGCCCTCGTCGCCGAGGCCGGTGGCGTACCCGGCGGCCTTCAGCTCGCCCTTGAGGGTGTGGTAGACCTCGACGCCCCAGCGCAGGGACTCGGAGTAGGTCTCGGCGCCGATCGGCGCGAGGAAGAACTCCTGCATGTCGATGCCGTTGTCGGCGTGCTCGCCGCCGTTGATGACGTTGAACAGCGGAACGGGCAGCACGTGCGCGTTCGGCCCGCCGAGGTAGCGGAAGAGCGGCAGGTCGGCCGAGTCGGCCGCGGCCTTCGCGACCGCGAGGCTCACGCCGAGGATGGCGTTCGCGCCGAGGCGGCTCTTGTTCTCGGTGCCGTCGGCCGCGATGAGCGCGGCGTCGACGAGGCGCTGGTCGGAGGCGTCGAGGTCCTCGATGGCCGGGCCGAGCTCGTCGAGCACGGAGTCGACGGCCTTCTGGACGCCCTTGCCGAGGTACCGGCCCTTGTCCCCGTCGCGCAGTTCGTACGCCTCGAACGCGCCGGTCGATGCGCCCGAGGGCACGGCGGCGCGCGCCAGCGACCCGTCGTCGAGGAGCACCTCCACCTCGACGGTGGGGTTGCCGCGAGAATCCAGGATCTCGCGGGCGCCGACTGCTTCGATGAATGCCACAGTGAACTCCTCTGTGATGGGATGTGGTTCGGAAGACATCGTCGTGATCCGCCCGACAGTCTAGTGACGCGCTGCGCGTGCGTCCCGCGACGACGTCAGGTGACGCGCACGACTCCCCCTCGACGTCAACCCCCTGGGCGCCCGCGACCGGCCGGTCTACCGTGAGGGGACGGTCGGCGCCCACCGGCCGACGGACGGTTGGAGGGGACGATGAGCGAACCGCTGGATCCCGAGCGCGAGGGCGCCTACACCGATTCGGAGATCCCCGGGGATCCCGAGCCGCCCGTCCACATCAAGGGCGTCGAGGGCGACTACGCCGACTCCGAGCTCCCGGTCGACGCCGTGGTCCCGAAGCACCGGGCGGACGAGTCCGTCCCCGACGACGACGAGCGGGACCTGCCGCCCGGCGAGCGTCGCGTTCCCTGAGCCGACCGGCGGCAGCCGTCAGGCGAGGTCGCGGAAGCTGAGCGAGTCGGCGCCGTCGGTCGCCGCGGTCACGGTCGCGAACGCGTCGAACCCGTCGGCGGTGACGCGGTCGAGCAGCGCCTTCAGGTTCTTCACGCGCCGCTCGAGGCGGACCCGCGTGCCGGATGCCACGAGCTCGGACTTCAGCGCGACGAGGCGCAGCGGCGGGACATCCGCGTCGTGCACGAGCACGACGGCGCGCGGGCGTGCGTCATCGGCGATCTCGAGGAGGTCGACGATGCGCTCGAAGCCGATCGAGAACCCGCACGCGGGCACCTCCTGGCCGAGGAACCGCCCGATCATGCCGTCGTAGCGGCCGCCGCCGCCGAGCGAGTAGCCGAAGTCGGGGTGGGCGATCTCGAAGATCGTGCCCGTGTAGTAGCCCATGCCGCGCACGAGGGTGGGGTCGAACTCGATCGCCGCTCCGGGCAACGCCGCGCGGAGCGCGCGGAGGTCGGCGTAGGCGTCGAGGTCGAGCCAGGCGGGCGGCGGGACGACGCCGTCGTGCAGGTGCCAGTCGGCTGCGGCGAGCTGGCGGATCTCGTCGGCGACGTCGGCCTGCTCGACGCCGAGGTCGCGCAGCTCCGCGGCGACGCCGTCGGGCCCGATCTTGTCGAGCTTGTCGATCGTGATGAGCGCGCGCTCGCGAAGCTCCTCCGGAACCCCCCACGAGGCGAGGATGCCGGCGAGGATGCGCCGGTCGTTCAGCCGGATCGCGCAGCCGCCGAGCCCGAGCGCGTCGAGCGCGGCGAGCGTGGCGTTCAGCAGCTCGAGCTCGGCCAGCGGGCCCGCCTCGCCGATGATGTCGATGTCGCACTGCACGAACTGGCGGTACCGGCCCTTCTGCGGCCGCTCCGCGCGCCACACGGGCGCGATCTGGATGGCACGGAACACGGGCGGCAACGCGGCGCGGTGCGTCGCGTAGAACCGCGCCAGCGGCACGGTGAGGTCGTAGCGCAGGCCCAGGTCGGCGAGCGCGAGCGCGTCGCCCGCCTCGGCCGCCGTGCGCAGGTCGTCGCCCGTGAGGCCGCGCTTCATGACCGCGAACGCGAGCTTCTCGTTGTCGCCGCCGAGGCCCGCGTGCAGTCGGTGCGAGTCCTCCATCACGGGCGTCTCGATCTCATCGAAGCCGTGCGACGCGTACACGCCGCGGATCACGCCGAGGGCGTGCTCGCGTCGCGCCTTGTCGGCGGGGAGGAAGTCGCGCATGCCGCGCGGAGGGGTGACGGGTGCGGCCATGGTCCCCTATTGTTCCAGCCCGCGACGGCTCCGGCCGACTCGCCGCCCTTGCCCGCGGGTCAGTCCGCGGCCGCGCGCGCCTCGACCGCGCGCACCTCGGCCTCGAACGAGCGGATGGCGCCGCGCAGCGCGCGCTCGGGATCGAGGCCTCGGGAGCGGGCGGATGCCACGAGTGCGAGGAGTTCCGCCCCGAGCTCCTCCTCGGTGTCGGGCGCGGCCCAGCGCGAGGCATCCGCGGGCGCCGCGCCCGCCTTCTCGGCCTTGCCGATCACCTTGTCGGCCAGCGCGAGCGCCGGCATGCCCTTCGGCACGCCGTCGAGCACGCTCGTGCGGTGCGGCTTCTCGTCCTGCTTCAGGTCCTCCCAGAAGGCGACGACGTCGGCGGCGGTCTCGGCCTCGCGATCGCCGAAGACGTGCGGATGCCGCGACACCATCTTCGCCGTCATGTGGCGTGCGACGTCCTCGAGGTCGAACTCCTCCCCCGGCGTGTGCGCCGCGAGGTCGGCGTGGAAGAGCACCTGGTACAGCACGTCGCCGAGCTCCTCGATCATCTCGGCGCGGTCGCCCGACTCGATCGCCTCGACGAGCTCCCAGCATTCCTCGACCAGGTAGCGCACGAGCGACTCGTGGGTCTGCTCGGCGTCCCAGGGGCATCCGCCGGGCGCGCGGAGCAGGGCGACGGTGGCGATCAGCTCATCGAGGTCGGACATGCCCCCCAGCCTAGGAGCGGGTCGGGCGGAGGGCGCCGGTTAGGATGCCGGTCAGGAGTGCCGGGAAGCCTGGTCGGCCGACGTCCGCGTCGAGCTCGTCCGCCGACCCCACCAGACGGGAGACCGCATGCACGTCCTGCGATCCGAGCGCTTCGCCGCTCTCCTGCTCCTCGCCGCCGCCGCGCTCGGCCTGATCCTCGCGAACCTGCCGTTCGGCGACGCGCTCGTCGCGGCGAAGGAGGCGCACCTCGACCTGCCCTGGCTCGGGCTCGACCTGTCCGCCGGGCACTGGGCCAGCGACGGCCTGCTCGCGGTGTTCTTCTTCATCGTCGCGGTCGAGCTCAAGCGCGAGCTCGTGATCGGCGAGCTCAACTCGCCCGCGAAGGCGCTCCTGCCCGCGATCGCCGCCGCCGGCGGCGTGATCGTCCCGTCGCTCGTGTACGTCGCGTTCACGGCCGGGACGCCGACGGTGAACGGATGGCCCGTGCCGACCGCGACCGACATCGCGTTCGCGCTCGGCGTGCTCGCGGTGTTCGGCACGTGGATCCCCACCCGCGTGCGGGTGTTCCTGCTCGCGCTCGCGGTGCTCGACGACCTCATCGCGATCCTCATCATCGCGTTCTTCTTCACCGCCGAGGTCGACTTCGCGATGTTCGGGCTCGCCGCGGCCGCGGTCGCGCTGTTCGGCGCCGTGACCCGGCTCATGCGGCCGCGTTCGCCCTACATCCTCGCGCGGCGACCGCAGTGGCCGGTCATCCTCGTGCTCTGCGTGCTCGCCGGGCTGGCGTGGAACTGCACCTACCGCTCGGGCGTGCACGCGACGATCGCGGGCGTCGCGCTCGGGCTCGTCGCGTCGCGCCGGCCGGGCGGTCGCGCCGCGCACGCGCTCGAGCCGTGGTCGAACGCGGTCGTGCTCCCGCTGTTCGCACTGTCGGCGGCCATGGTCGCGATCCCGCGCGTGCAGCCGGGCGCGCTGGACCCGGCGTTCTGGGGCATCTTCGTCGGCCTGCCCGTCGGGAAGCTGGTGGGGATCACGCTCGGCGGCTGGGTGGGCGGACTCGTCGCGCGCCGCGCCCGCATCGGGATGCCGCTCGCGACCGGCGACCTCGTGGCGGTCGCGACGCTCGGGGGCATCGGGTTCACGGTGTCGCTGCTCATGAACGAGTTGGCGTTCGCCGGCCACCCCGCGGTCGCCGCGCAGGGCATCATCGCGGTGCTCCTCGGCTCGGGCGTCTCGATCGCCGCGTCCGGGTTCGTCGTGAGCGCGCGCTCCCGCTGGCACCGCGCGCACGGCGGCCACGCCGGGACGGGCGGCGCGCTGTCCCGGTGACGCCGGGCGGGCGCGCGCGGCGCGACGCGGGCTACTCGCCCGCCGCGGCCGCGGCCGGCTGCTCGACCGGGAAGATCACCTCGATGAGCCGCGACACCCAGCCGATGAGATCGGCGTCACCGGGCGCCTCACCGCCCGGGGTCGGGAACGGCACGAGGATCACGTCGTTCTGCGCGAACACCTTCGCTCCCGGGTACATCCGCTCGAGGCGCACGCGGCGCGAGTCCGGCAGCCTCGCCGGCGCGATGCGCAGCTTCGAGCCGGTCGCGATGACGTCGCTCAGCCCGACCAGCTGCGCCTGTCGGCGCAGTCGCGAGACCGAGATCAGGTGCTCGACCTGCTCGGGCAGGTCGCCGTACCGGTCGACGAGCTCCTCGACCACCTGGTCGATCTGGCCGTCCTTCGCCGCCGGCCCGGAGGCGGCCGACAGCTTCTGGTAGGCCTCGAGGCGCAGGCGCTCGCTCTCGATGTACTCCTCGGGGACGTGCGCGTCGACCGGGAGCTCGAGCCGGAGCTCGGTCTGGCCCTCCGCGACATCGCCGCGGAACGCCGACACGGCCTCGCCGATCATCCGCAGGTAGAGGTCGAACCCGACGCCCGCGATGTGCCCGGCCTGCTCGGCGCCGAGGAGGTTGCCGGCGCCGCGGATCTCGAGGTCCTTGAGCGCGATCTGCATGCCGCCGCCGAGCTCGTTGTTGGCGGCGATCGTCGAGAGCCGGTCGTGCGCGGTCTCCGACAGCGGCTTGTGCGGGTCGTACAGGAAGTACGCGTACGCGCGCTCGCGGCCGCGCCCGACCCGGCCGCGCAGCTGGTGCAGCTGCGACAGGCCGTACTTGTCGGCGCGGTCGATGATGATCGTGTTCGCGTTCTGGATGTCGAGGCCGGTCTCGATGATCGTCGTCGAGACGAGCACGTCGTACTTGCGCTCCCAGAAGTCGTTCACGATCTGCTCGAGCACGTGCTCGTTGAGCTGGCCGTGCGCGACCGCGATGCGCGCCTCGGGCACGAGTTCGGCGAGCTGCGCGGCGACGCGGTTGATCGAGGACACGCGGTTGTGCACGAAGAACACCTGTCCCTCGCGCAGCATCTCGCGACGCACGGCCGCGGCCACCTGCTGCTCGGTGTACGGGCCGACGTAGGTCAGGATCGGGTGCCGGTCCTCGGGCGGGGTCGCGAGCGTCGACATCTCGCGGATACCGGTGACGGCCATCTCGAGCGTGCGCGGGATGGGCGTCGCGCTCATGGCGAGGATGTCGACGTTGGTCTTCAGCTTCTTGAGCGAGTCCTTGTGCTCGACGCCGAAGCGCTGCTCCTCGTCGACGATCATCAGGCCGAGGTCCTTGAACTCCACCTGCTCGGTGAGGATCCGGTGCGTGCCGATGACGAGGTCGACCGTGCCGTCGGCCAGGCCCGCGACGATCTCGCGCACCTCCTTGTCGGTCTGGAACCGGCTGAGCTGGCGCACGTGCACGGGGAAGCCGGCGAACCGCTCCCCGAACGTCTCGAAGTGCTGCTTGGCGAGCAGGGTCGTCGGCACGAGCATCGCGACCTGCTTGCCGTCCTGGATCGCCTTGAACGCGGCGCGCACGGCGACCTCGGTCTTGCCGAAGCCGACGTCGCCCGCGAGCAGGCGGTCCATCGGGATCGGCCGCTCCATGTCGGCCTTCACCTCGTCGATGGTCTGCAGCTGGTCGGGCGTCTCGGCGTACGGGAACGCCTCCTCGAGCTCGTGCTGCCAGGGCGTGTCGGGGCCGAACGCGTGGCCCTTGGCGGCCATCCGCGCCGAGTAGAGCTTCACGAGCTCGACCGCGATGTCGCGGACGGCCTTGCGCGCCTTCGACTTGGCGCTCGCCCAGTCGCTGCCGCCCATCCTCGAGAGCGACGGCGCCTCGCCGCCGACGTACCGGCTCAGGAGGTCGAGCTGGTCCATCGGGACGTAGAGCCGGTCGCCGGCCTGGCCGCGCTTGGACGGCGCGTACTCGAGCACGAGGTACTCGCGCACGGCCTTGGGCTGCTGCTTGACGCCCGTGCGGCTCGGCCCCGTGGGGCGCGCACCCGTCGCGACCTCGCGCTGCACGAGCTCGACGAACCGGCCGATGCCGTGCGTCTGGTGCACGACGTGGTCGCCGGCCTTGAGCTGCAGCGGGTCGACCACGTTCCGTCGCCTCGTCGCGAGCTTCTTGCCCTGCCGGGCGTCGTACCCCGCGGCGCGCCCGTAGAACTCGGCCTCGGAGACCAGCCCGAGCTTGACCTCGGGCACCTCGAAGCCGCGCGCGGCGTCGGCCTGCACGAGGTACGCGACGCCGGGTTCGAGGTCGGCGGGGACCTCCTCGACGATGCGCGCGGCCTGCCCCGCGTCGGCGAGGACGTCGCGCGCGCGCTCGACGAGGCCGTGGCCCGCGGCGGCCACCACGAGGCTCCAGCCGTCGGCGAGCCGCTCCGAGACGTGCTGGACGGCGCCGTCCACGTTGCCCTGGAAGCCGGGCATCGCGGTCGCGGCGACGCGCACGTACGAGGCATCCGGCCCTGCGGAATCCTCGGCCGCCTCGCCCGCGTCGAAGCTCGAGACGGTCCACCAGGCGCGCGCCGGGTCCGGCTCGCCGGGCGCGCTGAAGAGCGTCGCCTCGCGCAACGTCCGAAGCGAGAGGAAGTCCCCCGAGTCGAGGTCGATCGGCGCCTCGGCGCCGACGGTCGCCGCGCTCCAGGCCGCGCCGAGGAACTCGCGGTTCGTCTCGGCGAGGCTGACCGCCCGGCCCGCGACCCGCTCGGGCGCGAGGACCGCGACGGCGGCGCCCGCGGGCAGGTAGTGGGCGATCGGCACGAGTCGGTCGACGAGCGCGGGCGCGAGGGATTCCATGCCCTCGGCCGGGATGCCCTCGGCGATCTTCTCGAGCATGCCCGAGAGGCTCGGGAACTCGTGCACCATCTCTCGCGCGCGCTGGCGGACGGCGGGCGTGAGCAGGAGCTCGCGGCTCGGCGGCAGTGCGACCCGGGCGAGCGGCTCGGGCAGCGACCGCTGGTCGGCGACCGAGAACGCGCGGATCTCCTCGACCTCGTCGCCGAAGAACTCGACGCGGACGGGGTGGTCGGCGATCGGCGGGAACACGTCGAGGATGCCGCCGCGGACCGCGAACTCGCCGCGGCGGGACACCATGTCGACGCGTGCGTACGCGAGGTCGACGAGGCGCAGCGCGATCGCGGACAGGTCGTGGCCGCGCCCGCCCGCGACGAGCTCGACCGGCTCGAGCGCGGCGAGGTTGTCGGCGAGCGGCTGCAGCGCGGCCCGCACCGAGGCGACGACGACAAGCGGATGCCCCGCGTCGCGCCCAGCGCTCTCGGCGAGCAGGCGGAGCGCGTGCAGCCGGCGCCCGACGGTCTCGGCCGACGGGCTGAGCCGCTCGTGCGGCAGCGTCTCCCATGCGGGGAACTCGAGCACCTCGGCACCCTCGGGCAGGTAGGGCGCGATGGATGCCCCGAGCGCCTGGCCCTCGCGGCTCGTCGCGGTGATCGCGAGGAGGACGGGCGCGAGCCCGGCGGCGGCACGGCGCGCGAGCAGTCCCGCGAGGAGTGGCGCGTCGATGCCGTTCGGCGCCGAGAAGTCGGCGTTCCGCTGGGCCTCGGCGAGCGCGCCGTCGATCGTGGAGGCACGCGAAAGCGCCGTGTTCAGACCCTGCAGACTCACCGTACGAGTCTAGGCCGCCCCGCCGACGGTGCCGGCGGCGCTCGACGCGGTCCGCGCCGGCCGCGCGACCGGTCGCGCGACCGGTCCGCACCGGTCGTCGGAGGGCTCCCGGTAGCATGGGCGCGCCGCATCCGGCCGTGCATCCGCCGATGCATCCGACCGTTCCAGACCCTTGGGAGTCCACCGCATGATCACCGCCGCCGCCGACGGATCCGCGCTCGGCAACCCGGGCCCTGCGGGCTGGGCCTGGTACGTCGACGACGACCGATGGGCGGCCGGGGGCTGGAAGCGCGCGACCAACAACCAGGGCGAGCTGAAGGCGGTGCTCGAGCTCCTCCGCGCGACCGCGCACCTCGACGACGAGCTGCTCATCCAGTGCGACAGCCAGTACGTCATCAACTGCGTGACGAAGTGGATGCCCGGCTGGAAGCGCAAGGGCTGGCGGAAGGCCGACGGCAAGCCCGTGCTGAACCAGGACCTGCTCCAGGAACTCGACGACGCCCTCGTCGGCCGCCGGTACCGCTTCGAGTGGGTGCGCGGGCACGCGGGGCATGCCGCGAACGAGGCGGCCGACGTCCGCGCCCGGGCGGCCGCGACCGCCTACCAGCAGGGCGGCGCGGTCCCGAGCGGACCGGGCTGGGCGGGCGCCCCCGCCCAGGGCCCGGTCGAGGATGCCCCGGCACCCCCCGCCTCGCTCGCCGAGGCCGCGGCCGAGGATCGGAAGTCGTCGGCCGACGCCACGCTCTTCGACTTCGACGACCCGACCGCCGACTGGCTGACCATGACGCTCGAGCTCACGAGCGAGGAGCACACCCGGCTCGTCGAGCGGGCCCGCGAGTCAGGACGGACGCCCGAGGAGTTCCTGCGCGGGCTGATCTGAGCCGATCGGCCCGCCGAGCGCGTCGATCACCGGGCACGCGCCCGGCTGCGGCGGTCGGTCGGCCAGCGCGACGAGCGCCGATCGGACGCGCAGCAGGTCGTCGACGCGGCGGTCGAGGTCCGCGAGCCGCTCGTCGAGGAAGCCGTCGATCGACGGCGGGGCGCCCAGGTCGGAGAGCGCGAGGAACTCGGCGATCTCCGACAGCGTGAACCCGAGCGCCTTGGCGCGGCCGATGAAGCGCACCCGCGCCGCCGTCGCCTCGGGGTAGCGCCGGTACCCGCCGGTGCTGCGGTCCGGTTCGGGGATGAGCCCGCGGCGCTCGTAGAACCGGATGGTGCTGACCGGCACGCGCGCCGCCGCCGCGAGGTCGGACGTCTGCATCACGCCGCCGCCCCCGCCGTCCCCCGTCGGACCGACGCGCGCCGCTGCTCGACCAGCCCGATCGCCTGCAGCACCGCCCAGGTCAGCTCCGCCACGAGGAACGCGACGATCACGGTGCTCGCGCCCGACGCCAGGGCGAAGATCATCCATGCCGAGAACGCTACGCGGCCCGCCGTGTCGATCGCGATGAGCGGGGCGATGGGGAAGAGGATGCGCGCGATCGCCCACATCGTCACGGCCGTGCCCATCATGCTCGTGAACATGAGCTGGACGGCGCCGAACTCCGGCACCGGCGCGCCGCCCGCACCGAACACGACGTGGAGCCAGCGCTGCAGGTCGAACATCCAGGTGGCGGTGAGCGGCGTCGCGAACGCGATCGTCACGACGAGGTCGTAGATCGCGCCGGCGCGGCCGAAGCGCACCGGGGCACCGGTGGTGGCGGGCACGGCGCCGGCGGGCCGGGCGTTCACGTGCGCGGCGGCGGGGGTCTGAGTCTGGTCCATGCCGACATGGTGAACCCTGCACCACGGTGCAGGGTCAAGTCCGTCAGGCCGCGCCGAGCCCGTTGAGCGCGTCCTGCACGATCGTGAGCCCGTCCATCCCGGGCAGCGCCGCGATCGAGTCATCCACCTTGCGCGCCGCGCGCCGGCCGGCCTCGCCGCTCATGAGCTGGGCCATGACGTGCCGGACCTCCTCGCGCGGCTGGATGCTCGACCCGACCGGCGCCCAGAACCGCTGGAGCGCGAAGCGGGTCACGACCTGCGCGCGCCGGCTCGCCGCGAGCCGCGTGCGCGCCTGCGACGTGTAGAACGCGACGTGGCGCGCCTCTTGGCGGGCGATCCGGCCGAGCAGTTCCGCGAGCACCGGGTCGTCCTCGAGCTCGGCCATCCGCTGGTACGCGGTGATCGCGCTCCACTCGTTCGCGGCGCCCCACGACATGTGCACCGCGATGAAGTCGGCGCCGACGAGCGCGCCCGCGACCGACTGCTTCACGGGGTCGAGCCGGTCGCGCCAGCCGAGCTTCAGCCGGCTCGCCTTGAGCGCGTCGTAGTCGACCGTGATGCCGTGCACGCCGAGCACGGCCGCGAGCGCCTCGCCGTGCCAGAACTCCTCGCGGTTCCACATCGTCATGAACGCGCCGACCTCGGGCTCGCGGTGCGACGGCGTCGTCAGCAGGTCGCGCGTGTAGCAGACCGTGTGGTACTCGACGTCGGCCATGTACCGCAGCGTGCGCAGCGTGCCGGGCGGCAGCGGGTGCGCACGGAAGTGGTCGAGGTCGAGGTCGTCCCAGTCCAGGCGCACCGAGGATGCCGCGTACCGGTCGATGTCGAACGCCATGGGCTCACGTCCCCCGAGCACGCGCTCGCGGAGCGCGTCGATCCCGCCGTCGTCGAGGCCCGGCAGCGCCCCGACGGGCGCGAGCGCCGCGACGAGCGCGGACGACCCTGGGGCGGCGCCGAAGGCCAGGCATGCGAAACGGGCGCGCTCGGCCGCGGTCCGGTCGGCGAGGCCGAGCGGGTACGCCTCGTCGCGCAGCTCCCGGCGGGCCAGGCGCCGCGCCGCCTCCGAGGCCGCGAGCCGAGCGGATGCCTCCTCGACGAGGAACCTCCCCTGCCGTTCGTGCACGCGCGCGAGGCGCGCGAACAGGTCGGCCGCGTCCGGCACCGCGACTCGTTCGGCCAGCGCCGCGAGCGCCGCGCACAGCACGGCGTCGTCGACCGCGAGCGAGGCGACGTGCGCGGCGACGAGCGGCGGGCCGGCGAAGAACGCGCCGAGGGCGCGGGGCACCGGCCCACGGCGCGCGCGCCGGTGGCCCCGACGCGGATCGGATGCCCCGACGACGGACTCCGCGCCCGGGGTATCCGGTTCGCGCCCGCCCGCGCCGAGCACGGCGCCGAGCGCGTCCGCGATCCAGAAGCGCTCGAACGACCAGGTGACGAGGAACGCGGTGACCCGGGCGTCCTTGTGCGTCGGGGTCACCAGCACGCGGCGCAGGTACGCCATCGTGCCGCCCTCGAGGTCGCGGAGCATGCCGACGAGGTCGAGGTCGTCGGGGCCGAGGCCGCGCACGTCGCCGATCGCGTCGCGGTGGCTTCCCGCGGCGTCGCGCGTATAGGCGGCGAGGTCGAACGCCGTGCCGGAGGTCGGCATGTGCCGGAGTCTAGTTCGCCGATGCGGCGGACGAGGAGGGAGCACGCAGCGCCCGACCCGACGAACCGGTCAGCTCGGCGAGTGGAACTTCTGCTGCGCGGCCACGAGGCCCAGGTCCACGACGGCCTCGACCGCGTCCGCGGCATCCGACAGCAGGATCGGCAGCGCCTGCCGCTCGGCGCCGGCGAAGTCCTTCAGCACGTAGTCGGCGGGGTCCTGCCGGCCCGGCGGGCGGCCGATGCCGACGCGCACGCGGGTGAAGTCGGGCGACCCGGTCGCCTTCTGGATGTCCCGGAGGCCGTTGTGCCCGCCATGTCCGCCGCCCGCCTTGAGCTTGATCGTGTCGAACGGGATGTCGAGTTCGTCGTGCACGACGACGAGCCGGTCGACGCCGAGCGAGTAGAACTTCAGGAGCGCCGAGACGGGCCCGCCCGAGGTGTTCATGTACGTGTTCGGCTTCGCGAGCACGAGCTTCGGGCCGCCCGGGCGCAGGAACCCCTCGGCGACCCGCGCCGGCGTCTTGTGGCTCTTGAACGTCGCGCCGATCCGGCCCGCGAGTTCGTCGAGCGCCATCTGCCCGACGTTGTGCCGGTTGCCGGCGTACTGGGCGCCCGGGTTGCCGAGGCCGACGACGAGCCAGGTGTTCTCGGCCATCGCGGCATCCTTCCGTGCGCCCTGCCTGCGGAACCACGCCATCCGCGCTCCGATCCGGGGGTGAGCGGGCCGATCGGCCCGCATCGAGCGTACCCGGTGCCCTCGGCGTCAGCCCGCGTGGACCGCCTGGTCGGTGCCCGTGTAGGCGACCGAGTCGGCGACCATGCCGAGCAGCGGAAGCCGGAGCCGGAGGAGCCGCCCGAGCGAGGCCGGGTCCGGTGCCGAGCCGGTGTCGATCACGTGCTCGACGCCGTCCTCCAGGATCGCGGTGATCGACGGGGTCCAGATGGTCGCGTTCCCCTCGACGACGAGCGTCGTCGCGGTCGTGTCCAGCCCGCCGTCGCCGGTCGGCACGTCGAGTCCGAACCCGTCGATGACGACGCGGTCGGCCGTGATCTTGAGCGCGCGCGACGTCGTGCCGTCGGCGAGGTCGACCGTGACGATCTCGATCGCGCGCAGGCCCTCGATCGAGAGGGTGCTCGCCGTGAGCGTGGCGGGGGTCGGCGTGAACACCATGCCGGCCGGGTCGGCCGGGGCGTCGGGAAGGGGGGCTACGGTCGTCGCGGTCTCCGGGGCGGTGTCTCGGGCGCCCGGCGCCGTCGGCGCGTCCGCGTCCGCGGACCGGCCGGCCGGGTCCGTCGTACCGACCGGAGCGGACGCCTCGGTGCCGTCGGCGGGCGGCGGCGTCGTCGCGACCGGTGCGGTCGCGTCGTCGGGGCACGGCTCGGCGTCCAGGAACGCCAGCACTCCGCCCGACGTGCAGCCGAGTTCGGTGCCGAGCGCGGTCGCGTGGGCGGTGCCGCCGCCGAAGACCAGGATGCCCGCGGTGAGCGCGGCGACGGCGGCTCGGCGCGTGCGCGTCCTCATGCGCGTTCCTCCGCGGCCCCCAGGGCGCCGGTCGCGAGTTCGCCGGTCGCGGGAACTGCGTCCGCGGCCGCGGCCTCGTCGCCGCCGGCCGGGCGCGCCTTCGGCCGCCAGGAGGCGACGACCACGCCGCCGATCGAGCCGAGCAGGAACCCGACGAAGAAGCCGCCGAGGTTCACGCCGACGAGCGAGTAGACCGAGATGATCATGGCGACGATGCCGTAGAAGAGGTGCTGTGCGGGCGAGCCGATCGCCAGCACGCCGCACACGATGAGCACGGCGGGCAGGATCATCGCCTGCGCGCCCTCGATGCCGACGTGCACGGTCATGCCGCCGAGCTGCAGCTGCGAGGAGAAGAACATCGCGACGCCGCCGAGCACGGTGATGAGCCCGCCGATCGTCGGCCGGGAGCGGAACCAGGCGGCGACGGGCCCGGCCTCCGTGCGGGCGGCGCTCGCATCGGCATCCGTCGCGATCACGTGCGTCGCGATCGCATCCGTCGCGATCGCATCGAACGCGCCGGCATCGAACGCGACGGGCGCCGGCGGCGGGGTGCCCGCCCGGCGGGCGCGCCGGCCGGCCGGGCGGGCGGCCGACTCGGCGGCGGAGGCGTCGAAGGTCGGGCCGAGGGTGTCGGGGTGGGCATCCATGTGATGGCTCCTCAGTCGTGGGTGGGGCGCGGCGCACGGCCTGGGCGGCGGCGGTCGCGCGGGTGCGGCTGGGCACCCGCGCGACCGCGCGGCCGGCTGCTAGAAGCAGGAGGCGGTGCCGTCGGCGACGACCGCGAGGTGCAGGCCCGCGAGGTTGAACGTGCCCGCCGTCGTGCTGTACGACGTCTGCTGGAGCCCGGTGATCTTCACGGCCTCGGCGTCCTGGGCGAACTCGCCCGCGGTGCCGGTGTGCAGGCCCTTCACGGTCGACGCGTCGACGCCGATGCGGATGTTCGTGAAGGTCGCGTCGCCCTTGAGGTCGCTCATGGCGATCTGGAGGTCGTGCGCGGTCACGGGCGTCTCGCCCTTGCCGGCCTCGATGCGCAGGCCGATCGGGCCGAGCACGTCGACCGACTGGCACAGGTTCTTCAGCGTGGCGTCGGTGATGTTCGAGATCGCGACCGGGGCCTGGCCCTTCGGGTCGCCCTTCTGGCCGGCCGTCGTGAGGGCGACGCCGGCGTACTGCGAGAAGCCCGTGCCCGAGAGCTCGTCGGCCGAGATCTTGAACGCCTTCCCCGAGACCGCGAACGAGACCGGCACCGCGCCCTGGGCGACGCCGCCCAGCAACAGGCTCGCGGCGACGCCGACCGGGACGGCGGCGAGCGCCACGCGGCCCACCCGCGAGCCGGTGAGGGACTTCAGCTTCATGGATCCTCCTTGATGCGACAGAAGCGCTGCGGCGGGAGCCGCAGGTGGGCGGCGCCATCGCCGCCCGAGGAGCGAGTGTAGGCATCCTGTTGACCCTCGGTCAACAACTATTGACCGTCAGTCAGCAAGAACTTCCGCGATTCTTCCGCGACGCCCCGCTAGGCTCGCCGCATGTCCGCCGCCCCCGACGAGCCGACGGTCGCCAGACGCGTCCGTCTCGCCCCCGACGAGCGCCGTGCGCAGCTCGTCGCGCTCGGCGTCGCCGCGCTGGCGGAGCATCCGCTCCAGGAGATCGACCTCGCCGCACTCGCCGCCCAAGCCGGCGTCTCGAAGGGCCTGGTCTTCCACTACTTCGAGTCGAAGCAGGGCTTCCAGCGCGAGATCGTGCGCACCGCGCGCGACAGCATGCTCCGGGCCACCGAGCCGCGCGAGGACCTCCCCCCGCTCGAACGGCTCCACGACACGCTCCTGCGGACGGTCGGCTTCGTGCGCGAGCACCGGGGCACGTTCGTCTCCCTGGTCCGCGGCACCGCGAGCGGCGACCCGCGCATCCAGGAGGTCGTCGAGCAGGCGCGCAAGGCGCAGGCCGCCCGGGTCGTGGCGCTCCTGGCCGAATGCGACGTGCAGGCCTCGCCCGAGCTGCGCATCGCGATCCGCGCGTGGATCGCGTTCGCCGAGCAGCTCCTCGTCGACGCCGCGCACGGCGCCGACCGGCCCGCCGAGCGCATCGTCGAACTCGCCGAGGGCGCGCTCGAGGGCGTCGTGCGGTTCGTCGACGAGCCGGCCGCGGCCGCGCTGTTCGACGCCTGACGGCGACGCGCCCGGCACTGCGACGCACGCAGCACGGCGACGCACCCGGAACGGCGAACCGCCCGGCACTGCGACCCGACCCGACGACGAGCCCCGGGAACGGCGAAGGCCCGTGGCCGGCGGGGCGGCTGATGCCGCCCGCGCCGGGCACGGGCCCGGATGCTGCGCGAGGGTTACTCGGCCGCGGCCTCCTCGGCGGCCTCCTCGGCGGGAGCCTCGGCTGCGGCCTCCTCAGCGGCCTCCTCGCCGAGGTCGACCTTCTGCGGCACGTGCACGTTGACGACGAGCGCCTCGGCGTCGCTCACGAGCGACGCACCCTTGGGGAGCACGACGTCCTTCGCGAGGATCTGGGTGCCCTCCTCGAGGCCCTCGACCGACACGACCACGTTCTCGGGGATGTGGGTCGCCTCGACCTCGAGCAGGAGCGTGTGGGCGTCGAGGTCGGCGATGGTGCCGGCCGCGGACTCGCCCTCGGTGTGCACCGGGACCTCGACCTGGACCTTCTCGCCGCGCTTGACGATGATGAGGTCGAGGTGCTCGATGACCTGGTGCACCGGGTCCTTCTGGACGTCCTTGACCAGCGTGAGCTGGCTCTTGCCCTCGATCTGCAGGTCCAGCACGGCGTTCGCCTTGCGGATCAGCAGGCCGGTCTCGTGGCCCGGGAGGGTCACGTGCTGCGGCTCGGTGCCGTGGCCGTAGATGACGGCGGGGATCTTGCCGGCGGCGCGCAGCTTGCGGGCAGCGCCCTTGCCGAAGGTCTCGCGGACCTCTGCGAGGATCTGGTTGTCTTCGTCCATGATGGATCTCCTTGCGGGCTCTGGCCCAGATGGGTGTCTGTCTTCAACTCGAACGCATGCGCGTGAGGAACAGCCGTGAAGCTCGCTTCCACCGCGTCGATCACGGATGCCCCGGCCGGATGCACCGGCGGTGAGGCATCCCTCGCCGAAGTTCTCGAACCTCCAGTCTACCGGATGCGCTGCGAGGTCGCTGGGCGGCCGGAACGACCGCGGTCGGCCCCCACGGCCGTGGCTATCCTCGAACCATGAGCTCGCGCCTGCACGACCTGGTCGTGGACTCGCTCGGCGGGCGCATCGTGGCCGGCGACCTGCGGGCGGGCGCGACGATGATGGCCGTCGACGTGGAGTCCGAGCTCGGCGTCTCCCGCTCGGTGGTCCGCGAGGCGGTGCGCGTGCTCCAGTCGCTCGGGCTCGTCGAGAGCGTGCGGCGCGTCGGGATCCGGGTCCGGCCGGAGGCCGACTGGAACGTCTTCGACCCGGCCGTCATCCGCTGGCGGCTGGCGTCCGACCGGCGCGGTTCGCAGTTGCGCTCGCTGACCGAGCTGCGCGCCGCGGTCGAGCCCGCGGCCGCCGAGCTCGCGGCCGTGCACGCGGCCGGGCCGCTCGCGACCGAGCTGCTCGCGACCGCCGAGCGCATGGCCGACGCCGGCCGCGACCGCGATCCGGTCGCGTTCCTCGAGCTCGACATCCGGTTCCACGCGCTCGTGCTCGCCGCCTCGGGGAACGAGATGTTCGCGAGCCTCGCGGACGCGATCGGCGAGGTCCTGCGGGGCCGGACCGAGCACGGGCTCATGCCCGCGCAGCCTCACGAGGACACGCTGCGGCTGCACCTCGAGGTCGCCGCGGCGATCGGCGACCACCGGCCCGACCTCGCGCGCACCGCGATGGAACGGATCATGCGCCGCACCGCGGGCGAGCTCGACGCCGCCTGGACGGACGTGCCCAGGGCCGCCGCCCCGCGCGCGTAATAAGTATGATTTATTCGCTACACTGAAGTCGTCCCCGAGCCGCGACGTCGTTCCGCCGCGGGCCTACGCTGGGACGCGAACCCCACTCACCGGAGTCGCCGCGGCATGCGGCGGAGGAGGAATCATGGCGGAAAGCCAGGCAGCAGCGAATATCGGGGTCGTCGGCCTCGCCGTCATGGGGTCCAACCTGGCCCGCAACCTCGCCAGCCGCGAGGGCAACACGGTCGCGGTGTTCAACCGCTCCGCCGAGCGCACCCGGACCCTCGTCTCCGAGCACCCCGAGGCCGGCTTCCTCGCCGCCGAGTCCTACGACGAGTTCGTCGCCTCGCTCGCCAAGCCCCGCACCGCGATCATCATGGTCCAGGCCGGCAAGGGCACCGACGCGGTCATCTCCGAGCTCGCCGCCCGCTTCGAGCCCGGCGACATCATCGTCGACGGCGGCAACGCGAACTTCCACGACACCATCCGCCGCGAGGCCGAGGTCTCCAAGACCGGCGTCCACTTCGTCGGCACCGGCATCTCCGGCGGCGAGGAGGGCGCGCTCAACGGCCCGTCGATCATGCCCGGCGGCACCGCCGAGTCGTACGCGACGCTCGGCCCGATCCTCGCCTCGATCGCCGCGGTCGCCGAGGGCGAGCCCTGCGTGACGCATGTCGGCACCGACGGCGCCGGCCACTTCGTGAAGATGGTGCACAACGGCATCGAGTACGCCGACATGCAGCTCATCGCCGAGGCCTACGACCTGATCCGCACCGGCACCGGCAAGAGCCCCGCCGAGATCGCCGACATCTTCACCGAATGGAACTCGGGCGAGCTCGAGAGCTACCTCATCGAGATCACCGCCGAGGTCCTGCGCCAGGTCGACGCCGAGACCGGCACGCCGCTCGTGGACCTGATCCTCGACGAGGCCGGCGCCAAGGGCACCGGCGCCTGGACCGTGCAGAACGCGCTCGACCTGGGCGTGCCCACGTCGGGCATCGCCGAGGCCGTGTTCGCGCGCTCGCTCTCGTCCAAGCGCGCCCAGCGCGAGGCCGCATCGGACCTCCCCGGCCCCTCGGGCGACTTCACGGTCGAGGACCCCGAGTCCTTCATCGAGGACGTCCGCCTCGCGCTCTACGCGTCGAAGATCATCGCCTACTCGCAGGGCTTCGACGAGATCATCGCTGGCGCCGAGCAGTACGGCTGGGACGTCAAGAAGGGCGACATCGCGAAGATCTGGCGCGCCGGCTGCATCATCCGCGCCCGCTTCCTCAACCGGATCGCGGACGCCTACGCGGAGGACCCGGCCCTGGTCGCCCTCGTCGTCGCGCCGTACTTCCGCGACGCCGTCGCGTCGGCGCAGGCGTCGTGGCGCCGCGTGGTGCAGGTCGCCGCGGGCGCGGGCATCCCGACCCCGGCGTTCTCCTCCTCGCTCGCCTACTACGACGGCCTCCGCGCGTCGCGCCTGCCCGCCTCCCTGATCCAGGGCCAGCGCGACTTCTTCGGCGCGCACACCTACAAGCGCATCGACAAGGACGGCGTGTTCCACACGCTGTGGTCGGGCGACCGGTCCGAGATCGAGACCGAGCCCAGCTGGCACTGATCGCACGGGCCCGGCCCGCTTCCTCGCGGCCGCCGCTCCGGGACCTCCCGGCGGCGGCCGCGTCGCGTTCCGGGCGCGCCGCGGTCGCGACGGTCGGCGCGGGTTAGCATGGTGCTCCCATGACCGGCGACTGGCATCCCGAGCTCGACAACGACGACGGCGCCCCGGTCCGCGGCGAGCGGCACCGGCGGATGCTCCGCTTCGTCGTCCTCGTGGCCCTCGGCGCGATGGTGCTGCCACTCGTCCTGTCGGGCTACGGCGTCGCGGTCCGCGCGGCCGCGCAGGCGTGCGCCCTCACCGTCGCGGCGTTCGACACGTCGTCGACGGGGTCGCGCATCGAGTTCTCGCTCGCGGGCCGCGGCGGGCCGGGTTGGCTGTGCTTCGCGGATGCCCCGTCGGGCGAACGCCTCGTCGCGAACCTCGGGATCATGCCGGGCGGCGTCCCGCCCGGCGTGCGCGGCGTCGCGACCTGACGGCGCGGAGCGCCCGGCCGACCTCGGCCCGGCGCGGAGCGCCCGGCCGACCCTCCCCCGGCGGTCAGCCCCCGTCGGTCAGCCCTCGTCGATCAGCAGCCGGTTGCGCACCTCGCGGCGCAGCACCTTGCCGATGAGCGACTTGGGCAGTTCGTCGACGCGCACCACGCGCTTGGGCACCTTGTACGGCGTGAGTGTGTCCCGCGCGAACGTGCGGATCGCCTCGGGGTCGAACTCCGCGCCGTCCGCGACGACCACGACCGCGACGACCTGCTCGCCCGAGTGCGCGTCGGGAAGGCCGACGACCGCGGCATCCTCGACGGCGGGGTGGCGCCTCAGCACGTCCTCGACCTCGCTCGGCGACACGTTGAAGCCGCCCGTGATGATGAGCTCCTTGATCCGGTCGACGATCGTCACGAACCCGTCGGCGTCGATCCGGACGATGTCGCCCGTGCGGAACCACGGCACGCCGCCGTCGGGGTCGTCGACGAAGACGGCCTCGGTCTCCTCGGGCTTGCGCCAGTAGCCCGTGAACACCTGCGGCCCGCGGACCACGAGCTCGCCGGGCTCGCCCGGTGCGACATCCGTCATCGGGTCGTCGGGGTCGACCGCGCGCGCCTCGGTCGACGGCAGCGGCAAGCCGACCGTGCCGGCCCGGCGCGTCGGCGCGACCGGGTTGGCCATGAGCACGGGCGAGCACTCGCTCAGGCCGTAGCCCTCGACGAGGTAGCCGCCGCTGCGCTCCTCCCAGGGCTCCACGACATCGGCGGACAGCGGCATGGCGCCCGAGATCGCGATCTGGATGCCCCGCAGCGACACGCCCTGCGCGTCGGCCGCCTGCGTGAGCCGGCTGTAGATCGGCGGCACCGCGGGCAGGAAGGTCGCCGGACGCTTCTTCACGACCGGGAGGATGAGGTCGGGGTCGGGCTTGGGGAACAGCACGAGCCTGGCGCCCATGCTCATCGCGAACGTGAGGCAGAGCGTCAGCCCGTAGGCGTGGAACATCGGGAGCACCGCGTAGACGACCGACGTGCCGCGCTGCACCTCCGGCACCCACGCGCGCGCCTGCGCGGCGTTCGCGAGCAGGTTCGCGTGCGTGAGCACCGCGCCCTTCGGGTTCCCGGTGGTGCCCGAGGTGTACTGGATGAGCGCGATGTCGTCCGCGGTCGGGCGGTGGATGTGCGACGAGATCGGCTCGGCCTTCGCGAGGGTCTCCCACGGCGTGGTGCCGCGGACCTTCGTCGTGAGCGCCTGCCGCGACTCGCGGGCCTTCGCGATCGGCAGCTTGAGCGCGAACCGCGTGGCGAAGGGCATCGCGCGGGTCACGTCGACCGACACGATCGTGCGGACCGCGACGTCGCGCGGGAACCCCTGGATCGTCTCGACGACCTTGTCCCACGCGATGACGACCTTGGCGCCGTGGTCCTCGAACTGGTGGCGGAGCTCGCGCGGCGTGTACACCGGGTTGTGCTCGACGACGATCGCGCCGAGGCGCAGGATCGCGTAGAACGCCACGATGTGCTGCGGGCAGTTCGGGAGCACGATGGCCACCGGGTCGCCCGCCTGGACGCCGAGGAGCCGCAGCCCCTCGGCCGCCCGCTCGATCTGCTCGCCGAGCTCGGCGTAACTCGTCGACCGGCCGAAGAACTCGAGTGCGGCGTGGCCGCCGTACCCGGCGACCGATTCGCGGATCAGGTCGTACAGCGAGCCGTCCGGCTCGGCGACGTCGGCGGGCACGCCGTCGGCGTAGCTGGCGAGCCAGGGGCGGGGGGTCGTGATGTCGGTCATGTCCATCCCTCCCGGTCGGATCAGGCGGCGCCGTCGAACATGCTCGTGACCGATCCGTCCTCGAAGATCTCGCGGATGGCTCGAGCGAGCAGCGGCGCGATCGGCAGGACGTGGAGGCGGTCCCACCGCTTGTCCTCGGGGATCGGCAGCGTGTCCGTGACGACCACGCGGTCGATGACGTCGGACTGCAGGATCTCGACCGCGGGCGGCGAGAACACCGCGTGCGTCGCGGCGACGACGACGCCGATGGCGCCGGCCTTCTTGAGCGCCTCGGCGGCCTTCACGATCGTGCGGCCGGTGTCGATGAGGTCGTCGACCAGGAGGCAGACGCGGCCCTCGACCTGGCCGACGATCTCGTGCACCGAGACCTGGTTCGGCACGAGCGGGTCGCGGCGCTTGTGGATGATGGCGAGCGGCGCGCCGAGCTTGTCGCTCCAGATATCGGCGACGCGCACGCGGCCCATGTCGGGCGAGACGACCGTGAGCGTGTCGGGGTCGAGCGAGTTCTTGAACTCCTGGAGCAGCACCGGCATCGCGAACAGGTGGTCGACGGGGCCGTCGAAGAAGCCCTGGATCTGCGCGGCGTGCAGGTCGACCGACATGATGCGGTCGGCGCCGGCTGCCTTGAAGAGGTCGGCGACGAGGCGCGCCGAGATCGGCTCGCGGCCGCGACCCTTCTTGTCCTGTCGGGCGTACGGGTAGAACGGGGCGACCACCGTGATGCGCTTCGCGGACGCGCGCTTCAGCGCGTCGACCATGATGAGCTGCTCCATGAGCCACTCGTTGATCGGCGCGGCGTGCGACTGGACCACGAACGCGTCCGCCCCGCGCACGCTCTCGTCGTAGCGCGCGTAGAGCTCGCCGTTCGCGAAGGTGCGGGCGTCGGTCGGCACGAGTTCGATGCCGAGTTCGTCCGCGATCTCCTCCGCGAGCTGGGGGTGCGCACGTCCTGACACGAGCACGAGGCGTCTCGATCCGGCGGTCTCCATGCCCGACATGTGTGCTGTCCTTCCCACCGGCCGAGGCCGGGTCAGTCGACGTCCTCCCCGGACCCTGCGCGGGCTGCTGCCTCGGCGGCAGCGGTGCCCGGCCGGTTGGCCGCGACCCACCGATCGATGTTGCGCTGAGGTGCGACGTTCACCGCGAGAGCGCCCGGCGGGACATCCTTTCGGACGACCGTGCCTGCCCCCGTGTACGCACCGTCACCAATCCTAACGGGCGCGACGAACACCCCGTGCGACCCGGTGCGCACGTGCGACCCGATCTCGGTGCGGTGCTTGTTCACGCCGTCGTAGTTCGCGGTGATCGAGCCGGCGCCCACGTTCGACTCGACGCCGATCTCGGTGTCGCCGATGTACGACAGGTGCGGCACCTTGCTGCCCCGGCCGATGGTCGCGTTCTTGGTCTCGACGAACGTGCCGATCTTGCCGTCGGCGCCGAGCACCGTGCCGGGACGGAGGAACGCGAACGGGCCGACGGACGCCCCGGCGCCGATGACCGCGAGCGTGCCGTCGGTGCGCTTCACCTCGGCGCCCGCGCCGATCTCGCAGTCCACGAGCGTGGTGTCGGGGCCGACGACCGCGCCGGTCTCGACGACCGTCGCGCCCTTGAGCTGCGTGCCGGGGCGGATCACGGCGTCCGGCTCGAGCCGCACCGCGAGGTCGATCCACGTGGTCGCGGGGTCCTCGATCGTGACGCCCGCGAGCTGCCAGCCGCGCACGATGAGCGCGTTGAGGCGCGCGGCCGTCTCGGCGAGCTGGGCGCGGTCGTTGACCCCGGCGACCAGCCACGGCTCGGACACCGGGACCGCCTCGACCTCGCTGCCCGCGGCGCGGAGCAGGCCGATGATGTCGGTGAGGTACTTCTCGCCCTGGGCGTTCTCGGTCGTGAGGTTCGCGAGCTGGTCGCGCAGCGCCCCGGCGCCGAACGCGTAGACGCCCGCGTTCACCTCGTCGATGAGCCGCTCGGCGTCGTCGGCGTCCTTCTGCTCGACGATCCGGTCGAACGCGCCGTCGACGTCGCGGACGATGCGGCCGTAGCCGTTCGGGTCCGCGAATCGCGCCGAGAGCACGGATGCCGCGACGCCGCGGTCGCGGTGCCGGCCGAGGAATCCGAGCAGCGTGTCGGCGTTCAGGAGCGGCACGTCGCCGTTCAGCACGAGCACGTCGCCCTCGAAGCCGCCGGGAAGCGCCCCGATCGCCTGCTCGACCGCGCGGCCCGTGCCCGGCACCTCGTCCTGGTCGACGATCGCGCTGCCGGGCAGCTCGATTTCGACGGCCGCGGCGACCTGGTCCCGCTCGTGGCGGACCACGGTGATCACGGTCGCCGGGTCGAGGGCGCGCGCGGTCGCGAGCACGTGCGCGAGCATGGGCGCGCCGGCCAGCGGATGCAGCACCTTCGGGAGGGTGGACTTCATGCGGGTGCCCTGCCCGGCGGCGAGGACGATGACGGCGAGGTTCTGATCGGTCATGCTCCGCCACCAGGATTCGAACCTGGTCCTCACAGCTCCAAAGGCTGTCGTGCTGCCGTTACACCATGGCGGACCGCGCGACTCTGGAGACGGAATGCCCATGGGGCATCCGTCGCCCGCCGCGCCGCCCTCAAGTCTGCCACCTGCCATGATGACGGGATGACCGACAGCGACGAGGTGGACCGGATCGTCGGGGACTGGGAACGCGAGCGCCGCGACCTCGATTTCGCGCCCCTGCAGGTGTTCTCCAGGGTCGACCGGCTCTCGAAGCACCTCGACCGCGCGCGCAAGCACGCGTTCGCGCAGTCCGGGCTCGAGTCGTGGGAGTTCGACGTGCTCTCGGCGCTGCGCCGGGCCGGGTCGCCGTACCGGCTGTCGCCGAAGGCGCTGCTCCAGCAGACCCTCGTCTCGAGCGGCACGATGACGAACCGGATCGACCGGCTCGTGCAACGCGGCCTCGTGAGCCGCCAGGAGGACCCGAACGACGGGCGGGGCATCCTCGTCGAGATGAGCCGCGAGGGGCTGATCCGCGTGGACGCGGCCATCACCCGGCTCGTCGACGCCGAGGAGTCGCTGCTGAGCGGACTCCCCGGCGCCGAGCAGAAGCGCCTCGCGGGGCTGCTGCGCAAGCTCAGCCTCGGATTCGACTGAGCACCCCGGTCGTTGAGCGAGGGAGCGGAGCGAGCGAGTCGAAACGCGCCATGGTGGCCGTTTCGACTCGCTCCGCTCGCTCAACGCCCGGTGGACCGCAGCCCGGCCTACCGCCGCATGACCTTCCGCGCCAGCCAGTTGCCGAGGTACTGCACGACCTGCACGAACACGACGATGAGCAGCACTGCCGCCCACGTGACGGCGGGTTCGAACTGGCGGTAGCCGTAGAGCTGCGCGAAGTAGCCGAGGCCCCCGCCGCCGATGAGGCCGGCCATCGCCGACATGTCGATGATCGCGACGAGCACGAACGTGTAGCCGAGGATCAGCGGGCCGAGCGCCTCGCCGATCACGACCGTGCCGAGGATCCGCCAGGGCCCGGCGCCCATCGAGCGCGCGGCCTCGATCACGCCGGGCCGCACGGTGAGCAGGTTCTGCTCGACGATGCGCGCGATCGCGAACGACGCGGCGAGGGAGAGTGCGAAGATGACCGCGTTGATGCCGATGCCGGTGCCGATCACGAGCCGGGAGACCGGCTGGACCGCCGCGATGAAGATGATGAACGGGATCGGCCGGAAGAAGTTGATCACGATGTTCAGCGTGTTCGAGACGGCCCGGTTCGGCAGCAGGCCGCCGCGACGCGTGACGTACAGGCCGGTGCCGAGCACGAGCCCGCCGAGGCCGCCGAACAGCAGCGTGAGCGCGACCATGTAGAGGGTCTCGATCGCCGCCTTCCAGAACTCGGGCTGCAGGTCGATGAGGGCGTCCATCAGCGTGCCTCCGACAGCTCGACGTAGGTGGAGAGGTGGGCGAGCGCGGTGTCGACCGAGGCATCCTCGCCCCGGACCGCGAGCGTGAGGTGCCCGAACGCGCGGCCGCGGATGTCATTGATGCCGCCGTAGACGAGCTCGAAGTCGAGCCCGGCCTGCGCGAGGTCGAGGAAGACGCGCGCCTGCGACGCGTCGCCGTCGCGGAACGAGACCGTGACGATGCGGCCGTCGTGCCGCTCGCGGAGCACCGCGAGCTCGGCCGGCGACGGGATGCCCTTGACCACGGTCGAGACGAACTTCGCAGATGCCTCGTGCTCCGGCCGCGAGAACACCCGGTACACGTCGCCCGCCTCGATCACCCGGCCGCCGTCCATCACGGCGACCTTCGTCGCGATCGACTGGATGACGTCCATCTCGTGCGTGATCACCACCATCGTGACGCCCTGCTCCTCGTTCACGCGCTTGAGGAGCGAGAGCACCTCCTGCGTCGTCTCGGGGTCGAGCGCGCTCGTCGCCTCGTCGGCGAGGAGGATCCGGGGGCGCGTCGCGAGCGCGCGCGCGATGCCGACGCGCTGCTTCTGCCCGCCCGAGAGCTGGTCGGGGTAGGCGTCGGCCTTGTCGACCAGGCCGACGAACGCGAGCAGCTCGTCGACGCGGTCGCGGATGTCGGCCCGCGCCCAGCCCGCGACCTTCAACGGGTACGCGACGTTGGCGCGCACGGTCTTCGCCTCGAACAGGTTGAACTGCTGGAAGATCATGCCGATGCCGGCGCGCACCTCGCGGAGCTCGCGCTCGGCGAGCGCGCCGAGCTCGCGTCCGTCGATGCGGACGGCACCCGCGGTGACGGGCTCGAGCGCGTTGATCAGGCGGACGAGCGTCGACTTGCCCGCGCCCGAGTAGCCGATGACGCCGTACACGTCGCCCGCCTCGATGTCGAGCGTGACGTCGTCGACGGCGACGACCGGCTCGCCGCCGCGGACGGCGGGCGGGTACGACCTGGTGACGTTGGCGAGGCTCACGAGAGCCATGGGGTGTTCCTTTCGGGGGCGGGGTGTTCGGGGCACCCGGGAAACGCGGCGAGGCGGTGCGCGTCATGCGCACCGCCTGCCGTGGATCCCAGGGTAGGTCAGCCCTGGTGCTCCTTCGTGTCGGCCTCGACCGTCGCGAGCGAGTCGACGAGGTCGGCGACCGGGGTCGTGAGCAGCACCGCGGTGCCGCCCGAGGACTCGAGCAGGCCATCCTGCACCGCCTGCGTCTCCTGGAAGATCTTGACGAGCTTCAGGTAGGTGGGGTTGTCGGCGTCCTCGGCGCGCGCGGCGAAGATGTTCACGTACGGCAGCGCGTTCGGGTCGCTGGGGTCGTCCTTCGCGATCGCGTCCGAGAAGGTGAGGCCCGCGTCCTCGACGAAGTCGTTGTTGATGATCGCGGCGGCGACGTCGGGCAGCGAGGTCGGGGTGAGGGATGCCTCGAGCGTGGTGACCTTGACCTTCGACTTCGCCTCGTCGATGTCGTCGAGGCCGGCGAAGATCGAGCCGCCGTCCTTCAGGGTGACGAGGTCGTTCGACTGCAGCACGAGGAGCGCGCGGGCGAGGTTGGCGTCGTCGTCGGGCACGGCGACGGTCTCGCCGGCGGGGATGTCCTTCACCGACTCGTACTTCGTCGAGTAGAGGCCGAGCGGGTAGATCGCGGTCGAGCCGATCGGGACGAGGTCCTCGCCGGACGACACGTTGTAGCCGGCCAGGTACACGATGTGCTGGAACTGGTTGAGGTCGAGCTCGCCCTCGGTGAGCGCGGGGTTCGGCTGCGTGTAGTCGGAGAAGTCGACCAGCTCGACCGTGATGCCCTCCTCGGCGGCTGCCTCGACGAACGGCGCCCACTGCGGGTCGCTCTTGCCGACGACGCCGATCTTCACGACCTCGTCGCCGCTGCCGGCGCCCTCGGCGCTGTCGGCGCTCGCGGACGAGCACGCGGCGAGGCCCGCGAGGAGCGGGACGACCGCGGCGGCGGCGAGGATGGAGCGGAGGCGGGGACGGGGCATGGCGGATCCTTTCGGGGTCGGCACGCGGGATCGGGCGCTCGTGTGCGCAGGGACGACATGGCTCCGCCAGGGAGGGTTCTCGGTGGGGCGTCGATGCCGCGATCGCGGGTACCCCTCGACCCTACGTGAAGGATCTACGCGCGCCGGACGCCGGTGACGCACCGCGTCACAGATCCTGCGGGATCAGGACTCCAACGCCTCGGATACTTCGAGCCAACGCGTCTCGAGGTCGGCCACGGACCCCTCGAGGGCCGAGAGCTCGTCGCCGAGCGCGCCGAGCCCGACGTAGTCGGACTGGTCGTGCCGGGCGAGTTTCTCGTGCTGCGCGACGATCTGGGACTGCAGCTTCTCGAGGCGCCGGTCGAGCGAGGCGAGCTCCTTCTCGGCCGCGCGTCGGTCGGCCCCGGCGAGCGCGGGAGCGACGGATGCCCCGCCGGACGCGGACGCCGACGACGACGCGACGGCCGCGGCCGCGCCCCGGGACGACGACGACGACGACCCGGGCGCCCCGCCCGTGGCATCCGCTCGCTTCCGCAGCTCGAGGTACTGCTCGACGCCGCCCGGCAGGTGCCGCAGGTGGCCGTCGAGGATCGCGTACTGCTGGTCGGTGACGCGCTCGACCAGGTATCGATCGTGCGAGACGACCAGGAGCGTGCCCGGCCACGAGTCGAGCAGGTCCTCGATCGCGGCGAGCATGTCGGTGTCGAGATCGTTCGTGGGCTCGTCGAGGATGAGCACGTTCGGTTCCTGCAACAGGATCAGCAGCAGTTGCAGGCGGCGCTTCTGCCCGCCGGACAGGTTCTTCACCGGTGTCGCGAGCTGCGCGTTCGAGAAGCCGAGCCGCTCGAGCAGCTGCCCCGGCGAGAGCTCGACCGCCTTCGAGCCCGTGCCGACCTGGTAGCTCGAGCGCAGCTCGGCGACGACCGCGCTCACGCGGTGCTCGCTCCACTCGGCGAGCTCCGCGAGCTCCTGCGTGAGGGTCGCCACCTTCACGGTCTTCCCGCGCTTCACGCGCCCGCTCGTCGGCTCGACCGCGCCCGTGACGAGCCCCAGCAACGTCGACTTGCCGGCGCCGTTCACGCCGAGGATCCCGGTGCGCTCGCCCGGCGCGATCCGCCACTCGACGTCGCGCAGCACCGTGCGCGTGCCGCCGCCCGGCGCCGGGTACTCGACGCCCGCGTCGAGCAGGTCGACGACGTCCTTGCCGAGCCGGCTGACCGCGAGGCGGCTGAGCTCGACCTGGTCGCGCACGGGCGGCTCGTTCTCGATGAGCTGGTTCGCGGCGTCGATGCGGAACTTCGGCTTCGAGGTGCGCGCGGGCGCGCCGCGGCGCAGCCACGCGAGCTCCTTGCGCATGAGGTTCTGGCGCTTCGCCTCGGATGCCGCGGCCATCCGGTCGCGCTCGACGCGCTGCAGGATGTACGCCGCATAGCCGCCCTCGAACGGCTCGACGATGCCATCGTGCACTTCCCACGTGTCGGTGCAGACCTCGTCGAGGAACCACCGGTCGTGCGTGACCACCACGAGCGCGCCCTGGCCGGGCGCCCAGCGCTGCTTCACGTGCGCGGCGAGCCACGCGATGCCCTCGACGTCGAGGTGGTTCGTCGGCTCGTCGAGGAACAGCACGTCCCAGTCGCCGACGAGGAGCGCCGCGAGTGCGACCCGGCGACGCTGGCCGCCCGAGAGGTCGCCCACGCGCCCCTGCCACGGGACATCCGCCAGCAGGCCCGCGATCACGTCGCGCGCCTTCGCGTCGCCCGCCCACACGTGCTCCTCGATGCCGCCCACGACCGCATCCGCGACGATCGCCGACGGGTCGACCGTGTCGGCCTGGTCGAGCATGCCGATGCGGATGCCCCGCCGCTGCGTCACCCGTCCGGCGTCCGGCTCCAGCCGACCGCCCAGGAGCTTCAGCAGCGTCGACTTGCCGTCGCCGTTCCGGCCGACGATGCCGATCCGCTGCCCCTCGTCGAGCCCGAGGGTCACCTCGCCGAAGACGGTGCGGGTGGGGAACTCGAGGTGCAGGCGCTCGGCGCCCAGGAGATGTGCCATGACCCGACGAGCCTAGTCGGGCGCACCTGAACCCGAGGTGGAGGCGCATCGCGCCTCCAGCGGGCCCCGGAGATCCGCCATGACCCGACGAGCCTAGTCGGGCGCACCCGAACCCGAGGTGGAGGCGCATCGCGCCTCCAGCGGGCCCAGGAGATCCGCCACGACCCGACGAGCCCAGCCGGGCGCCCTGACCGGACGAGCCTAGCCGTGGACGATGCGCGCCCCCGGCACGGGCCCGTGGACGTGCAGCGCCATGTGCCGCGCGGCCGACAGCCCGACCTGCAGCTCGATCGCCGACTCGGCGTCGGGCGCGAGGAACGCGAGCGTCGGACCCGACCCCGAGACCATGCCGGCGAGCGCGCCGACGCTCTCGCCGAGGTCGAGCACGTCCTGCAGGCCCGGCGCGAGCCGGACCGCCGCGAACTGCAGGTCGTTCTGCAGGGATGCCCCGAGCCGGGCCGGGTCGCCCGCGCGGAGCGCCTGCAGCACCTCGGCGTCGACCGCCGGCGGACCGTCGGGCGCGGCGCCGGGCGCGAACGCATCGACGCCCTCGGCCACCCACTCCTCGCGCAGCACGTCGAGCTCGCGGTACACCGCGGGCGTCGACAGGCCGTGGTCGGCGGGCACGAGCACCCAGTGGAACGACCCCGTCGCGAGCGCCGGGCTCAGCCGGTCGCCCCGCCCGGTGCCGATGGCCGTGCCGCCCGCGAGCGCGAACGGCACGTCCGCGCCGAGCTGGGCCGCGAGTCGGTGCAGCTCCTCGCGCGGCAGCGCGGTGCCCCACAGCGCGTCGCACGCGACGAGCGTCGCCGCGGCATCCGCGGATCCCCCGCCCATGCCGCCCGCGATCGGGACCTGCTTCGAGATCTGGAGGTGGACGCCGCCCGGGACGCCCGCCGTGCGGGCGAGGAGCTTCGCGGCGCGCACAGCCAGGTTGGTCGGGCCGGTCGGGAGCCCGGACGTGTCGACCGGGCCGACGAACTCCACGGTGATCTCGTCGGCGGGCCACGCGCGCACGTCCTCGTACAGCGAGACGGCCTGGTAGGCGGTCGCGAGGTCGTGGTAGCCGTCGTCCTCCAGCGCGCCGACGCGCAGGAACAGGTTGATCTTGCCGGGCGCCCGGACGTGTACCGCCTCGTCGGTCGCCGCGATCGTCATGCCCCCACGCTAGCCGAGCACGCGACCCGGGAGACCGCGCAGCGCTGGCCTCGCCGCGATCGTCGTATGCCTGCAGGTCGCGATCGTCATGCCCCTCCGGCCGGTCCGGCTGCGACGGCAAGCCATCCGCGCAGCTCCGCCTTGGCCGCCTCGAGGACGTCGCCGTCCGGCATCCGCCCGCGCGTGAGCGTGAGCGACGCCCGCCCGGCGCTGACCTCGGTCGCGGTCGCGAGCACGAACTCGCGGCCCTCGAGCGGGAACCTGGCGGTCGGATGCTTCGCGGTGTCGTTGATCGCGAGCGGCGCGACGCCGGTCTCGCGCTCGACCACCTCGGCGAGCGCGCGGAGCGCGGCGACCTTCTCGAGCGGGACCGTGCGCGAGACGCTCACCTCCCACGTGCCGTCCTGCCGCTGGCCCGGCCGTCGGATGCCCCGCGACTGCTCGTACCCGACCGTGAGGTGCTGCGCCCACCACGGCTCGACCCCGTGCTCGACCACGAGCCACGCCGCGACGTCGCGGTGCCGCCACGTCGTGGCGTCCGCGGCGTCGAGCACGGCGAACCACTCGTCGCGCGGCCGGCCCGTCGCAGCGACGACGGCCTCCTCGCCCACGACACGGCCGCTGCCCGCGACGGATCCCCGCTCCCCCATGCGGCCAACCGTAGCGCGGCGGCTCAGCTCCGCGCAGCGCGCGCGATCCGCAGGAAGTCGCCGATCTCGAGCTGCTCGCCGCGCGCCTGCGGGTCGACGCCCGCACGCTCGAGCACCGCCGACGCCGCGGCCGACGAACCGCCGAGCACGCCCGACACCGACTGCCGGAGCATCTTGCGCCGCTGCTGGAACGCCGCGTCGATCACCTCGAACGTCGCCAGGCGCTCCTCCTCGGTCCCGGCCGGGTCGCCGGGCGGCGTGCGCCGGTCGAATCCGACGAGCACGGAATCGACGTTCGGCACCGGCCAGAACACCATCCGCGAGACCTGGCCGGCGATGCGCCAGTCGCCGTACCACGCCGCCTTCGCGCTCGGCCCCCCGTACACCTTCGAGCCGGGCCCGGCCGCGAGCCGGTAGCCGACCTCGGCCTGCACCATGACGACGCCCGACGCGAGCGACGGGAGGTGCTCGAGCAGGTGCAGGAGCACGGGCACCGAGATGTTGTACGGCAGGTTCGCGACGAGCCGCACGGGCGGGTCGCCCGGCAGCTCGGTCACCTTCATCGCATCGGCGTGCACGACGCGGAGGTCGGTGCCCGGTTGCATCACCGACGCGGTGTGCGGCAGCTGCGCGGCGAGCCGCCCGTCGATCTCGACCGCGGTGACGGATGCCCCGGCCTCGAGCAGCCCGAGCGTGAGGGAGCCGAGGCCCGGCCCGATCTCGAGCACGGTCTCGCCCCGTTGCACGCCCGCGGCCTGCACGATGCGGCGCACGGTGTTGCCGTCGTGCACGAAGTTCTGGCCGAGCTTCTTGGTCGGCGTGACGTCGAGGATGCCCGCGAGGTCGCGGATCTCGGCCGGGCCGAGCAGCCTCGGCTGCGACGGCTGGCCCGCGAGCTCGTGCCGGTGCATCAGGCCGCGCCCCCGTCGGCGCGCCCGGATCCCCCGCCGTCCACGGCGTCGTCGTCGGTCACGGGGTCATCCTGCCACGAGCCGTACACGCGGACCGTGTTCGACGCGAGGTCCGCGCAGAGCTCGTCGAGGTCGGCGCCCAGGACCTCGGCCATGAACCGCACGGTGTGCGGCACGAGGTAGGGCGCGTTCGGCCGCCCGCGGAGCGGGACGGGCGTGAGGTACGGGGCATCCGTCTCGACCAGGATGCGGTCGCGCGGCGCGACCAGCAGCGCCTCGCGCAGGTTCGCGGCGTTCTTGAACGTCACGTTCCCGGCGAACGAGAGGTACCAGCCCTCGGATGCCGCGAGCCGGGCGAGCTCCTCGTCGCCCGAGAAGCAGTGGAACACCGTGCGCTCGGGGGCGCCCACGCGTCGGAGCGTCGCGACGACGTCGTCGTGCGCGTCGCGGTCGTGGATCTGCAGCGCGCGGCCGTGCCGCTTCGCGATGTCGATGTGCGCCTCGAAGGCTCGGAACTGCGCGGGGCGGCCGTCCTCCCCCGTGCGGTACCAGTCGAGGCCGGTCTCGCCGATCGCGCGCACGCGCGGGCGCGCGGCGAGCTCGTCGATCACGGCGAGCGCGTCGTCGAGGGTTCCGGACGCCTCGAGCTCGGGCGCCTCGTTCGGGTGGAGCGCGACCGCCGCGAGCAGGCGCGGTTCGCGCTCGGCGACGTCGGCCGACCAGCGGCTCGTGGCGACGTCGGTGCCGACCTGTACCGCGCCCGCGATGCCGGCCGCGGCCGCGCGCTCGAGGTGCTCGTGGACGTCGAGCGGCAGCGCGCCGTCGGCGATCTCGAGGTGGGTGTGGTTGTCGTAGACCGGAACCGCGAGCGGCTCGGGCGCAGGCGGGTACTCGGGCGCCGGCTTGCCGTCGCGCGCGCCATCGGAGCGGGAGCGGAGGTGCTCAGCCACGCGACCCCCTGGTGGTCGAGGAGCGCCCGACGGAGTCGGACGCGTCTCGAGACCCCCTCACTCGGTCGCCTCGATGCGCGGGAACAGCGCCTCGAGCGTGCCGACCCGCTCGCCGACGGCCCAGTCGTACGCGAGGTCGATCCGCTGCTCCTGGACCGTCCCGGCGCCGCCGAGCGCGCTCCACAGCTTCGCGGTCGCCTTCGGCAGGACCGGCGAGAGCAGCACCGCGAGCGTGCCGAGGCCGTGGTAGGCGGTCGCGAGCACGGTCTCGAGCCGTTCGCGGTTCGCCGGGTCCTTCGCGAGCGCCCACGGCTCCTCGGCCGTGATGTAGCCGTTCAGCGCCTCGACGAGCTCCCAGACCGCGCCGATGGCCTCGTGGATCGCGGTCCGGTTCACGGCCGCCCACGAGGCATCCGTCGCGCGTCGCTCGATCGCGGCGATCTCGAGGTCGGCGGCCGACCGCTCGCCCGCCTGCGGGACGACGCCGTCGAAGTACCGGTTGACCATCGCGATCACGCGGGACGCGAGGTTGCCGAACCCGTTCGCGAGCTCGGCCTGGTAGCGGGCCGAGAGGTCCTCCCACGAGAACGAGCCGTCGTGCCCGAACGAGATCGCACGGAGGAAGTAGTAGCGGAACGCGTCCGACCCGAAGGTGTCGGTGATGTCGCTCGGCGCGATGCCGGTGAGCTTCGACTTCGACATCTTCTCACCGCCGACGAGCAGCCAGCCGTGGCCGAACACGCCGCGCGGGACCTCGAGGCCCGCGGCCATGAGCATCGCCGGCCAGATCACCGCGTGGAACCGGAGGATGTCCTTGCCGACGAGGTGCTGGGCGGGCCAGCGGCGCGCGAACTCGGCGTCGTCCTGGCCGTAGCCGGCGGCCGTGATGTAGTTCAGCAGCGCGTCGAACCAGACGTACACGACGTGCGACTCGTCCCACGGGACCTTCACGCCCCAGTCGAACGTCGACCGCGAGATCGAGAGGTCGCTGAGCCCCGAGCGGACCCAGCCGAGCACCTCGTTGCGCGCCGACTCGGGCTGCACGAAGTCGGGCCGCTCCTCGTAGAGGGCGAGCAGCCGCTCGGCGAAGGCCGAGGTGCGGAAGAAGTAGTTCTTCTCGTGCAGGAGCTCGACGGGCTTCGAGTGGATCGCGCAGACGAGCTGCCCCTCGTACTCGCCCGCGCCCGGCACGAGCTCGGACTCCTGCTTGTACTCCTCGCAGCCGACGCAGTAGTAGCCCTCGTACTCGCCCGTGTAGATGTGCCCGTCGTCGTAGAGCTTCTGCAGGAACTTCTGCACGTTGCGCTCGTGGCGCTCGTCGGTCGTGCGGATGAAGTCGTCGTTCGCGATGTCGACGGTCTCGAGCAACGGCTTCCACGCCTCCGCGACGAGCTTGTCGGCCCACTCCTTCGGGGTGACGTCGTTCGCGGTCGCGGTGCGCAGGATCTTCTGCCCGTGCTCGTCGGTGCCCGTGAGCATCCACGTGTCCTCGCCCGCCTGGCGGTGCCAGCGCGCGACGACGTCGGCGGCCACCTCCGTGTACGCGTGGCCGATGTGCGGCACGTCGTTCACGTAGAAAATGGGCGTGGTGATATAGAACGAGGAGGCTTGGGCCATGCCTCCAATCCTACGGGCGAGCGGATGCCCCGCCCGCCGCGTGACGGGCGTTCGAGCGCGGCGCGGCGCGGCGCGCTAGCCCGAGGGCTCCGAGTCGGCCGCGGATGCCGCGTCGGCGCGCTCCTCGCGGTGCCGACGCCGCACGCTGCCGTCGAGGATCGCGGCCGGCACGGCCTCCTCGACCTCGAGCTGGTCGTGCGGCGTCGGCACGCCGAGCGTGAGGTCCTGCTCCTTCAGCGCCGTCACCCGCACGTGCTGGCCGCGGTAGTCGACGATGCGCATGCCGAGCACGATCTTGCCCGGGGCGTCCCGGCGGTCGAGCGCGCGGTACGCGTCGCCGACCTCCGCGAGCGGGAAGACGTCCGCGATCGGGAGCCGCACCCGATGCTCGGCCACCGCCGCGACCACCCGCTCGAGGTCGTACCGGTCTCCCGGGTCGACGACGGTCGCCATGCCGCCCTCGACCGCGAGCCGGTCGAGCGTGGTCAGGGTGCGCGAGGCCGGCACGCCGAGGCGCGACGCCTCCGCGGCCTCGCCGCCCAGGAAGTCGAGGAACGCGGTCACGCGCCGTCCGCCGGCGGCGGTCGCCGCGGTCGACGCGCGGCCGGCGAGGTCCGGCCCGTAGGCGAGCGGGATGACGCCGAACTGGCGCAGGAAGTCGAACCGGGAGTCCGCCGACGTGCCGAGCACGGTCGCGCCGCGCAGCCGGGCGAACTGGGCCGCGAGGCAGCCGACCCCGCCCGCGGCGGCCGTCACGACCACGGTGTCGTCGGGCGTGAGCCCGAGGCCCTCCACGGCGCGCCACGCGGTGGTGCCCGCGACCGGGAGCGCGCCGGCGACCTCCCACGACACGCCGGGCGGGCGGCGGACGATGCGGTCCTCGCGCGCGACGACGTGGGTCGCGAGCCCGCCCCGGTCGACGCGGCCGATCACGTCGTCGCCGCGGTCGAAGCGGAGGACGTCGGGACCGGCCAGGACGACCGTGCCCGCGAACTCGCGGCCGGGCCGGCGTGGGAGGGATTCGTGGGGCACGGACTCGCCGCGCCGCTCGACGCTCTCGACGGGGTTCACGCCGGCCGCGAACACCTCGACGAGCACCTCGTCGGCGCGCGGCTCGGGCGTCGGGATCTCGACGACCTCGAGCACCTCGGGGCCGCCGTACGCGGCGTACTGGACTGCGTGGGCCATCTCGCACCTCCACGACCCGCGGGTCGTGCGCACGACCCGGCGGGCCGTCTCCCATTCTCCCCCGAACGGGCTCGGCGGCTCCCGATTCAGGACCCCTTGCGCGCGGCCAGCGCGGACTCGTACAGTTCGCGCCGGCCCAGTCCGGTCGCCGCGGCGACCTCGGCCGAGGCATCCTTCAGGCGCGCCCCTCCGTCGACGAGCGCGAGCACGCGCTCGAGCGCGCCCGCCGGGTCGGCGGCCACCACCGGCGCCCCGCCGACCACGATGCAGATCTCGCCGCGCACGCCGCCCTCGGCCCAGGTCGCGAGCTCGGCGAGCGTGCCGCGCCGGACCTCCTCGTGCAGCTTCGTCAGCTCGCGGCAGACCGCGGCCGGCCGGTCGGCGCCGAACGCGGTCGCGAGGTCGGCGAGCCCCTGCGCGAGCCGCGACGGCGCCTCGAAGAACACGAGCGTGCGCCGATCGGTCGCGAGCTCGGCGAGCAGGCGCGCCCGGTCGCCTCCTTTGCGCGGCAGGAAGCCCTCGAACGCGAACCGGTCGGTGGGCAGCCCCGAGAGCGCGAGCGCCGTGACCGGCGCGCTCGGCCCGGGGATCGCGGTGACCTCGACGCCGGCCGCGATCGCGGCCTGGACGAGGGGGAAGCCGGGATCGGAGACGGTCGGCATGCCGGCGTCGGTGAGCACGAGCACGTCGCCGTCGCGCGCGAGCTCGACGACCTCGCCCGCGCGCTGCCGTTCGTTGTGCTCGTGCAGCGCGAAGAGGCGCGGCCGGTTGGCGATGCCGAGGCCCGCGAGCAGGCGCTGGGTCACGCGCGTGTCCTCGGATGCCACGACCGTCGCGTCCTCGAGCGCCTGGCGCAGCCTCGCCGAGGCGTCGCCGAGGTTGCCGATGGGGGTCGCGCCGAGGATGATCATGCGTCCAGTCTGGCGCGCCCTGCTGGGCGACTGGCTTAAGGTTGGGCGCATGACTGCCGACCGGGACACCGCCGCCGTGCCCGTGCCGGCGCCCGTCGACGCCCGGGACGGCGACGAGGCCGAGGCATCCGAGGCATCCGAGGCATCCGAGCCATGGTTCGACCGCGTCGTGCGCGGCTCGCGGCTCGACGACCGGTGGGCGCGCCTGCTGTCGACCCCGCGGCGTCGGGCGCTCTGGTACTGGGGAGGGCCGATCGCGGTCACGCTGCTCGCGGCCGTGCTGCGCTTCTGGGACCTCGGCAACCCGCAGTCGCTCATCTTCGACGAGACGTACTACGTGAAGGACGCGTGGACGCTCTGGCACCTCGGCTACGAGGCGCGCTGGCCCGACGACTTCGACGGGAGCTTCGCGTCCGGCGACGTGATGGGGTTCCTGCAGGATCCCGCGTACGTGGTGCACCCGCCCCTCGGCAAGTGGCTCATCGGCCTCGGGATGGCCGCGTTCGGCGCGGGCGACGCGTTCTGGTGGCGCGCGACGACCGCGCTCGCCGGCACGATCGCGGTGTTCCTCGTGTCGGTGGTCGCCCGCCGGCTCATCGGCACGACGGTCATCGCGGTGGTCGCCGGCCTCCTGCTCGCGGTCGACGGCAACGCGATCGTGATGAGCCGGGTGGCGCTCCTGGACAACTGGGTCATGCTGTTCCTCCTCGTCGGCTTCTGGTTCGTGCTGCTCGACCGCGACCCGTCGCGCCGGCGGCTCGACGACCGCCTCGACCGCCTCCACGCGGCCGGCCTCGAACCCCACTACGGGCCCGTGATCTGGAACCGGCCGTGGGTGGTCGCCGCGGGCGTCGCGTTCGGCGCCGCGTGCGCCGTGAAGTGGTCGGGCGTGTGGTTCCTCGCCGCGTTCGGGCTGTACCTCGTCGCGGTCGACGCGCTCGCACGGCGGCGCGCGGGCCTGCCGTTCTGGCTCACGGGCGCCCTGCTCAAGCAGGCCCCGGCGACGTTCGTGCTGCTCGTCCCCGTCGCGCTCGTCGTGTACGGGGCATCCTGGGCGGGCTGGCTGCTCACCGACGGCGGGTACTACCGCACCTGGGCGCTCGACCCCGCGCACCAGGCGACCGGGCTGTTCGCCTGGGCGCCGCACTGGCTGCAGAGCCTGTGGTTCTACCACCAGTCGGCGTACACCTTCCACGTCGGGCTGCACGCGACGCACCCGTGGGCGTCGAACCCGCTCACGTGGCTCGTGATGGGCCGCCCGACGAACATGTACTACCGCGAACTGGACTGCGGCGGCTCGACGTGCGTCGCCTCGGTCATGGGCATCGGCAACCCGCTCATCTGGTGGGGCGGCACGATCGCGCTCGGCTACCTCGTGTACCGGTTCGCCCGGTACCGGCAGTGGCAGGTCGGGCTGATCCTGCTCGGCCTCGCGGCGTCGTACCTGCCCTGGCTCGCGTACATCGGCCGCACGGTGTTCCAGTTCTACTCGATCGCGTTCGAGCCGTACCTCGTGCTCGGGCTCGCGTTCGTGCTCGCGGTGATCCTCGGCACGCGCGACGACCCGTCCGAGCGCCGCCGGCAGGGCATCGCGATCGTCGCGATCTACGTCGGCGCGGTCGTGGCGGTGTCGGCGTTCTTCTACCCGATCTGGGCCGCGATTCCCATCGACCCGTTCTTCCGGCAGCTGCACTTCTGGCTGCCGAGCTGGGGCTGAGCCGGAGCCTGGGGTTGAGCCGGGGCCCGGGGTTGAGCCGGGGACCGCGGTTAAGCCGGGGGTCCGGGGCGAGGCCGAGGCGGGCCGGCCGTGCCGCGCGCGCTCAGGCGACGGCGAGCACGAGCTTGCCGGCGACCCGGCCGGCCAGGTGGTCGCGGACGGCGGCAGCGGCGTCCGCGAGCGGGACGACCCGCTCGACGGGCGCGTGCAGGCGGCCGTCGGCGAGGAGCCCGACGAGCGCCGCCAGGTCGTCCGCGTTGCGCACCGCGGCGAGCGGGGCCAGCCGTGCGTGCGAGAACGGCGAGCGGACGAGCGCGCCGATGAGCCGCGGGATCGGGCCGAGGAGGCCGTCGCCGCCGCCGGCCGAGAGCACGACCGTGCCGCCCCGGCGCACGAGCCGGGCGAGCTCGCCGAGCGACTGCGCACCGGCGAGGTCGAACACGGCGTCGTACGCGCCGTCGGGTTCGCCCGCGGCCCAGTCGCCCGCGCGGTCGAGCACGCGCGCCGCGCCCTGCGCGCGCACGTGCGCCGACTTCGACGCGCTGCAGACGCCCGTGACCTCGCACCCGGCCTCGACCGCGAGCTGCACGGCGTAGGATCCGACACCGCCCGACGCCCCGATCACGAGGACGTGCGGGCGTCCGCCGCCGCGAGCCCCGGTCGCGGTCGCGGTCGCGTCGGGCCGGTCGCCCGCGTCGCGCTCGTCGCCCGCGTCGCGCTGGTCACGCTCGTCACGCTCGTCGCGCTCGTCGCCCGGATGCCCCGGCGCGATGCCCGCGAGCCGGAGCCCCTGCAGGGCCGTGCCGGCCGAGACCGGCAGGGTCGAGGCATCCGCGAAGCCCATGCCCTCGGGAACCCGCACCGCGAACTCCTCGGACAGCACCGCGAACTCGGCCCACCCGCCCTGCGCGGATTCGCCGCACACGCGGTCGCCGACGGCGAATCGGGTGACGCCCGGCCCCACGGCGGCGACCGTGCCGGCGATGTCGCGCCCGACGGTCGGCACCCGCGGGCGCCGGAGCCCGAAGAACAGGCGCATGAGCTTCGGTTCGCCGCGCATCACGCGGACGTCGCCGGATGCCACGTCGGCGGCGTGCACCGCGACGAGGAGCTCCCCGGGCTTCGGCTGCGGCACGCCCACCACCTCGATCCCGAGCACGTCGGGTCCGCCGTAGCGGTGCTGCACGACCGCCCGCATCGCGGTGCGGACGCCCCGGTCCATGGTGCCGTCCATCTCGTTCACTCCCCCTCCGGCGGGAACTGGAACACGTCGTCGAGTCCCACGCCGAACACCCTCGCGATCTGGAACGCCAGTTCGAGCGACGGCGAGTAGCGTCCCTGCTCGATGGCGATGACGGTCTGGCGCGTGACGCCGATGCGCTTCGCGAGCTCGGCCTGCGTCATCTCGTCGTGGGCGAAGCGCAGCGCGCGGATCGCGTTGGTCACCCGGGTCGGCTTCACCATTCCTGGAACCCGCCCTGCCGGTAGGCGACGAGTCGCGTGACCGACGAGAGGATCGCCGAGAGCACGAAGCACAGGTAGATCGCGTTCGCGATCCAGAACCAGTCGAGCTCGAACCAGCACATGACCAGCGCGGCGATGGCGCCGATCACGACGAACGAGTTGCCGACGCGCTCGCCGGTGCGCTCGATCTCCCGGTCGCGCTGGTCGGCGGTGCGCCCCTCGCTCGGCCAGACGATCTCGAGCAGGATCCGCAGGACGATGCCGGCGAGGATCGCGCCGCCGATCGTCCAGACCATGGGCGCGACCCAGTCGACGTCGGTCGGCGCCGTGCCGGTCGCGAGCGGCGACAGCACCAGCCCGAGGTAGACGCCGTACCCGACGACGGCGATCACGAGGAACGACCAGACGCCCTTCTCCTCGTAGGACATGAGACCCTCCGGATGTCAGGAATGTTTGACACCGCCGAACGTACGCCTTCCTTGACATGAAGTCAAGAATTCTTGACATCGCGGCGGTGGTGCCGATCTTGTTGGAAGCAGTTCGCGGCGCTCGAAGCCCTCCGTGACGTGCTTCCGACGCCGGGGTTGGATTCCGACGCGGGCGGGGTGCCGCGGGTATGACGGGGGCGCACGGGCAGCGCTGCGCCAGAACGAGCTAGTGACCGGCCCCGCCGTCGACGAACTTCAGGCCGACGACGCATCCCACGAGCCCGGCGATGAGCAGCAGCTTCAGCCACGAGACATCCGAGTCGCCCGTGACCATCGCCCAGACGACCGTGAGGGCCGCGCCGATGCCGACCCAGACCGCGTAGGCGGTGCCGGTCGGGATGTCACGCATGGCCCACGCGAGCCCGCCCATCGACGCCATGAGCGCGACGCCGAACACCACCGACGGCCAGAGCCTCGTGAAGCCCTCCGACTTGCCGAGCGCGGTCGCCCAGACCGCCTCCAGGACACCCGACAGGATGAGCACGACCCACGCCATGACCGATCACTCCAACGTGCCAGTCTTGTCGCGTTCCGGGTACTGGGTGCCCTCGTCCGGCGTCGCACCGTGCGCGACGTGCCCTCAGGCTAGCAACGCGGCCTGATCAGGCCCTGTGCACCTCCGCCCGGACCCGTGCGCCCGACGGGACCCGACGCCGGTCAGGTCCCGAGGACCCGCGCCCGGACCCGTGCGCCCGACGGGGCCCGACTCCGGTCAGGCCCCGAGCACCCGCGCCCGGACCCGTGCGCCCGACGGGACCCGACTCCGGTCAGGTCCCGAGGACCCGCGCCGGACCCGTGCGCCCGACGGGGCCCGACTCCGGTCAGGCCCCGAGCACCCGCGCGAAGTGCTCGACGACGGGGAACGGCTCGTAGAACCCGTGCAGCAGCCGGCGCCATTCCTGGTACTCCGGCGACCCCCGGAACCCGGGGTCGTGGGCCTCGACGCTGTCCCAGTGGACCAGCAGCAGGTACTCGTTCGGCGTCTCGAGCGAGCGCGACAGCGTCAGGTCGACGAACCCCGGCATCGAGGAGATGATCGCGGATGCCTCGGCGAATGCGGACTCGAACGCGGCCTCGCGGCCGGGGACGACAGGCAGGATCGCGTGCTCGAGGATCATCGGGCGAGCCTATCGAGGCGGCGACGTCGGGGCCGTCGACGCCGGGGCCGTCACCGCCGGGGCCGTCGTCGCCCACCCGGGCACGGCCGAGCTCCGGTAGCGCCGCGGCTTGCCCTCGCCGAGGTCGATGAGCCGATCCACCCGGCGCAGCGGCACGGGCCTGCCGAGCAGGGCCTCGAGCGCGCGGCGCACCGCCACGGGGTCGCCGCCCGCGATGCTCGCCCGCACGTCTCCCGCGGCATCCTGCTCGACCGTCCACCCGGCCGCGCCGTGGGCCTGCAGCACCTGCGTCAGGTCGACGCAGGGAACGGAACGGCCGTCGCCGGCGACGAACCGGGTGTGCTCGCGGCCCTCCAGGTCAGCGATCCCGACGGCGCCGTCGGGGAGGCGGACGAGCCGTCCGAAGTCGCCCGTGCGGTAGCGCACGAGCGGGAGGAGCGGGTTCTCCCCCGCGGTCACGACCAGTTCGCCGACTTCGCCCTCGGGAACCGGCAGGCCGGCCTCGTCGAGCGTCTCGACGAGCACGCGCCGATCCAGCACGCGGAACGGGCCGTCGTCGGTGCGCACGGCGATCGGCCGGGTCTCGTGCAGGCCGTACACGTCGAAGACGGGGCACGCGAACGCCCGCTCGAGGTCGCTGCGCAGCGGACCCGACAACGCCATGGCCCCGGAGAACAGCGCGAGCGGCCGCACGGCGTCGCGCAGGTCCGGTTCGAGCAGCTCGGCGAGGCTCGTCGGGTCGCCCGTGATCACCTGCGGGTCCTGGTCGACGAGGAACGCCCGGCGCGACGAGGCATCCTGCCAGTCGGCCGGGTGCAGGTTCACCCGCGCCATCGTGCGCTGCCCGAACCCGCTGATCACCGACGCGTACGTGAACGCCGTGCGCTGGTGCACGACGTGCGCGAGGGCCATCCGCTCGCCGTCCGGTCGCCAGTCGACGCCGGTCGCGCGGACGAGGTCGACGAGCAGGTGGAAGCCCCTGGCGACCTCCTCGACGTCGTCGGGGATCACGAGCGCCGCACCGGTCGACCCCGAGCTGGAGCCCTGGACCATCCGGCCGAAGTCGGCGTCGAGCGGCACGAACGACGCGATGTCGCGCGCGAGGTCGGCGCGCGCGATGGTCGGGAAGTCCGCGAGCTCGGCGAGGTCCCCGCGGCCCCGGTAGTGCAGCAGCCCGCGTGCCGCGGCGAGGTGCTCGTCGAGCCACCCGTCGACGGGCAGCGGATGCCTCGTGCGCTCGACCTGCTCGGCGGTGAGCCGGTCGCCCGTCGCGTGCACCCAGCGGGGTGCGTGCGGATGGTGCCGAAGCCGTGCCAGGCGGGCGGCGCCGGCCGAGTCGAGCGTCGGCCACCGTTCGGCGTCGCCCAGCACCGCCGTCGCACCCGGAGCGTACTCGGGCAGCGCGAGCGGGTCGGCCTCGTCGCGCTCACTCACGCGAGTACCTCGCAGCCGCCTCCTTCGCGCGAGCCTCGGCGAGGCGACGCGCGACCTCGGCGCGGTGCCGGTGCTCGGCGTACGCCTCGGCGAGCGCGCGGTTCTGCGCGAGCGAGTCGAGCGCGGCGAGCATCGAGCGGGCGGTCTCGGCGTCCTCGCCGGCCGGCAGGCGGCCGCACCAGAACAGCATCGTTCGGGCGGCCTCCTCGCGTCGGGTGCCGTCGGAGAGCCAGTCGAGCGGATCGCTCGCGCTCGCGACCCGGAGGGCCAGGGCGTCGACCGCGAGCGCGTCATCCGATCGGTCGTGCCCCGCGCGGCGGCGACTCGCCGGGTCGCGACTCGCGGGGTCTCTACTCGCGGAGAGCGCGGGCTCGAACGGCTCGACGAGCTCCTCGCCTGCGAGCACCCAGAGCCCGATGGCGGCGCCCGTCCGCACGGCGGGCTCGTCCGCGAACGCGAGGCACGCGAGTCCCGCCGCACCCGCCGCGCCGAGCACGTCGACGGCGAGCGCCGCGAGCCGCACGCGATCATCGAGGAACGGGCGCGGGACGCTCGAGAGGCGGGCGGCGACCGCGGCGACGGGCGGCCCGGGCACGAGCGACGCCCAGCGCGCCTCCTCGTCGCCGGCGCGCTCCGTCCAGCGAGCGAGGCGTTCGTCGGGTTCAGCCATGCAGCACCTCCGCCAGCCGCACGCACGCGGCCGGTGCGTCGTCCATCGATTCCAGGTAGATCACGTCGTAGCCCGCCGCCGCCGCAATCGATTCGACGTGGTGCCGCGGATCGAGCAGGAGGAGCGTGCCCGAGGTGAGCTTCGTGCGCACGTCGGCCGCGACATGCTCGAACCCCGCGTTCCACCGCCCGAACATGGAGTCGAGCCCCTCGTCGGAGAGCACGACCACGTGCCGCCGCTCGCCGTCGCGAAGCTGCGGGAGCTGCGCGTACCGCGCACCGTACAGGTCGAGCGGGAACGAGGTCCCGCCCGCGAAGAAGGTCGCGAGCCCCTCGATGACCGGCTTCGGGTCGCGCAGGAACCACCCGGTCCCGGCGACCTGGCTCGGCCCCGAGAAGCTCGTGACGCGCACGCGCCCGCCCCCGCGCAGCACGGAGAGCGCGAGGATCGTGCCCGCGAGGACCGCGGGCGATCCGGTGACGGGATTCGGCATCGATCCCGACGAATCGATGTACAGGTCGAGGTCCAGGGCGGTCTCGACCGGCTCGGGGTCGCCCTCGATCCAGCTCCGACGGCGCGTCGTGACGCCCGGGATGGGCGTCGTGCCACCCTGCATCGTGGACGGCCAGTCGAGGTCGGCGAGGTCGTCGCCGACCTCCCACACCTCGGCGGGTCCCGGGAGCTCGATCGACGGGCGCGCCTCGCGGCGTTGGGTGAACGGGCGCACCCAGCGGGCCGCGTCCAGCCGGTACCGTTCGACGAGTTCGGCGACCGCGGATGCGTCGTACAGCCCGCGCGTGTCGGCGGTGCCGTACCCCTGCCCGGTGGCCGGACCCCCGGAGGCGCCGCCGCGGGCCGCGGCCTCCCGCGGATCGACCGGCCGCTCGTGCAGCCGCCGGTCCGCGAGGATCCGGCCCGTCTCGTCGGCGGATGCCTCGCCCTCGTCGCCGTCGCACACCCCGATGCCGAACGACCCGGGCTGCGCGGCGCGCCCGAGCAGCCGGTCGAGCTCGACGAGGTAGGGGGCGGCGACCATGCCGAACCGGAGGGCGCCGGAGACCGGGTCGAGCGCGAACGAGCGCACCGTCTCGGCGATGAGCGTGGCGTCGAGCTCGGGTCGGGTCATGGCGAGTTCGATGAGCCGGTCCTCGATGCGGTCGGCGGCCGCCCGCGCCTCCTGCAGTTCCCGTTCCCGGTCGGCGAATCGCTCGGGGACCTTCGTGACGTCGATGATGCCGCCCGCGCCCGTCGGTGCGGCCTCGCGGGCTGGCAGCTCTGGGGGTTCGGGCGGGCACATGGTGCCCGGCGGGCGCCGCCACAGCAGCTCGTAGGTCCGCCGGTACACCCACCAGAGCCGGTCCGGGGCGTCGAACGACTGCTGGGACATCCGGCGCATCATGCGGACGAGCCCCGGTTCACCGGTGCCGGATCCCGCGCGGCGCTGGAGCTCGGCGACGCGCGCGTTCACGAGCAGATCGCTCCACAGGTTCGCGAGGTAGGCCTGCCGCCCGGCATCCTCCCCGCCGCCCGACGCGACCAGCGCGCGCCCCATCTGGTGGCGGATCTTCAACGAGTCGATCCGCGTGCTCGGCGCGAGGACGTGGTGGCCGAGCTCGTGCGCGAACACCGACTCGAGCTCGTCGCCGATGCCGTCGGCCGCGAGCTGCACCGGGTCGACGGTGATCGCGGGCGGGAACCCGAACCAGGCCGCCGCCCCTCGCTCGGCGCCCGCGCCGGGCCGCAGCTCGGGCTCGTGCATCTCGACACGCCACAGCCCGAGCGCCGCGGCCCAGGCCGCGCGCGCCTCGTCGTCGAGCGGCACCGGCGCATCGGCGTGCTGGGGCGCGCCCATCAGGCGAGTCCCGTCGCCCGCAGCCACGCGACGTGGGTGTCGGGCCGCAGCACGAGCGTCACGCCCGGGACGCCGTCGGCCGCGCCGGTGTCCGCGGCCTCGGCCCGCGCGAGCCGGCACCCCCAGACGTCGCCGTCGATGCGCCACCACTCGCCGCCCGCGAGCACGGCGAACGCGCCGGGTTCGTCGAGCGGATGCCACTGCGCGGGCGGTGCGATCCAGGCGTCGCCGAATCCCTCGAACCCGCCGGCGGACCAGACGAACCCGTCGACCGCGGCACGCCCGGGCCACCAGAACCGATCGGTCGCCTGGCGGTCGAGGAACTCGTCGAGATCGGATGCCTCGACGCCGAGCACCCCGGCGGCGACCACGGCCCACTCGGCATCCCATCGCCCGGCCTCGCACCGCGCGAGCGCGTCCTCGCGCAGGGCCACGACCCCGGCGCGCCAGCCCGCGACCGAGGCGAGGTCGAGCAGTGCCTCACGCGACCAGGCCGGCGCTCCGTCGTCCGGTGCGCCGGGCGTCGGACGGGCGGCGACGCCGGCGCCGAGCGCCGCACGGAACGTGCGCTCGCGACCGCCCCGGCGCACGACGTTGCCCGTGGCGAGAGCGGGATCGAGGCCCGCCGCGGCGAGCGCGTCGAACGCGCGCGCCTGCGCCGCGGGATCCGGTGCGAGCAGCGGGGGGTACGACTCATCGGGGACGACGCGGGGACGCGTGATCATCCGGCGCGCTCCGCCCATCGCAGGTAGGCGGTGTAGCGCTGGTGGAGGTACTTGAGCGCGGTCAGGTCGTCGAAGTTGCGCCCGTAGAGCTTGCCGGTCGACGCGATCTCGCGGACGCGCGACTCGATCGCCGTGATGCGCCGCGACGCCTCGATCGCGCTCAGCCCCTCGAGGCCGGCGTCGAGCTGGTGCAGGAGGTCGGCGATCGGGTCGTCCTGCGCGAGGCCGAGCGCCGCGAACTGCCGGCGCGACTGCGCGAACAGGTCGGCCAGCCAGCTCATCTGGTCGGTCGCGAGTTCGCGCTCTGCGCCGACGTCGAAGCGCGGATGCGTCGGGTTGGGCAGCAGCTTCCCGCGCAGCGCGAACGGCAGCACCGCGGCGACGTCGTCGAGTCCGACCGCGCCGCGCCCGCGGAACCAGGCCATCGCCTTCGCGTACATGATGAGCGTCTGCAGCGGTCGCACCGAGAGTCCGTTGAGGGTCTGCGCGCCGAGGTCGGCCTCGAGGTCGGCGCCCGAGTTCTGCTCGATGACCTCGGCGACCCGGCCGCCGCCGGTCGCGACGGTGTCCTTCGTGCGGTACTCGAACCGGCGCCCGCCGTGCTGCACGAACTCGAACTGGCCGAAGAAGAACTCCAACTGCCGGCGCACCGCGGACGGCAGCGGCAGCGCGCGGATCTCCGCGCGCATGCGGGCCCGTTCGTCGGCGGTGAACACGAGCTCGGCGGGCACGTGCTCCTCGGGCTTCTCGCCCGCCTCCACGCGCGCGACGAGCTCGTCGAAGAAGTGCGCGTTGAACCCGGAGGCCGGGACCGTGACGTCCATCCGGTCGCGCAGCGCCTGGATCACCGCGAACGTGCCGCCGCCCGCGTCGTCGTTGGCGGTGAAGTACCAGCTCTCGACGCCGCCGTCCGGGTTCGTGCGGAGCATCTGGTCGTGGCTCTCGACGTATCCCTCTGCGACCATCGTGAGCAGCGCCGACTGGGTCTTCGTCGGGATCCGGTTGTACTCGTCGACGATCTTCACGGGGCGCGAGAGCCACTCGCGCCACGCGATCCGGATGTCGGCGAGTCGTTCGGCCTGCATGAGGTCGCGGGGCAGCGGGATGCCGACCAGGTCGCTGACGCCGAGCTGCGGGTGGCCCTGCTGGACGCCGCGGCGCACGTCGTCGGGGGTGGATCCCGCGAGCACGCCCATGAGGACGGCGACGGTGGTCTTGCCTCGGCCCGGGCCGCCGATGAGGAGGCACTTGCCGCCCACGGCGAACGTGATGAGCGGCATGAGCACGTTGGACGAGAAGGATGCATCGCTGGGCAGCGTCAGCTCGGCGCCCGCGTCGCCGAGGGCGAACGCGACCGGCGCGCCGTCCGAGAACTCGAGGTCGTAGTACGGCGAGATGACGGCGCGGTTGACGATCCAGTAGTAGGCCCGGCGCAGCTTCTCGTCGAGTTCCGGCGGGGCGGCCGCGGCGGGTTCGAGGAAGAGGTCCTCGGCCGTGATCGACCCGGATCCGTCGGTGCCGATCGGTGCGGTGGGGGAAACGGAGAGCCGGTGCCAGCGATCGGACATCGCGCCAGCCTAGCCCGCCCGCGCGACCCCGCCCGCGCGTTCCACAACCGAACGGAGCAGGGCCTCCTGTTCGGCGACCGGACGAGCGTCGAGCGGTCGCTCGAACGCGAGCCGGGCGGCGACGGCGGCCTCGATCGCGGGCAGCGCGGCGTCGACGCGCTCGGCGACCGAGCCGCGGACCTCGATCCAGGGCACGGTCCGGGCGGCGAGCACGTCGCGGAACCGCTGCTGCATGCCGTGGCGGAGGTGCTCGCCGTCGCGGAGGCCGTCCTGCACGAACGCGATCTCGTCGCCCGTGAGCACGTACAGGTCGGGGCGGTGTGCGTCGGCCCGCGCGAGGATGCGCGGCGCCGGCCGCCCGACGTAGCGTTCGTGCCAGATCGCGGTCGCGAGCACGTCGGTGTCGCAGACGAGCACCGGGGCGGGGATGCGGCGCAGCGCCGCCTGCTCGAGCGCGAGCTGCCGATCGACGACGAGGTCGAACTCGTCGCTCCGCCACGGCGCGTCGAGCCCGCCGTCCCTGGCCGTCGAGTACTCGCGTCCGTACTCCGGGACCCACTCGGTTCCGAGCCGTTCGGCGAGGGCCGACGCGAGGGTCGTGGACCCCGTCGACTCGGCGCCGAGGACGACGATGCGCGCCGCGAGTCCGGCCCGCGTCGCCGACGGGAGCTCGTACCAGCGCTCGGCCGGCGCGGCCCGGACCGCGGTGCCCGAGATCGGGTTCACCCGGCGGCCCGGGTCGACCTGCACCCAGGTCGCGCCGAGGCGCGCCGCGAGCTCCTCGCCGTAGGCATCGCTCGAGAACACCGCGTCGACGCGCCCGGCGGCGGAGCCGCCCGCGAGCGCGGCGATGAGGGCGGTGTGCGCCTGCCACGCGGCATCCGATCCCAGGTCGACCGGCAGGTCGTCGAGCGCGGCGACGACGCGCGCCGTCGGATGCTCCTCGCGCACCCACGCGGCACGCAGTCCGTACGGGATCGACTCGACGCTCGAGCCCAGCACCTCGACCGTGACGGCGTCGCACGCGCGGAGCGCCGAACGGATCAGGTGCGAGTGCCCGACGTGCAGCGGGTAGAACTTGCCGATGACCAGGCCGTGCCGGAACTCAGCCACCGGACGGCACCCGCTCCGGGGCATCCGACCCGGCCGCGTCCGACCCGGCCGCGTCCCACCCGGCCGCATCCGACCCGGCCGCGCCCGACCCGGCCACTGCCGACGCCCGCTGCTCGCGCTCGACGCGCAGCCAGGACCGCAGGCTGACCGCGCAGATCACGATGAAGCCGGCGTAGAGCACCGCGGTGATCCAGAGCCCGGTCGCGATCGCGAGGCCGACGAACGCGACGTCGACGGCGATCCAGACCGCCCAGTTCTCGATCCGCTTGCGGTTCAGCAGGTACTGGGCGACGAGGCTCGCGGCGGTCGTCGCCGCGTCGGCGAGCGCGACCTGCGAATCGGTGAACGTCGAGAGCACCCACCACAGCACGGCGGTGCCGGCGACCCCGGCGACGACCAGCCATGCGGCCTGGCGTCGCGGCGTCCTCGCGATGAATCCGGGGTCGTGCTCGACACCGCGAGTCCAGCGCCACCAGCCGTGCGCGCCGAATGCGAGGTAGACCACCTGGAGCGCGGCCGCGGCGTACAGGCCCGAGGTCGCGAACAGCACGAGGAACACGAGGTTGTTCGCGATGCCGATCGGGTAGTTCCACACGTTGCGGCGGCCGGCGAGCACGACGCACACGGCGCCGGTCGCGAAGCCGAGCACCTCGGCCCAGTGGGCCGCCAGCCATTCGATCACCGCGACAGCCTACGGAATCGGGCACGGCCGGGCGTGCGGGCGCCCGGTCGGCACGGTCGACAACGGTCGGCCCGGTCGGCAGCATTCCGACGAACGGCGGCAGTCCCGGCACCCCGCCGCGACCGCCGCCCTGCCGCAGGATGGACGCATGGACCTCACCCCCGACACCGCCCTCATCGTGATCGACGTGCAGCAGGGCTTCGACTCGCCCGTGTGGGGCGCGCGCGACAACCCCGATGCCGAGGCGAACATCGGCCGCCTCGTCGACGCCTGGTCGGCCGCGGGCCGACCGATCGTGCTCGTCCGCCACGACTCGCGCTCGGCCGGCTCGCCGCTCGCGCCGGGCGCGCCCGGCAATGCGCTGAAGGCGGTCGTGGCGGATGCCCCGCACGACCTCTTCGTGACGAAGCACGTCAACTCGGCGTTCTACGGGCAGCCCGACCTGCACGGCTGGCTCGGGGACCGGGGCATCCGATCGCTCGTGGTCTGCGGCATCCAGACCAACATGTGCGTCGAGACGACCGCGCGCATGGCCGGCAACCTCGGCTACGAGGTCGCCGTGCCGCTCGACGCCACGCACACGTTCGACCTCGAGGGCCCCGACGGCGAGCGGATCGCCGCGGCCGACCTCGCGCGGGCGACGGCCGTGAACCTGCACGGCGGCGGCTTCGCCGAGGTCGTCGCGACGGAGTCGCTGGTCGGGTAAGCCGTCGAGCCGGGTCGCGATCCGTTTCGCCGCATGACGGCGCGTGGACGGCGGCCCGACCCCGCCCGGTTAACCTGATCGGCATGGCAGACCGCGAATACGGCTTCAAGACGCGTGCGATCCACGCGGGAAACATCCCCGACCAGGTGACCGGCGCGCGCGCCCTCCCGATCTACCAGACGAGCGCGTTCGTCTTCGACGACACCGCTGATGCCGCCGCGCGCTTCGCGCTGCAGAAGTACGGCAACATCTACTCGCGCCTCGCGAACCCGACGGTCGCGAGCTTCGAGGAGCGCGTCGCGAGCCTCGAGGGCGGCCTCGGCGCCGTCGCGACCGCGTCGGGCCTGTCCGCGCAGTACATCACCTTCGCGTCGCTCGTCGGCGCGGGCGACCACATCGTCGCGAGCGCCAACCTCTACGGCGGCTCGATCACGCAGCTGGATGTCACGCTCCGCCGGTTCGGCGTCGAGACGACGTTCGTCGCGGGCTTCGACGCCGAGGACTACGCGGCGGCGATCACCGACAAGACCAAGGCGCTGTTCGTCGAGACCATCGCGAACCCGTCTGGCGGCATCGCCGACCTCGAGGCGCTCGCCGACGTCGCGCACGCGCACGGCATCCCGTTCATCGTCGACTCGACGATCGCGACCCCGTACCTCAACCGCCCGATCGAGTGGGGCGCCGACATCGTCACGCACTCGGCGACGAAGTTCCTCGGCGGGCACGGCACGACCCTCGGCGGCGTCGTCGTCGAGTCGGGCCGGTTCCACTGGCACTCCGAGAAGTTCCCGCTGTTCGGCCAGCCGGTGCCGAGCTACGGCGGCCTCGAGTGGAGCGGCAACTTCGGCGAGTACGCGTTCCTCACGCGCCTGCGCGCCGAGCAGCTGCGCGACATCGGCCCGGTGCTCGCACCGCACTCGGCGTTCCTGCTCGCGCAGGGCGTCGAGACCCTGCCGTACCGCATCCAGGCGCACATCGACAACGCCCGTACGGTCGCCGAGTGGCTCGAGCAGGACCCGCGCATCGAGCGCGTGTTCTGGGCGGGCCTGCCGAGCCACCCGCACCACGACCGCGCGCAGAAGTACCTGCCGCTCGGCCCGGGCTCGGTGTTCAGCTTCGAGGTGAAGGGCGGCCGCGAGGTCGGCCAGAAGCTCATCGAGTCGGTGAACCTCGCCTCGCACCTCGCCAACATCGGCGACGCGAAGACGCTCATCATCCACCCGGCGTCGACCACGCACGCGCAGCTCACCGAGCAGCAGCTCGTCGACGCGGGCGTGCTGCCCGGCGTCATCCGCCTCTCGGTGGGCATCGAGGACGCGGACGACATCATCTACGATCTCGACCAGGCGCTCACTCAGGCCACTCAGGCCGGCGCGACCGGAGGTGCACGATGACGCTGCGACAGGCTCAGCACGACGCCGACACGCTGACGACCGAGGTCGCCGACGCCGACCTCGAGACCGTCCGCCTCGCGAACGGCCTCAGCTGCGAGCTGCCGGCGAGCTCGCCGCTCGCGAAGCTCCTGCGCTCGCAGCGCACATGGGTCGGCCCCGACGCGAAGCAGCGCCTGCGCATCCTGAACGCGGCGAAGTCGGTCGCGATCGTCGGCGCCTCGCCGAAGCCGCAGCGGTCGAGCTTCTTCGTGGGCACGTACCTGCAGCAGTCCAGCGACTACCGCCTGTACTTCGTGAACCCGATGGAGACCGAGATCCTCGGCCAGCCGGCGTACGCGAGCCTCAAGGACCTGCCCGAGGTGCCCGACATCGTCGTGGTGTTCCGCCGCGGCAGCGACATCCCGCAGGTGGTCGACGAGGTCGTCGCGTCCGGCGCGAAGACGATCTGGGTGCAGCTGGGCATCTGGAACCAGGATGCCGCGTACTACGGCGAGGAGCAGGGCCTGACCGTCGTCATGGACCGCTGCATCAAGGTCGAGCACGCCCGCTTCCACGGCGGCCTGCACCTGCTCGGCTTCGACACCGGCCAGATCACGAGCCGCAAGACCCTCCGCTGACCCGACGCGGACACGACGACGGGGACCCGCACGCGGGTCCCCGTCGTCGTCGGTACGCTCGTCACCCATGACCCGCGAATTCGACTGCTCGACCGACCGCGCCCGGATCGACCGCGCGCTCGTGCACGCCTGGCTGAGCGAGCACGCGTACTGGGCGATCGGGCGGAGTCGCGAGACGCAGGATGCCGCGATCGACGCGTCGCTCAACTTCGGGGTCTACGACCGCGCCACGGGCGCGCAGGTCGCCTACGCGCGCGTCGTGACCGACGGCGTGACCTTCGGGTGGCTGTGCGACGTCATCGTCGACCCGGGCTCGCGCGGCGACGGCATCGGGATCGCGCTCGTCGAGTCCGTCGTGGCCGAACTCGACCACCTGCGCCTGAAGCGCGTCGTGCTGATCACGGGCGACGCGCACGGGCTGTACGAGCGGTTCGGGTTCGCGCCCGTCGACCGGCCCGACGACTGGATGTTCCGGGTCGGCGCCGACCCGCGGATCTGACCGGCCCGGACGTCGGTAGGCTCGTCGGGTGCTGACCGATCACCCGGGCATCCGCGTCGCGCTGCTCGGCCCCGTGCTGGTCGAGGGGCGCGACGGACGGCTCGCCGAACCCCCCGGCACCCTCGCGAAGGCCTTCCTCGCCGCGCTCGCCGGCCCGGACGGCCGCGGGGTCGACCGCACGCACGGCGTCGAGGCGATCACGGACGACGTCTGGGGCGACGAACCGCCCAGGAACGCGAAGCAGGCGCTGCAGACGCTCGTCTCGCGCCTGCGCGCGGCGTCGGCGGAGGGGCTCGTCGAGTCGCGGTCGGGCGGCTACGCGCTCGCGATCGCGGCTGCGGCGACGGATGTCGGGCTCGCGCACGAGCTCGGCCGCCGGGCCGCCGCGCGCTCGCGCGAGGGCGACCACGCGGCCGCAATCGGATGCCTCGACGAGGCGCTCGCCCTGTGGCGGGGCGAACCCGGGCTCGACCTGGGCGCCTCCCCCGCCGGCGCGGCGCTCGCCGACGCGGCGGCCGCCCTCCGCCTCGGCCTGCGCGAGCTCCGGGCCCGCTGCCTGCTCGACGCGGGCGATCCCGAGGCCGCGATCGCCGAGCTCGAGCCGCTCGCGGCGGGGCATCCGCTCGACGAGCACCTGCAGCACACGCGCCTGCGCGCGCTGGCCGCCGCGGGCCGCCGCACCGAGGCCGTCGCGGCGTTCGCGGCCTTCCGGGCGACGCTGCGCGACGGCCTCGGCATCTCGCCCGGACCGCAGCTGGTCGCGCTGAACGCGGAACTCCTCCGCGACGAACCCGCGAGCCCGACTCCCTCGACACGGCCGACCGCGCTCACCGCACCCACCGCACCGACCGGACCGCTGGCCGGGACGACCGCCGCACCGACCGCGGGGCCCCACGGCGCCGCGCCCGCGGCCGCCGCGCCGGGCACCGTCGCGCCCGACCCCGACGACGCGCCGCCGCGTCCGGCGCGCACCCGGATCGGCGTCCGCGCCGCGCCGAACGCCCTGATCGGCCGCGACGACGACGTGCGCCGCATCGAGTCGCTGCTCACCGGCCACCGGCTCGTGACGATCCTCGGCACCGGCGGGCTCGGGAAGACCCGCCTCGCGCAGGAGGTCGCGGGCCGCTCGGATGCCCCGACCGTCGTCGTGGTCGAACTCGCGAGCATCCGCGACGCGCACGACGTGCCGCTCGCGCTCGCGACGACCCTCGGCATCCGCGAGGCCACGGCCGGCACCCGGCTGGGCGACCTCGGCCGACGTCCGGAGCTCCGCGACCGCATCGTCGACCAGCTCGGCGAGCGGCCCACCCTCCTCGTCGTCGACAACTGCGAACAGGTCGTCGAGGGCGCCGCGACGTGGGTGGCCGACCTCCTGGCCGCGGTCCCCCGCCTCACGGTGCTCGCCACGAGCCGCAGCCCGCTCGAGGTCGGCGCCGAGCAGGTGTACCGCCTCGACCCGCTGCCGTCGGGCGATGCCGACGACCTCGGCCCCGCCGTGCGCCTCTTCCTCGAGCGCGCGCGCGCGGCCCGGCCCGGGGCATCCCTGCCGCTCGAGCCCGTCGCGCGGCTCTGCGAGCGGCTCGACGGGTTGCCGCTCGCGATCGAGCTCGCGGCCGCACGCATCCGCTCGATGGGCGTCGAGCAGGTCGAGGCGCGCCTCGTCGACCGCTTCGCCCTGCTCGCGGGCGGCGACCGGTCGGCCCCCGAGCGCCAGCGGACGCTCCTGGCGGTCATCGAGTGGAGCTGGGCCCTGCTCACGCCCGCCGAGCAGCGCGCCCTGCCCCGCCTGGCGTGGTTCGTCGACGGCTTCGCGCTCGACGCGGCCGAGATCGTGCTCGGGGAGGCCGACGCCGCCGCCGGGAACGCCACGCCGGCTCCCGACGCGCTCGACGTGCTCGACGGCCTCATCGCGCAGTCGCTGCTCTCGGTGACCGAGGATGCCTCGGGTCGGCCCAGGTACCGCATGCTCGAGACCGTGCGCGAGTTCGGGCAGTCCCGGCTGGACGACCCCGCCCGCGACGCCGCGCTCGACGCCGTCGACGCGTGGGCGCGCGGCTTCGCGTCCGAACGCTCGGGTTCGTTGCGCAGCGCCGACCAACTCGACGGGCTCGCGCGCACCGCGGTCGAGCAGGACAACCTCGTCGCGGTGCTGCGCCGGGCGATCGACCGGCGCGACGGAGCGACCGTGGTCGCGGTCTTCGCGTGCCTGGCGTACTTCTGGACGGTCCGGAGTGCGCATTCGGAGATCGTCGCGTTCAGCGACGCGATGCTCGACGCGACCAGGGGCTATCGCCCGGCCGGGCCGACCGAGGCCGCGTCGTCGGCGCTCTCGTTCGCGATCATCGCGGGCACGAACCTCGCGGTGTTCACGTCGACCGGCCTTCGCGCGCTCGCGCGGCTCCGTACCGTCGTGCGCCTCGGGATCCCGCTGCCGAGGTGGATCGCGTCGCTCGGCGGGTTCCTGCTCGCGCTGCCCGATCTCGCCGAGGCGGAGCGGCGCATGGACGAGATGGTCGAGGACGACGACCCCGAGACCGCGGTGCTCGCGAGCATCATGCGCACGCAGTTCTCCGAGAACGCCGGCGAGCCCGAGCGCGCGCTGCGCGACGCCCACCGCGCGCACGCGCTCGCGACCCGGGTCGGCGATGCCTGGGCGACCGCGATCTCGGCGATGCTCATCGCCCAGCTCGCCGGGCAGACGGGTGACTCGGCGGAAGCGCTCCGCTGGGCGCAGGCCGCGAGGGCCTCGCTCACCGCGATCGGGGCCGACGAGGACATGCGCCAGGTCGAGTGGATGATCGCGGGCGCGCTGCTGGCCGAGGGCCGGCCGGACGACGCGGAGGCGGGCCTGCGCGCACTCGCCGATCGCCGGCCGATCGGCGCCGACGGCGCGGAGTTGTCGATCGTCGCCGAGTTCGGCCTCGCCGAGCTCGCGCGCGTGCAGGGCCGGACCGACGAGGCGCACGCCCTCGCCCGACGCGTCATCGACAGCTACACCGATCCGCGCCTGCGCGCGTCCCCGTGGTTCCAGATGACGCTCGCCGCGTTCGTCGCCGGCGGCGTCGCGTCGGGCTGGCCCGAGGCCGACCTCGCCGAGTGGGCGGAGACCCTCCGGCGTCGCGCGCTCGCGGGGCTCCGCGCCCGCCCGGCCTACGTCGACCGCCCGGTGCTCGGCACCGCCGTGGCCGGATGGGCCGCGTGGGGCTCGGGGCATCCGCTGCTCGCCGATCGCGCCGTCGAGTTGCAGGCGCTCGCCGAGGTCCTGCACTCGCGCCAGGACCTGCCCGCGCTCCGGCGTGACGCGATCGCCCGGCTCGTGGTCGACCGGGCGGGGACGGCCACGGACGGTCGCGATCCGGGCGGCGCCGCGCGCAGCGGGGCCGATCGGCTCGCAGCGGCCCGCGCCCGCGTCGCCGCGATGACCGCGCCCGAGCAGAACGAACGGGCCCGCGCCCTGCTGGCCGAGCCCGTCCCGTCGTCCTCGACGGAGTGAACCCCGTGCGGCGGCCGGCTGTCGAGCCGACCGCCGCACGGGGCATCCGTCACGCCTTGCGCATGTAGGCGCGCACCGTGAGCGGTGCGAACACCGCGACGATGACCGCCGCGCCCACGAGCGACCAGACCGCGTCGTAGCCGAGGCCGGCGCCGCCGATGAGGTCGCGCACCGCGGTGACGAGGTGCGAGATGGGGTTGATGTTCGCGAACCACTCGAGCGGCGCGGGCATCGTCGAGGGGTCGACGAACGCGTTCGAGAGGAACGTGAGCGGGAAGAGCACGATCATCGAGATGCCCTGCACGCTCGAGGCGCTGCGCGCGGTCACGCCGAAGAAGGCGAAGATCCACGACACGCTCCACGAGCACAGGATCACGAGCACGCTCGCCGCGACGACGCCCCAGAACCCGCCCTCGGGGCGCAGGCCCATGAGGAATCCCATGGCGAAGGTGAGTGTCGTGGCGATGAGGTACCGCACGGTGTCGGCGAGCAGCGCCCCCGACAGCGGGGCGATGCGCGCGATGGGCAGCGATCGGAACCGGTCGAACACGCCCTTCTCCATGTCCTCGCGCAACTGCACGCCGGTGACGATCGACGTCGAGATGACCGTCTGCACGAGAATGCCGGGGATGATGATCGGCAGGTAGCTCTGCACGTCGCCCGCGACTGCTCCGCCGAAGATGTACGTGAACATCAGCGTGAAGATGATCGGCTGGAACGTCACGTCGAAGAGCTGCTCGGGCGTGCGCTTGATCTTGAGCAGGCCGCGGTGGGCCATGGTGAACGTGTGCGAGAGCGTCTCGCGCAGGCTCACGCGGTTGCGGAGCTTCCGCTCCGACGCGGGGACGATGCCCGTCGCGACGGCGGCGGGGGCGGGGGTGGCGACGGTCGTCATGCGCGGCTGCCTTCCAGCTCGGCGGATGCGGCGGCATCCTGGTCGTCGACGTCGGCGTCGGTCTCGACGCCGTGTCCGGTGAGGGTGAGGAAGACCTCGTCGAGCGTCGGCTTCTGCACGCTCATCTCGGCGAGGTGGATGCCCGCGTCGCGGAGCGTGACGAGCAGGTCGGCGACCAGGTCGGCGTCCTGCATCGGGGCGGTGATGCGCGCGGCCTCGGGCGAGACCGTCGCGGCGACGCCGAGCACGCGCTCGACCGCGATCCGCACGTCGTCGACGTCGTTCGCGTCGGCCGGGCGAAGGTGCAGGCTCGAGGTGCCGACCGACGCCTTGAGCTCGTCGCCCGTGCCCTCGGCGACGACGCGGCCGCGGTCGATGACCGCGATGCGGTCGGCGAGCTGGTCGGCCTCGTCGAGGTACTGGGTCGTGAGCAGGACCGTGGACCCGGTCGCGACGAGGCGGCGGATCGTGTCCCACATCTGCGCACGGGTGCGCGGGTCGAGGCCCGTGGTGGGCTCGTCGAGGAAGATGAGCGGCGGTTGGGCGATGAGGCTCGCGGCCAGGTCGAGGCGTCGGCGCATGCCGCCCGAGAACTGCTTGAGCGGACGCTTGGCGGCCTCGGTGAGCCCGAACTCCTCGAGCAGGTCCGCGGTCTTGCGCCGCGCGTCGCGGGCGCTGAGCCCGAGCAGGCGCGAGAAGAGCATGAGGTTCTCGTTCGCCGAGAGGGTCTCGTCGACCGAGGCGTACTGGCCGGTCACGCCGATGAGCTGGCGCACGACCTGCGACTCGCGCTGGACGTCGTGGCCGAAGATGCGGGCGCGACCGGCGTCGGGCCGCAGCAGCGTGGCGAGCATCGAGATGGTGGTGGTCTTGCCGGCGCCGTTCGGGCCGAGCACGCCGTAGACGGAGCCCGTGGCGACCCGGAGGTCGACGCCGTCGACCGCGCGGTTCTGGCCGAAGACCTTGACGAGCCCCTCGGCCTCGACGGCCCAGGTCGCGTCGTGGGATGCGGACGTGGTCATCGCGATCCCCTTTCTGTCGGATGGATGGATGGCCTGGTGGTGATGGATCGGAGGATCCGGTGCGCCGGCCCGTGGTCCGGGCTGCGCGACATGGACGAGTGTTCCGGTGCGCGCTTGCGCCCCGCTTACGCGGCGCTTGCACGGCGTGCACGCGCGCCGGTGCCATCTCAGGTGCGCCGTCTCAGCGCCGTCTCAGCGCCGTCTCAGCGCCGTCTCAGCGCCGTCGGATCAGCGCGTGCTCGCGTGCGCGAGGCGCTGGAGCCGGCCGATCACGGCCTCGCGGTCGACGTCGCCGAGGTGGAGCGCCCTCGGGACGGTGCCGAGTTCCGCGAGCAGGATGCCGAGGAGGAGGTCGGATTCGCGGATCCGCTGTCGGTCGCGGTGGCCGAGCTTGGCGCCGCGCACGATGGCCTCCTTCGCGGACGCCCCCCAGCCGGGACGGCTGCGCCGCGCGGTCGCGACCAGCCGGTCGTCGTCCGCGCCGACGAAGCCGACCGCCGCGAGCGCCGCGCGGCGCTCGTCGTGCAGCAGCTCGTCGATGCGGCGCGCGTCGAGCCCGAACTCGGCGAGGACGCTCGCGGCGGCGCCGTCGTCCTCGGCGAGGGCGAGCAGGAGGTGCTCGGCTTCGACCGCGAGCGCGCCGCGATCGGATGCCTCGTCGATCGCCCTGGCGATCACGCGGCGGGTCGTCCCGACGTAGTCGTTCTCAGCCACGACGCCTCCGGAGGTCGATGCCGGCGTCGTCGAGCCGGCGGATGTGCTTCTTGTGGACGGCCTGGCGCGTGACGCCGAGCGCCTCGGCGACATCGCTCCAGCTCCATCCCTCGCGCAGCGCCCGCTCGACGGCGGCGTCCTCGAGGCGGTCGGCGTACTCGCGGAGCGCGACGACCGCGGCGAGTTCGTCGGCGGTGCCGCCGACGGGCGGTGGGATGAACGGTGCCATACGAGCAACCTACGTTGCCAATCAAAGATTGTCAACCTGAGTTGCGAATCGACGTCGACGGCCAGCCGCGCCGCGTCTGCCGGCGAGCGAGCGCACCTAGACTTGACCGGTGATCACACACGACGACCTCGCTCGAGCAACCGATTCGATGGTCGAAGTGGAGTTCTCCGTCGCCGCACTCGATCTCGCCGGCAACGATCCCGGGCATACGATCCTGGGCTTCCTGGACGATCCGAAGTTCCTGCCGAGTGCCGCTCGCAATCCTTCCCTGGCTGCGGTGCTCGTCACCCCGAGCCTCGCGGCCAGCGCGCGCGAGCGCCTCTCCGACGAGGTCCAGGTGGTCGTGGTGGACGACCCGCGGTGGAGTTTCTACACGCTGCACAACGTCATCGCCTCGGCGGGACCGCTCGAAACCGAGCCCTCCGTGATCCACCCGCGCGCTCAGGTGCATCCATTGGCATTCGTCGACGAGATCGGCGTACGGATCGCCGAGGGCGCGGTGGTCGAGCCGCATGCCACGGTGCTGCGCTCGGCGGTCATCGGTGCAGGCGCCGTCATCCGCGCGGGGGCGGTCATCGGCACCCCGGGCTTCGAGCACAAGCGAACGAGTCGGGGCGTTCTCAGCATCGTGCACGACGGCGAGACCAGGATCGGCGCGGGCACGGAGGTGGGCTCGCTCACCACCATCGCGCGGGGCTTCGCCCGCCGCCACACGTCGCTCGGGGCGGACTGCCGCATCGACAGCAACGTCATGATCGCGCACAGCAGCCAGCTCGGCGACCGGGTGTTCGTGGCGGGCGGGTCGGTGCTCAGCGGCAGCACCGACGTCGGCGACGACGTCTGGATCGGCCCCGGGGTGACGCTGATCGACAGCGTGAAGGTCGGCGCCGGAGCGCGCATCGGGATCGGCAGCGTCGTGTTCACGAAGGTGGCCCCGGGCACGCGTGTCCTGGGAAACCCGGCCATGCCGCCGCGGAGGCGACGCCCGGACGCTTCGTCAGAAGCGTCCTGACCCCTGGCTCACCACGTGGTGATGAGCCCTCCCCATGACAGGCCGACACCGAATCCCAGGAGCATGACGCGCATTCCCGGCTGGAGCCGGCCCTGACGCTCCGCCTCGGTCAGCGCGATCGGAATGGTCGACGAGACCGTGTTGCCGAAGTCCTCGAGCGCGACGAAGAACTTCTCGGCCGGAACACCGAGCTTCTTGCGAAGGTGCTCCAGCATGAATGCGTTCGCCTGATGGAAGACGAACAGGTCGACCTGGTCCTCCGTGAGCCCCGCCTTTTCGAGGATCTTCGACACCGACGACGGCACCACGTCCAGGGTGAAGTTGAAGATGTCCGGGCCGTCCATGTAGAGGTCGTACTGCGTGGCCTCGAGCGACCGCGCGGCCGGGTCGGACTTGGGCTGGACCGAACCGCCGGACCTCAGCCCGCCGCTCGGGACGATCAGCGCCTTCGCGCCGGACCCGTCCGTTCCGTACGTGATCGCGGTGATCGCATCCGCCGCGCCGTCGCCCAGGACGAGCGTCGCGGCGGCTCCGTCGCCGAAGATCGTCCGCACCGACTTGTCGCTCGGATTGATGAACTTCGTGTAGGTGTCGGCGGTGATCACGAGCACGTTGGACACCTGTCCCGACTCGATCAACCCCTTCGCCAGGCCGAGCGCGTAGATGTAGCCCGAGCAGCCGAGCGTGATGTCGGTCGCACCCGCCGTGGTCGGGATTCCCAACTGCTCCTGCACGATGCACGCGGTCGACGGCAGGTAGAAGTCGGGGCTCTGCGTGCAGACGATCAGGTACTCGATGGACTCGGGCTCGATGCCGTGATCGGCGAAGAGCTTGCGTCCCGCAGCCGTCGCGAGGTCGGACGAGAACTCATCGGCGGCCGAGATGTGACGGCGGTGGATGCCCGTCTTCGACGCGATCTTCTCGACGCTCCACTCGGGGAACTGTGCCGAGAGATCGGCGTTCGTGAGGACTTCCTGAGGCAAGTAGTAGTCGACGGCAGCGATACGAGCACTCATGCCTCAAGCCTAGCTGTCCGCCCCGCCCGCTACCGCGCGGTGTATCCGCCGTCGACGACGAGGGCCGTGCCGGTGACCCATGCGGATGCCGGAGACAACAGGTAGAGCGCCGCGTCGGCCACGTCGTCCGCCGTCCCGATCCCGAGCGGATGAGCCGCCTCGATCGATGCCCATCCCGAGTCGCCGACCTTCGCGTGGATGCCCTCGGCGAGCGGGGTGCTCACGACGCCGGCCGCGATCGCGTTCACGCGGATGCCCTCGCGGGCGAGTTCGAGTCCGAACGACTTCGCGAGCGAGGCCACGGCGGCCTTCGTCGCGGCGTACACGCTCACTCCCGCCTCGCCCACGAGGCCCACCGCCGACGACAGCAGCACGACGCTGGGCGACTCCCCGCGAACCTTCGCGTGGCGGAACGCCTTGGTGAGCATCACCGCGGTCGTGACGTTCACGTCGAAGAGATGCTGCACCTGATCGGCCGAGGCCACGCGGAGCGGGGTCGGTTCGTGCATCCCGGCCGCGTGCACGAGTCCATCCAGCCGGCCGACCTGCTGCACCACCTCGGCCATCATCGCGGCGACCTCGGCATGACGGGTGACGTCGAACGCCACGGCGAGATGGCCCGAGCCCTCCAGCGCGCCGACGAGGTCGTCGAGTTGATCGGCGCGGCGCGCGACGCAGACGACGCGGGCGCCGTGGCGTGCTGCGGCGATCGCCGTGGCGCGGCCGATCCCGGACGAGGCGCCCGTGATCAGGATCGTGCGACCCCTGAGCCGAAGGAAGTCGGGCGCCTCAGGCACCGGCGTCGACGAGCGCTTTCAAGTCGGCGACCGTCACGGCCTCGGCGAGCGCGTCGGCATCGATCGTCAGGCCCACGGCCGTGTCGACCTCGGCGATGAAGCTGATGTTGGAGAGCGAATCCCAGCCGATGACCTCGAGCTCATCCGAGAGCGACACCTCATCGATGTCGATCTCGAGAATGTCCGCGACGGTCCTCAGCAGGGTGCTCTCATCCATGGGTTCAACCCTACTACCGCCCTGCGCCGCGCCTTTCGCGGCGCCGGCGGTGCGGTGAGCCAGGTCAGCGCGCCGCGGCCATCTTGGCGAGCACGTCGAGGTGCCGGTCCGCCACCTTCTCAATCGTGAAGTGCTGCTCGATCAGGTGCCGTGCATTCTCGGCGACCTCAGCGCGTGCCTCGGCAGGATTCTCCAGCACTCGCATGAGCACTCCCGCGAGCGCACTCGGGTCGGCGCGCGCGTCGGAACCGCTGATCGGCGGCGCCAGGTACAACTCACGGCCGTCCTCGACGATGATGTCGAGGAAGTTGTCCGGCTCGATCGCGGCGATCACCGGTGTCCCGGTCGCCAGTGCTTCGAGGCTCGCCGTCCCGAACCCGAGGCCCTCGAGTTCGTGCACCTCCACGTCCGCCGCGGCGAGGAAGTCCGGGATCCGGTTCTGCGGAAGCGCACCCGTCGTGACGATGGCGTGCTCGACTCCGAGTTCCTTGGCGATGTGCAGGAACTCGTCGTGGTAGACGCCGCCGACGACGACGACGGCCAGGTCGGGGAACCGCTGGAGCACGAGCGGAAGCGCCCGCACGAGCGCGATTCGGCTTCGCTGGGGAATGACGTGCCCGACCGAGACGACCAGCCTGCGACCCTGCAGGCCCAGTTCCTCGATCACGGCCGACGCGTCGCCCTCCTGCAACCGGGCGACGTCGATGCCGACGGGAATGGCGACCTTGCCACTGATCGCCCGTCGATATCGCTTGTCGATGTAGCGATCCATCAGGATGTCCATGACGACCACCCTCGGCTTGTGCAGTCGCATGAGCGGAACTACCAGGAGCCGGTCCGCCATCGCGTAGACGAAATCGTTGAACCTGCTCAGCGGGGTTTCGAGTCGAGTGTGGATGCTCAGCAACGTCGGAACTCGACGCTTCCGTGCCCACCAGCCCGACAACCAGGTGAGATCGAAGAATTGACCGTGCTGGTGCACGACATCCGGCGAGAACTCGTCGAGGAGATCGAAGACCCGCCGCTTCGCGCGCGGTGAAGAGGTGAACCCGATATCGAAATTCGCGGCGAAGCGATTCTTCGGAAGGGTCCATGCTGGAATGCGAACGATCCGGACTCCGCCGGTGACCTCGCTCGCCGGGGCATCCCCGTACGTGGCGGTCAGCACGAGTACCTCGTGGCCCGCCTGCGCGTACTTGTGCGCAAGGTGTTGCGAGAGGTGCGCGGATCCCCCCGGCCGCGGCGGGTAGAAGTTGTTGATGACTGCGATTCTCATGTATTGACCCGATCGGCGACGTCGCGCGCCCTCCGGCGCAACCTGCCAAGCCTAACAACTGCTCACCGTGGGCTCGTTCACGGGCGAGGCAGGCGCGCGCATCGGCGATCGGGCACCGGATCGCCTCCCCTCGGCGCGCGTGCGAGGGTCGTTACGGCCTGTGTCGGTGCGGGCAGCGCCCCGCCCGTCCGCGGATTAGCGTGCCCGCATGACCGCGCTCACCCTGCCCTCGCCCCTCGTCGCCGTCGACTGGCTCGCCGAGCACCTCGACGACGACCGGCTCGTCGTCCTCGACGCGACCGCGCTGCTCGTCGACGCCCCCGGTGGCGGGAAGGCCTGGCTGAGCGGCTACGACGCCTATCTCCTCGACGGGCACGTCCGGGGCGCCGTCTTCGCCGACCTCCTCGCGGAGTTCTCCGACCCGGCCGCTCCGCTGCCGTTCACGCGCCCCGACGCCGCGCGCATCCGTGAGGCCCTCTCGTCCGCGGGCATCGGCGCCGATTCGGTCGTCGTGGCCTACGACACCGCCAACGGGCGGTTCGCGGCCCGCCTCTGGTGGGTGCTCCGCTCCTTCGGCTTCGAGCGGGTCGCGGTCCTCGACGGCGGGCTCGCGGCCTGGCGATCGGCGGGCCTGCCCGTCGAGACGGGCCACGTCGCGCCCGCGTCCGCAGGTGCGCCCTTCGAGCCCGTCGCGCGTCCGGGATTCTGGGCGGAGCGCGAGGAGGTCGCCGCCGCGATCGAGGGCCGCACTCCGGCCGCGCTCGTGTGCTCGCTTCCGCACGCCGACTTCCGCGGCGACGCCGCGGCGCCCCGGTCCGGCCACATCCCCGGCAGCCTCAACGTGCCCGCGGGCGGCCTCGTCGACCGCGGCACGAACCGCGTCGTCGCCGCCGAGGCGCTCGCGGCGGCCCACGCCGCGGTGCCGGACGCGGAACCGGTGATCCTGTACTGCGCGGCGGGCGTCGCGGCGTCGCTCGGCGCGCTCGCGCTCACCCTCCAGGGCCGCACGGACGTGCGCATCTACGACGGATCGTTGAACGACTGGCGGGCCGACCCCGAGGCGCCGCTCGCGATCCTCGCCGCCTGAGGCGCGGCCGATCGCGGGCTCGCCCGCGCACCGCGAGGATGCCCCGCGAACCGGTCGGCCCCCGAGGATGCCCCGCGGACGCGGGTCGGCCCGAGGATGCCCCGCCGGGTCAGCCCACGAGCACCGCGCGCATCGCCTCGGCGAGCGCCGTCAGGTCCGCCGTGTGCGCGAGCTCGCGCGCCGAGTGCATCGACAGCAGCGGGACGCCCACGTCGACCGTGCGGATCCCGAGGCGGGTCGCCGCGATCGGGCCGATCGTCGATCCGCACGGGATCCGGTTGTTCGACACGAACGCCTGCACGCCCACGCCCGCGCGCGCGCACGCCTCGGCCCAGAGCGCCGACCCGACCGCGTCCGACGCGTACCGCTGGTTGGCATTCAGCTTCAGCAGCGGCCCGCCGCCGAGCACCGGCCGGTGCACGGGGTCGTGCTTGTCGGGGTAGTTCGGGTGCACGCCGTGCCCGGCGTCGGCCGACACGAGGACCGAGCCCGCGAACGCGCGGCGTCGGTCGACCTCGTCGGCGCCGCGGCCGGCGGCGATGCGCGCGAGCACGTCCTCGAGGAACGGCCCCTCGGCGCCCGACCGCGAGCCCGAGCCGATCTCCTCGTGGTCGAACGCGGCGAGGATGCTCGCGTGCGGGGCATCCGACGGCGCCGCCAGGAGCGCGACGAGCCCCGCGAACACCGAGGAGAGGTTGTCCATGCGCCCCGCGGCGAAGAACACGTCGTCGCGGCCGAATCGCGCGGGCGCGGCCGTGTCGGCCGTCAGGAGGTCGTGCCCCGCGATCGAGCCGCGGTCGACACCCGCGAGGTCGGCGAGGAGGTCGAGCAGGTCCTCCGCCGCGCCCGCTCCCCAGATGGGCTGCATGTGGGTCTGCTTGTCGAGCGTGAGTCCGGCCGAGGACACCTCTCGGTCGAGGTGGATCGCGAGCTGCGGGATCCGAAGCAGCGGTCCCGTGCGCACGAGCCGCTCCTCGCCCGCGGTCGTGACCACGCGGCCCGCGAGCTCGAGCTCACGATCGAGCCACGAGTTGAGCAGCGGCCCGCCGTACACCTCGACGGCGGCCTGCAGCAGGCCCGCGGCCGTCGTCGACGGGTTCGGCTTCAGCTTGAACCCGGGTGAGTCGGTGTGCGCGCCGAGGATCCGGAACGGCGTCAACGGCCCGGCGCCGTCGGGTTCGACCCACGCGATGACGGCGCCGTCGCGGATCACGTACCGGCGCCCGGGGCCTTCCGGCCACGCGTCCGCCTCGTCGAGTCGATCGAAGCCCGCCTCGTCGAGCCGGCGGCCGACCTCGGCCGCCGCGTGGAACGAGGACGGGCTCGCCTGCAGGAAGGCGGCGAAGTCGGCGAGGTGGGCGTCGGTCGCGAGCGTCGGCATGCCTCAATCCAACACCAGCTAGGCGAAGCGGATGACCGCCTGCAGCCGGGACCGGACCTCCATGACCTCGGTGCCGCCGAGGTGCGCCGAGCCCGGCAGCCCCTCGCGCACGGCACTCGCGAGGCGCGACGCGCGCACGAGCGCGACGACCGCGCCGCGGACGGTCCCGCCGAGCTGCAACGGCTCGGCCGCGTGCTCGTCGGGCACGACGATCAGGAGCGCCGTCGGCCGGACCCGCGCCTGGCGCGCGATCGCCTTGGCGCGCGCGGCGAGCGCCCGCACCGGCCGCTCGCCGTCGAGCGAGCCGGCGGCGGCGTCCTGGCCGCCGTACGGCAGGCCGCCGACGATCTCGCCGCGACGCAGGTGCACGGGCCCGCCCCAGTCCTCCGACTGGATCGCGAACAGCCCGGACGGCCCGAGCACGAGGTGGTCGAGCTTCGGCGGCAGGCCCGGGCCGCCGGCATCCGTGGCGATGTCGTGCCAGACCGTGTACGCGATCCCGAGGGTCGCGAGGGCGCGCGCGCTCTGCTCCTCGACGAGCGCGTCGGCGAGGATGTGGCGGATGTCCCGCGGCGCGCCGCGCACGAGCGCGGGGTCGTACGGGTCGGCGAGCGTCACGCCGCGCCCGGCCCATTCGCGGATGTGGTCGAGGTACCGCTGCCGCGAGAATCCGCCGGGATGGCCGTAGGTCCGCGCGAGCGGCCGCGAGTCGCGGCGGGCTCCGGGGGGCGGGGGCGCCCAGGTCTCCCGGGTCGGCGCCGCCGTGGTCCGGCCGCGATCGAATGCGGCGCGCGCCTCGGGCGTGCCGACGAGTTCCCAGGCCCGCTGGACCGCGTGGAACGCGGCGGGGTCGCCGCCGGTGTCGGGGTGGGCGGTCCGAAGGGCCCGTCGGTAGGCGGCCTTGAGGGCGGACGCGTCGGCGTCGGCGGGCACGCCGAGGACCTCGTACGGGGACGCGGAGAGCGGACTGTCGGCCATGGATTCGCTTCGACTCGCTTTCGATCTGCGACCACGAGGATACCGGCGCCGCCGGGGCGTGCGCCGAACGTCCGCCGTGCGCCCGCCCCGGTTCCCGCCGGTCGAGCCCGCGCACGCCCGCCGCAGCGGGCCGCGCCGGATCAGCCCGCCGCGGCGGGCCGGAGGAGGCCGTCGTGCACGAGCGCACGGACCTCGCCCGCGAGCTCGGCCCAGAGCGCCGCCGGATCCGCGTCGAGCAGGTCGGCGATCGCATCGGACAGCACGCCCGCGGGCAGCGTCCCGTCCGCGGCGCCGACGAGCGCGGCGAGCGCGGTGCCCGCGTCGATCACGCGCCCGAAGCCGCCGCCCTGGCGCAGCAGGATCGCGGTCGGCTGCTCCTGGCCCGGCCAGTGGTGCCGCTCCTCGGTGACGTCGGGCGCCACCTCGAGCGCGAGCCCGCGGAGCGCGTCGTCGTCGAGCGCGTCGACGAGGTCGGATGCCTCGAGCACGGCGTCGAGGTGCATCCCGAGCCCACCCGGGTTCTCGCCGGATGCCCCGTGCCGGCGCTCGGCCCGGGCCGGCGTCGCCGGGAACCCCGAGGCGGGCCGGCGGAGCAGCACGTAGCCGAAGCCGATCGCGGTCACGCCGCGCGCGGCGAAGTCGTCGAGCCAGGCGTCGTGGAGCGCCTCGAACGCGGGCGTCCCCTGGCGGGTCCCACCGTCGCGGATCCAGGTCTCGGCGTACTCGCTCGGATCGAGCTGTTCGCGTTCGACGATCCAGTACTCGAGCCCGCTCGCGACGGCCCATCCGGCGACGCGGTCGAGGCCGTCGACGGGATCCTCGCCCGGCCGCGCCCGGTACTCCCAGTTCGCGAGGAACTGGGCGATCCCGCCCGCCTCGAGGTGCTCGGCAGCACCCCGGACGACGGCCTCGACGATCCCGTCGCCCACGAGCCCGCCGTCGCGGTACTCGTAGCTCGGGACGCCGTCCACGCGCGGGGTGATGACGAACGGCGGGTTCGAAACGATCCGGTCGAACCGTTCGCCGCGGACCGGCTCGTACAGGCTGCCCGCGCGGAACTCGATGTCGTCGATCCGGTTGAGGAGCGCCGTGAACCGCGCGATCGCGAGCGCTCGGGCGGACAGGTCGGTCGCCACGACGCGGTCGCTGAACCGAGCGGCGTGCAGCGCCTGGATCCCGCTTCCGGTGCCGAGATCGAGCGTGCGTCGGGCGGGACGCTGGAGGAGCAGTCGGCTGAGCGTCGTGGATGCCCCGCCGACGCCGAGCACGTGGTCCTCGGGCAGCTCGCCGCCGAGCGCGAGCTCGCCGGGGTCGGACGCGATCCACCACTGTCCCTCGCCGTGCGCGTCGGCGAATGCGTAGGGGCGCAGGTCCAGGAGCGGGCGCACGCGCCCGTCGGCGTCGGATGCCCCGAGCCCGAGCTGCTCGGCGCCCGCGACGCCGAGCGCCGGCAGCGCGCCCGCGAGGTCGTCCGCGGAGACGGGCAGTCCGAGCAGGAGGAAGCCGACGAGCGTGGCGAGCGTCCGATCCGGCGCTGCTGCCTTCGCGAGTGCACGCGCGGCGGGCACGCGATGTCCACGGGCGAGCGCGGCGCCCGGGTGCGTCCCGGCCGCTGCCACGCCTCGGTCCCAGAACGCCTCGATCGCCTCCACGTCGAAGCGCGCGGCCTCGAGGTCGGCCCGCAGCCGGTCGACGAGGGCGACGGTGTCGGCGTCCGGAACGTCCGTCCGGAATCGGTCCGCCAGCCGTTCGCGGCCGGGGCGGGGGTGGGATTCCTCGGACATGGTCCTCCTCGGTCGATCCGTCCCATTCAACCAGCGCGGGCCCGGTGCGCCGACCGTCCACCCGCTCGTCACACTGGCGTCACGTGCCGAGACGGGGCGTAACCGCCGTGTCACATGGTTCACGTACGGTGTCCTAGCATCGAACGAGGGGGGAGGTCGCCATGCCGGAGTCGACGACGCTGGAGCGCCTGAGACAGGACGCGCGAGATGAGCTCGCGGCCCTGATCGAGCTGCGCTGCCGACTCGGGGAGGACCCGTGGGTCTTCCTGCCCGACCTTCCGTCGGTCGACGAGCAGGTCGTGGCGACGCTCCGCGAGGACCGGCTGCAGGAGCCCGAGTGGCGGATGGCACGGGCGCGGGCGTATCACCCGGCGGCCCCGCGCGACGCCGCCGAGCGGTTCGAGTTCGACCTCCTCCGGGCGATCGCGCTCGACCACCCCGACCTCAGCGCGGCCGCCTGGTCGCTGATGGATCGCCTGCCGCCGACCTGGTGACCCCGCCGCCCAGCACGTGCCCCACCCCGACTCCGGGTGGATGACCTCGGAACCCGGTGCGATCAGGATGCCCCGAGCAGGCGGAGCGCCTCGGCGTCGTCGACCGGGAGCGCGCACACGAACCGCTCGCAGCGATAGGCACGGCCGGCCGGGCCCGATCCGCGGCCCTCGAACAGCTCGAACCCGGCTGCGGCGAACGCCGACGCCTGCGCGTCGGTGAGCACGACCGACACCGAGGCGGCCTGGCGCCGGGTCTCCGCGGCGAGTTCCTCGGCGATGCGCGGGCGCCGGTCGTCCCGAGCCCGGTCCCTCCGGCGACGCCGGTCCGCGCCCGTGACCTGACCCGGTTCCGCAGCAGGGTCCGGCACGACCGTGACGAGCTGGATGAGCGGGCGGTCGAGCGCCGACATGAGTGCGAGCGATCCGCCGAACGCGATCGGGCGCGCCAGCGCGGCCGCCGCGACCTGCTCCATCGCGCGCGTCGCGGCGTCGAGGTAGCGGTCCCCGGCCCCCAGCGCATGGAGCCGTCTGGCCGCCTCCGCGGTCGCGGTGATGCCCGACGGCGCGGCGCCCTCGGCCGGGTCGGCGGGGAGGCCGAGCCCGCGTGCGCCGAGCACCGGGTCCACGCCGTCGGGCGCGGCGAAGACCGGGCCGCCGCGCGAGGATGCCCCGGCCCCGGGCCCGTCCGGCGAGCCGCCGCCGACGCCGGCGGCGGCCAGCGCCCGGTCGACGAGTCGGCGCGCCGCGACCGCGTACCGGACCTCGCCCGTCGCGATCGCGACCTCGAGCAACCCGCCGGCGAACATGCCCGAATCCTCGAGCGCGGCGACCGACGTGGACGCGACGCCGTCGCGCGATGCCCGCACGAGCCGGCCGTCGTCCCGCACGTGGTTCGCCAGGAGCCAGTCGGCCGTCTCCTGCGCGGCCTCGACCACTGCCTCGTCGCCGAGCGAGATCCCCGCGCACGCGAGCGCGCCGATCGCGAGGCCGTTCCACCCCGTGAGCACCTTCTCGTCGAGTGCGGGCGGAACCAGGCCCGCTCGCTCCGCGGCCTCCCGGTGGTAGTAGCCGCCCTCGTCGCGGACGCCGTCGATGACGCTCTCGGAGTCCTGCGCGCTCGCGAACCCGCCGCTCGGCAGCCGCATCGTCTCGAGCAGGAACCGCACGAGCTCCCGGACCAGCGCCTCGAGCCGCGGCGCGTCCTCGTCGCCGGCCGCGCGGGCCGCGTGGAGCAGGCTCACGCCGACGTCGAGGAGGAGCGCGTTGTCCGACAGCATGCGCTCGTAGTGCGGATCGCTCCAGTCGGCCCGCGTCGCGTAGCGGAAGAACCCGCCGTCCACCGGGTCGCGCAGCGGCGACGCGCCCATCCGCAGCAGGGTCCGCGCCGCGAGCGAGCGGTGCGTGCCGCCGCGCTCGGCGAGGAACGCGAGCACCGGTGCGACCGGAAACTTCGGCGCGCCGCCGAAGCCGCCGTGCACCGGGTCCTCGTCGTGCGCGAGCTCGACCGCCGCGCGGTCGAGGACCTCGCTCACCGGCAGCGCCGAGATCGGGCCGAATCCGGATGCCTCCGCGAGCGCCGCCGCGACCGCGGTCGCGGTCCCGTCGAGGTCGCTGCGCCGCACGCGCCACGCCTCCTCGACCGCGAGGAGCACGTCGCGGAACGAGGGCATGCCCCCGACGGCGCGCGGCGGGAAGTACGTGCCCGCGTAGAACGCACGCCCGCGCGGATCGGCGAGGACGGTCAGCGGCCAGCCGAGCTGTCTCGTGAAGGCGCTCGCGGCCGCGAGGTACGTCGCGTCGACGTCGGGGTGCTCTTCGCGGTCGACCTTGATCGCCACGAACCCGGCGCGCAGGATCTCGGCGATCGCCGGGTCGCTGAAGCTCTCCCTGGCCATCACGTGGCACCAGTGGCAGGTCGCGTACCCGATCGAGATGAGCACCGGGATGTCCCGCGCCTCCGCCTCGGCGAATGCCGCCTCGCCCCACGGATACCAGTCCACCGGGTTGGCGGCGTGCGCCTGCAGGTAGGGGCTCACGGCGTCGCCCAATCGGTTCGCCATCGGCCCAGCCTAGTGACGGCTCGGCC